>DATDEX010000136.1:0-3051 GCA_036522895.1 Candidatus Eiseniibacteriota bacterium | reverse complement strand
GTGCGCCCGGCCGCCGCGGCCGCGCCGCGCGTGCTGCCCGGCGCCGTCGCGGGGAATCCGCTCATGCTCTCCGGCCTGGTCTTGAGCGGTGCCAACCACCGGGGCGACGCCGGCGATGGAGACGACGGCATCCTGACCGCGCAGGAGATCGCGGCGCTCGATCTCCGCGGCACCGACTGGGCCGTGCTCTCCGCCTGCCGCACCGGCATGGGCGAGGTGCTGGACGGCGAGGGCGTGTCGGGATTGCGGCGGGCGTTCCGCCAGACCGGCGTGCGTACCGTGGTCTCGAGCGTGTGGCCCGTGGGCGACGCGGAGGCGCGCGAGTGGATGGAGACGCTGTATCGAGCCCGGCTCGTGAACGGCGTCTCGACCGCCGCCGCGGTGCGCGCGGCCTCGCTCGAGCGGCTGCGCGAGCAGCGCGCGCGGCACGCCACCACGCTGCCGATCGCCTGGGGCGCTTTCTTCGCGGGCGGCGACTGGCGCTGATCCGCGGGTCGCCGGAGCGATCCCTTCCGAGCGCCACCGCTTTACACCCGCGTCGTGGCGCCCGCATCATGCGCGCGGTCTTTCGTCCGGGCCCGCGCGTCAACTCCCGGGAGCCCCATGAGCCGCCCTGAACCGCCGCCCCGCCCGCCGTTTCGCCTGCTGCCGCTGCTCTTCGCGGTGCTGGGGCTCGCGCTCGTCCCGTGGCTCACGAGGCTCTACGAGCGCGGCGAGTTCCCGCGCTCCGCCCGCGAGGTGTGGGCGTCGAGCGTCGCCTCGGCCATCGCCATCGCGTTCGGCGTGTGGGTCATCGTGCTCCTGCGCCGCGAGCGCGGCACGCACCAGCGCCACCTGTCCGACCTCGAGGCGCTCACGCTCGCCGACCCGCTCACCGGGCTCGGCAACCGGCGCGCGCTCGAGCGCGAGCTCGCGCGCACCATGCTGCGCTCGCGCCGGCTCGACCATCCGCTCACGCTCCTCTACATGGACGTCGACGACCTGAAGCACGTGAACGACCGCTTCGGGCACGCCGCCGGCGACGAGACACTGCGCGCGGTGGGGCAGGCGGTGCGCCATTGCTCGCGCGAGGGCACCGACAGCGGCTACCGCGTGGGCGGCGACGAGTTCGTGCTCATCGTGCTCGCGGGCCGGCCCGGCGCCGAGATCCTCGCGCGCCGGATCGACGAGTCCTTCCAGGCGCGCTCGCCGCACGAGAGCCGGCTCGCGCTCGGCGTGGTCGAATGGGACGGCGCGCTCACCGCCGGCGAGCTCCTGAACGAGGCCGACCGGAAGATGTACCGAAGCAAACACATGCCCCGCACCCCGAGCCCCCGAGCCAGCGAAACGGGAGAGGGCTGAGCCCGCCGACTACACCCCGCTCGGAGTCTCCGCCCGTCGCCGCGCGAGCCGGGCCGCGGTCACGCCTGGTCCCGCCGGCGCCGGTGTGCCCGGCGCGACGTGGTGCAGGACCTGTACGTGCCGCTCGGCCGCCCACGGCCAGCTGAAGCGTGCCGCGAGCGAGGGGTTCGCGCGCTGCGACTGCCACTCGATGCGCGGGCCGTCGCCCGCCAGGTCGTCCGCGAAATCGGGATCCACCGCCTCGCCCGCCAGGAACATCGCGTCGCGCGGATCCGGGCCGGCGCGCCGGGGGCGCGGGGGCGGCGCGGCGCGGTGCTTGGAGAGCTCCCTCGCCACCCAGGCCGTCATGCGCGGCCGCAGGTCGGCGAGCACGTTGAAGCACTCGTGCGCGCCGCGGGGGTAGTAGACGAGCTCGCGCTCGCAGCGCGCGTTGGCGAAGATGCGCTGGGCTTCCTCGCCCGGCGTGATCATGTCGTGGCCGCCGCCCGCCAGCATGAGCGGGGCGTGGAGCTCCGGCAGCGTGTGCTCGAGCGTGATGCGCGGGATGAACTTGTCCATCTCGCTCACGCTCATCGAGTAGAGCGACGCCAGCTCCCGGCGCATCGCGAACAGTGTCACGTTCCAGTAGACGTCCACCGAGAAGGGCGGGCTCACCGCGGCCACGCAGCGCACGCGCTTGTCGTACGAGGCCATGCGGATCGCCGCATAGCCGCCGAGCGAGAGCCCCATGTAGGCCACCGCGTCGGAGTCGAGCTCGGGCATGGACTCGACGTGGTTCATGATCGCCACGCCGAGCGGCCGCGGCTCGGCCACGGTGCCCAGGCGGTGGAACGTCTCGCCGAGCCCCGGGCCGTCCAGCGTCACGGTGGCGATGCCGCGGGCGAGGTAGGCGTCGGACCAGGCGTGCAACTCCTCCTTCACGCCGTTCGTGCCGTTGAAGATCACCACGACCGGGTGCGGGCCGTCCCCGTGCGGGAGCCGCAGGCAGCCCTTGACCAGCCGCTTGCGGAACTCGACCTCGAACGGGCGCGCCGGGGGGTCGAACCAGGGGCCCGCCGCGGCGTAGGCGTGCACGCACATGTCGTGCAGCCGCTTCTTCCGCGCCGGGTCCATGAACACGACGTACTGGGCGAAGTTGTACGCGGCGCTCGCCCACAGGAGCCGCTGACCCGCCTCGGCCTGCCGGCCCGCAGCGAAGGCCTCCCCGGCGGCGGCCTCGTGCGAGCGGCCCAGGCTCTCCCACTCGTCCGCCCACGACTCGAGGCTGGTGATGCGCCCGAGCACGTGGTCCAGGTCCCGGGGCGTGATGCCGTTGTTCGTGAACTGGAGCTTCGCCCACGCCGGCATCTGCCGGGTGAGCCCGAGCTTCAAGCTCAGGCGCACGAATCCCGGCCGCAGGAGCTGCCCACGCAGCATGTGCGGCACCAGGAGTTCGAGTCTTCCGCCCTTGACCTGCATCTCGCCCTCGCTCGCTCCGACGCGTCCCCGGTCTGCCGCCAGGGTCTTCCGTCGTCCGTCCATTCTATAGGTGCAGTCGTCGTGCCATCGGATACGCGAGAACTCACGCTCGCGTTACCGCGCCCGTCGGCGGTGCGGCGCGGCACGCGCCACGTCGAGGCCCCATGCCGCCGCGCATTCCGCAACGGGCCGCGCGTCCTGCAGCGTGCGCCGGGCCGACCGACACGTGATCGCGAACCCGGCGGCACGGGC
>DATDEX010000135.1:0-10442 GCA_036522895.1 Candidatus Eiseniibacteriota bacterium | reverse complement strand
CTCGCCCGTGCCCGCCCCGCGGTGGCGCACCTCCACAGCGCCCACGCGCACGCGCTCGGGGTCCCGGCCGCGCGCTGGGCCGGCGTGCCCGCGGTGGTCGTCTCACGGCGCGTCGATTTCCGGGTGCGCACGAACCCGTTCAGCCGCTGGAAGTACGCGCTGCCCGTGGACCGCTACCTGTGCATCAGCGAGGGCGTGCGCGCCGCGATGCTCGCCTCGGGAGTCGGGGCGGAGCGGCTGCGGCTCGTCCCGAGCGGTGTGGACCTCGACGAAGTCCGCGCCGCCGGGGCCGAGCCCGCGCCAGACTTGCGCCAGCTGGCCGGGGTTCCGGCCGACGCCGAGGTGCTCGGCACCGTGGCGTCGCTCGCGCCGCACAAGAACCACGCGCTGCTCCTCGAAGCGGCCGGGCCGGTGATCGCGGCGCGGCCGCGCGCGCACTTCGTGTGGCTCGGGGAGGGCGAATGCCGCTCGGCGCTCGAGCGGCGGCGCCGGGAGCTCGGCCTCGTGCCGCGCGTCCACCTGCTCGGCTTCCAGCCCCAGGCGCGCGCGCTCATGCGGCAGTTCGACGTGTTCGTGCTCTCGAGCCACCTGGAAGGGCTGTGCACCTCGCTGCTCGACGCGCAGGTGCTCGGCGTGCCGATCGTGGCGACCGCGGTGGGGGGCGTGCCCGAGGTGGTGCACGACGGCGAGACCGGCCGGCTCGTGCACGGACTCGAGCCGCGCCAACTCGCCGCGGCGCTCGTCGAAGCGCTCGCGCGGCCCGACCTCGCGCGGGAATGGGCGGAGCGCGCGCGGCGGTCGGTCGAGGCATTCGGCATCGCGCGCACGGCGGAACGCACGCTCGCGGCCTACCGCGAGGTGCTGGAGCCGGGGGAACGGCCCGCTTGACGTGTTCCTGTCAGCACCGCCGCCGGGATCGCGCCGATGCCGACGTGGATTGCTTGACGCTTCAGAAGTCACCAGAGTAGCTTCGCGCAACTTCCCGTGGGACAAGGAGGAGCCGTGGGTATCAGCACCTTCCTGCCGGGCATCCTGCTGCTCGGCATCGTCATCTTCGTCCACGAGCTGGGCCATTTCCTGGCCGCGAAATGGCGTGGGGTGGACGTGCTCCGGTTCTCGCTGGGCATGGGCCCCGAGCTCGTGGGGTTCACCCGGAAGGGCACGCGCTACTGCCTGTCGTGGATCCCGCTCGGCGGCTTCGTCCAGATGGCGGGCGACCAGCTGAACGACGACGGCTCCATGCCCGAGGGCGGGCCGGAGAAGTTCCTCACCCATCCCTGGTACGGGCGCGTGATCATCGCCGTGGCCGGCCCCGCCGCGAACCTCGTCACCGCGTTCGTCGTCATGGTGATCACGTTCCTCGTCGGTGTGCAGCAGCCGGACTGGCCGCACCAGCTGGGCGCGGTGCCGCCGTCGAGCGCCGCCTACGCCGCGGGACTGCGCGAGGGGGACACGTTTACGAGCTTTGCCGGGAAACCGACGCGGACCTGGCACGACCTCGAGAACGCCAGCATCGGGCTCGGCGACAAGTCGCCCGTCGTGTTCCAGATCGTGCGGGGCGGCGTCCCGGTTACGCTCACGATCCCCGCCGGGCAGGTGAAGGCGGTCCTCGGCGACCTCCAGCCGCCGCCGCCGCCGCCGGTCGTGGGGGCGGTCGGCACCGGCATGCCCGCCTACCGTGCGGGCGTGAAGGAGGGCGACCGCGTGCTGGCCGTGGCCGGCCGGCCGGTGCACACGTTCATCGAGATCGCGCAGGCCTTGAAGGGCCGGGCCGACCAGCCGGTGCCGATCCGCTTCGAGCGCGACGGCAAGACGTTCGACCTCACGATCGCCCCGATGCGCCTGGACGGAACGGGGGAGGGCGCGCTCATCGGGATCGAGCCGCCGCGCGGCATGGAGTGGACCGAGCGCCTGCCGCTCCTCGAGGCCATCCCCGCGGCATGGCGGGGCACGGGCGGGCTCGTCGCGAACGTGTACAGCAGCCTGTGGCTCACGCTCTCGCGCCCGGCCTATTACCGCGAGTCGGTCGGGGGCCCGATCTTCATCGGCCAGATGGCGCGCGACTCCGCCAAGCGCGGGATCGACCGCTGGCTCTACCTGCTCGCGCTCATCAACATCGCGATCATGGCGTTCAACTTGCTTCCCGTCCCGCTTCTGGACGGCGGGCACGTGACGCTCGCCGTGCTGGAGGCGATCCGCCACCGGGCGATCTCCGGGCGCACCTACATGAACTTCCAGAAGGTCGGGCTGGTGCTGGTCGGGACGCTGTTCGTGTTCATCGTGTCCAAGGACGTCATGCGTCCGTTCCAGCGCCTGCGTGCCGTCGACAAGGCTCCCCGGGAGACCACATCGGTTGCGCCCTCGCACCGCTAGCGCGGCGCTCGCCCCGCTCGCGGCCCTGCTGGCGGCTCTCGCGCTGACGCTCCCGGCGGGGGCACTCGCCCAGTCGGGCGGCGAGCTGCCCGAGCAGCTGCGGGTGATCGCCGGGGTGCGGTTCCGCGGCGTGAAGCACCTGAGCCGGCGCGAGCTCAAGGCCGCCAATCTCAAGACGCGCAACCCTTCCCGCCTGCCGTGGCGCGAGCGGCCGTCGCTGCGGCTCGATTATCTGCGCGCGGACACCGCGGCGATCGCGGCACTCTACCGCCACTACGGCTACCTCGACGCCCGCGCCCACTGGGAGATCAAGTCGGCCCGCGACCCCGCGGCCGCACGCGTCGTGTTCGTGATCGAGGAGGGCGTCCGCTCGCGGATCGCGAACCTGACGCTGGAGGGCGTGCGCGCGTTCCACGACCGGGAGCTCCAACGCGTGCTGCTCGCGCAGCCCGGCCGGCCTTTCGATCCCGCGTTCCTGCCCATCGACACGCTGCACCTCTCCGCCCTCTACCAGGAGCGCGGCTACCGCCCGCACACGGTCGCCTCGGCGGAGCGCGGCGTCCCCGACTCGCTCGCGACGAAGGTCCGTGGCGTGCCGGAATCGCTGCGGGTGGCGGTGCGCTACCGGGTCAGCGAGGGGCCTCGCTACACGATCGGACGAATCGAGTACGAGGGCGGCGGGCGGCTGCGCGAGTCGCTGGCCCGCCGCGAGCTGCTCGTCCACCCGGGCGACATCTACCGTCGCTCGCGGCTCGAGCTCTCGGTGCAGCGCCTCTACGACACCGGGCTCTACAGCCAGGTGCAGGTGTCGTCACTCACCGACACGACCGCCGGGCAGCTGGATCTGTTCCTGCGCGTGGCCGAGCGGCGCTCGCGCTGGGTCGACCTCGGCGTGGGCAGCGGCTCGGCCGACCTGTTCCGGTTCACCGGCGCGTGGGGACACCGGAACCTCGACCGGAAGGCGCTGCTCGGATCGCTGAACGGCGAGCTCGCCCTCGACCGCCAGCGCCGCGATTCGCAGAGCGAGACGCAGGTGCTCCGCCTGCGAACCGGGCGCGGCAGCGCGAACCTGGTCGAGCCATGGCTGCTGGGGCTCCGGCTCCAGGGTCAGGCCTCGCTTTTCTACGAGCAGGTCAGCGACGATCGCGACCAGCGCTTCCTCCAGCGGCGCGACAGCCGCGGCTTCGAGCTCGGCATGCTGCGCGAGTTCTCGCGCCTCTTCCGCGGCAGCCTCACGGCGCACAGCGCGCTGGTGCACCAGAGCTACGACGTGTTCCTGTCCGTACCGGGCGTGTCGGATTCGGTCCAACAGGCCGCCCGCGACTCGCTCGCGAACGAGGTGCTCAAGCGCTATTACGACAACGGCCTCGCACTGTCGCTCCTGCGCGACACCCGTGACGACCGCATCACACCCTCGCGCGGGTCGCTCCAGACGCTCATCGCCGAAGCGGGTGGCGGTCCACTGCGCGGGGCGAGCAGCTACCAGAAGCTCCAGCTCGTCTCGAGCTGGTATTCGCCGCGGCCGAACGGCTGGCAGTTCGCGGCCCGTCTCTCGGGCGGCGTCATGGGGCCGATCGGACACGCTCCCAGCGACTTTTCCCCGCGGGCGAGCGACTCGCACGTGGCCCGGGTGCCGCGCGAGCGGCGCTTCTACATCGGCGGGGTCAATTCTCTGCGAGGTTTCGGGGAGAACAGCATCCCCGGGGACGGTGGTCTCGCCATGCTGCTCGGCAATGCCGAGATGCGCGTGCCGCTCGCGGGGCCGTTCGGGGCCGAGTTCTTCGTGGATGCGGGCAACGTCTGGGCGCGCCCCGAACACGTGCGACTCGCCAGCTTCGTTGCACCCTGGGACGCCCGGCACGGACAACCCGGCGATCTGCGCTATTCCTATGGAGTTGGGGCACGTCTCCTGCTTCCCTTCGGGCCGCTGCGGCTGGACCTGGCCTGGAGTGGGCGCGACGATCTGCCGCGTTCGAGCCTCCCCAGCTCGTGGCGCAGGGCCCCGTTGCCGTTCGCGTACCAGTTCGCGATCGGCCCGAGCTTCTGATCCGTACCGGTTCCGATCCAGCCCCCAGGCTCCCCAGGTTCCCCAGATTCCAATGAACGACGACGAACCGACCCGCCCACCCCCCGAAGACGGCCACGAACACCACGGTGTCGTGGAGACGCTCCGAGACGAGATCGAGGAGGTCGTCGAGCACGTCCCCGAGCCCGTTCGCTGGACGGTCGGCAAGCTCGCGCGCCTCGCGGGGCTGGTGCTCGTGGGCGTGGTCGTGCTCGGGATCGTGAGCGCGGTGCTCTATTTCATGAACCGCACCGAGCTCGTGGCGCGCGAGCTGTCGCTGGTGTTGAACCGCACGCTCCGCGAGCACAGCGACCTGGTGCTGGACCTGCGCGACATCCGCGGCAACCCGTTCACCGGCTTCCGCGCGATCGAGCCGCGGGTGCGCTTCCGCGACGGGAGCCCGGTGCTCTCCGCGCACGAGATGCGCGTCAACTACTCGGCGTGGAGCCTGGTCACCGGCGGCGACGGGAGCCTCGACGTGACGCTCGACCATCCCACGGTGCGACTCGTGGGCGCGAACGGGGCGTGGCGGCTGCCGGCATGGCGGAGCGGCGCGGAGCGCGCCGGGAAGAAATCGTCGCCCCGAACGCTGCAGATCCGGGTCGGCATTCGCAATGCGACGGTCGTCGCGCCGCAGCCGTACGGCGAGGCGACCGGCGTGGCCGCGGATCTCATCGCGAACACCGGCTCGGCCACGCGCGTCCGGCTCGGGCGCCTGAGCTGGAGCCATGGCCCGTGGGACAGCCGCCTCGAGCGCATGACGGCCGACCTGACCGCGGACAGCGCCGGCGTGCGGGTGAACGTCGGCGAGCTGCTCACCGACGACCTCGAGCTGCACGCCGAGGGCGGCTGGGGTCGCGGCGAGACGCGTCGCCACCTGCACGCGGCGGTGGGGCGCGTGCGCTGGGGGTGGCTCGCGAAAGTGTTCGACAACCGCTCGTTCGACGTGCCGGGCGACGGCGCGTTCGTGCTGGACGCCGCGGGCGAGCGGGACTGGTCCGGCCGTTTCCGCACGACGCTCGACTGGGACGGGCTCGCCGTGGAGGGCGCGGGCCTCGCGCGCTGGAAGGGCGCTCAGCTCACGCTCGACTCCCTCGCCGCGCACTCGGCCGCGGGCGACCTCGCGGGCGCCGTCCACTGGTCGCATGCCGGCTGGGACATCGCCGGCGACGCCCGGCACGCGGATCCCGCGCACTGGCATCTGCTGCACCTCGACGGCTGGCCGCGCGGTGACCTGAACGGCTGGTTCCGCTACGGCGTCGAGACGCACGGCAAGCCGACCGGCCTGCTCGATGCGCACCTCCTCGCCTCGGAGTGGCAGGGCTGGCGCGCGGACAGCGCGCGCGTCCATGTCGATTTTCCGCCGGCCGCGCCGGATTCGTTCAGCGTCGTGGGCGTCCGCCGCGGCGGGCGCTTCACGCTCCGCGGCCGCAGTGACCGCGGCGGCTGGAGCGGTCCCTATTCCGTCCGCAACCTGCCGCTCGAGGAATGGCCCGACGGTCGGGCGACGGGACTCGCCGGCATGCTCGACTGGGCGGAGGGGTCGGTCGAATCGCGGGCCGGCGCGCTGTTCGTGAGCGGGGATCTCGCCGGGAGCGGCACCCACTGGGCGTCGGCGCGGTTCGCGGGCTGGACGCTCGAGGACGTGCGCGGGCGGCTCACGCCGGCGCCCAACCTGACCGCGCAGGCGAGCGCGCGGGACGGGTTCTTCACCGGCATCCACGTCGACAGCGCGGCGGCCCCGATCGTCCTCGGCGACCAGGTCGTGCGCTTCTCGCCGCTCACCGCCCAGGCGGGCGACACGACGCTCACGCTGACCGGCCAGGCGTCGTGGAGCGGGCCCACCTGGTGGATGACGCTCCCGAGCGCCGACGTCGCGAGCCGGCAGTTCCGCTGGCGGGCCGAGCCCCCGGTGCGGCTCTCCGGCGACGCCCAGGGCGTGATGTTCGATCGCCTCGTGGCGGACGACCGGGATGCCCACATCGAGGCGCGTGGCCGCTGGGCCGCGCCCGGGGGGCCGTACGACTTCGAGTTCACCGGGCAGCGCATGGACCTCGCGCGCGTCGGGCTGCCCCCGGAGTGGGGTGTCGGCGGGCGCGCGGACGCGAAGCTCACCGTGCAGGGCCGCTCGGGCGACCCGCGGTGGCGGTTCGAGGGGCGCTCGCGGGCACCGGAGTTCGGCGGGCATGCCGCGGATTCGCTGTGGCTCGTCCTGTCGGGCGGCGCCCACCGGCTCGAGCTCGAGGACGGGCGCTTCGATCTGGGGGGCGGCTCGCTCCGCGCCGCGGGCGCGGTGGAGCGCGCCCCGGACGCGTTCCCCGACTCGCTCTCCGCCACCGCGCTCGTCCGCTGGCTGCGTGCCGCGGGAACCTGGCGCGGGCACGCGAGCGTGAACGCATTCCCCGTGGCGTCGCTCGCGGACGTGATGCCGGCCGCGGCCGGCTGGGACGGGCGCGTCGCGGGGACGCTGGCCTTGAGCGGGAGCCCCGCACGGCCCGTGCTCGACGTCGACTCGCACGCCGACCGCTTCGGTTGGCACGACGTCCGCGCCGAACGCGTCGACTTGCGCGCGCATTACGAGAACGGCCGGCTCGAGGCCCGCGACCTGCGCGCGCGCATGCAGAACGTGGAGTCCTCCGCGCGCCTGAACCTGCCGCTCCGGTTGGCACTCGGCATGTCGCCCGAGGTTCCCGACGAGCCGGTGAGCGGGCGCGTCGACCTGCCGGCGGGCGACCTCCAGGTGCTGCCGCTCCTCGTGCCGCAGCTCGAGTCCGCGCGCGGGCGCTTCGACCTCGCGGCCGAGATCTCGGGGACCGCGCACGCGCCGCACGTGTCGGGGAAGTGCCACATCCGCGACGGGGTGGTGCGACCGGCCAATCGCAGCGAGGTCATCGAAGGCCTGAGCGCCGACCTCCACTTCGACCAGTCGCGGATCTCGCTCGACACGCTCTCGGCGCGGCAGGGACGCACCGGGCGGCTCTGGTCGAGTGGCGCGGTGCTGCTCGACCGCGGGCACCTGAAGAGCTATCGCTTCGGGCTCGCGATGCGCGACTTCGCGGCCTCCGAAGAGGGGCTCTACGCGCTCCTCTTCGACGGCGACTTCGTCGTGAGCGACGGCCCGCTCGTGGGCGGCGAGCGGCTCCCGCAGGTCACCGGCCAGGCGCGGATCAAGAAGGGCGTCATCGAGTTCGACTTCGCGAACCAGACCGACGTGCAGAAGCGCGCGGCCACGACGCAGCCGCTCTACTGGACGTATCGCATCCAGGCCGAGGCCACGAGCAACCTGCGCTGGCGTCCGCCGGACGCCGACATCGAGTTCAACGCCGCGCTCGATCTCCAGCAGACGCCCGACTCGCTGCTCATCTTCGGCGAGATGCACGCGCTGCGCGGCACGTACAGCTGGTTCGTGAACCGGTTCAAGATCCTGAACGCCGATCTCACGTTCGACAACCAGAAGGGGGTCGATCCGCTGCTCGACATCACGGCCGAGACCCGGCTCGTCGCCTCGGACCCGCCCCAGACGATCACCGCGCAGCTCTCGGGGCGGTCGAGCCAGCCGATCATCTCGCTCGCGAGCACCGACCCCAAGGCGGAGCAGAAGTCCATACTGCAAGCGCTCACGGTCGGGAGCCTCGACCCCAGGAATCTCGTGACCTCGGCCTCGAACCCGCTCGACAACTACTTCACCCGGCAGCTGAACGCGCAGCTCTCGGCCGGGCTCTCGGAGTTCTTCAAGGGCGCGATCACGGACTGGGAGCTCCAGCGCGACCAGGGCGGGCTCCTGTCGGGGCAGGGCGCGTACGTCCTCGGCGTCGGCTCGCAGGTCACCGACAAGCTCGCGCTCCGCTACCGGCAGCGGTTGCTGCCGGGGACGGGGACGACCGACAACACCACGTTGCGGCTCGATCCCACCGACCTGTTCGAGCAGAACGTGGAGGCGGAGTACCGCATCAACCGGTTCATCTTCGTGACGAGCGGCGTGTCCCGCCGGCGGAACACGCCGGGCACGACCGCGCAACCGAACACCGACTACAATCTCAATCTCAAAGCACGCTGGGAGTACTGACGCCCGCGCCCGGCGTCCGGATGGAACGGCGGGGCAGGGCGGGGTGTAGACTCGAGCGTGACGCTCCGCCGCAAGTGACCTGGGAAGAAAGGATCCGCGGGATGGTGAATCGGTGGAATCACCTGGTGCGCGCGGGGCTCGCGCTGGCCGTGGGACTCGCCGTCGCGGGCGTGGCGCACGCCCAGTATTTCGGCCAGAACAAGGTGCAGTACCGCGACCACGACTGGCACTCGATCCACTCCGACCACTTCGAGGTGTTCTTCGACGCCGGCGCGGACAGCCTGGCGATGCGCACGCTCGACCTGGCCGAGAAGACGCAGGCGCTGTTCGCCAAGCGCACCGGCCACGCGCTGAGCAAGCGCATCCCGATCATCCTCTACGCCTCGCACCAGGACTTCAGCGAGACGAACGTCACCACGGACCTCATCGACGGCTCCACCGGCGGCTTCACCGAGGCGCTGCGCGATCGCGTCGTGGTGCCGTTCTCGGGCTCGTACGAGGACTTCCGGCACGTCCTCGTCCACGAGCTCACGCACGCGTTCCAGTTCGACATCTTCTACAACTCGCCCGGCGTCTCGCTGCTGTCGGGGCAGGGGATGTTCAGCGTTCCGCTGTGGTTCGCCGAGGGCATGGCCGAGTACTTCTCGCTCGGCATGGAGCCGAACGCCGAGATGTACGTGCGCGACGGCACGCTCACGGGCTACCTGCCGCCGCTCGAGTACTCCGGCGGCTACCTCGTTTACAAGATGGGGCAGTGCGCGATCGACTTCCTGATCCAGCGCTACGGCGAGGACCGGTTCCGTGACGTGCTGCGGCGCGCGCGGCAGATGCACAACTTCGAGCGGGCCTTCCAGCGCACGTACGGCCTGACGCCGCAGCGCTTCGACGAGCTGTGGCGGGAGACGCTGCGGAAGAAGTACTGGCCCACGCTCGCGAACCTCGATCACCCGGACAAGTTCGCGCGCCGGCTCACGGACCATCGCCGCGACGAGAGCCTGCTCAACTTCTGGCCGTCGGTGTCTCCGGCGGGCGACCGGATCGCCTACTTCAGCGACCGGCGCCAGTACAACGACGTCTACCTCATGTCGGCGTTCGACGGCCGCGTGCTCCGCCGCGTCGTGCGCGCCGAGCGCAACCTGATGTTCGAGGCGATCCCGCTGCTCCGCACCTCGATCACCTGGTCGCCCGAAGGCGACCGGCTGGCGTTGATCGCCGGCAGCGCCGGTCGCGACCGGCTCTACGTGGTCGACGCGAACGATGGCCGGGTGCTGAAGCGGCTCGAGGTGCCCGGCGACGAGCTGTCGTTCCCGGCCTGGTCGCCCGTCTCGGACTCGATCGTGGTCTCGGCGCTCAAGAACGGCCGTTCCGACCTGTGGATCGTCAACGCGCGCACCGACTCGTGCACGCGCGTCACCGACGACGCCTGGGACGAGAAGGAGCCCACCTGGTCGCCCGACGGCAAGCGGATCACGTTCGCCTCCGACCGGCAGGCGCCGGTGGTGCTGAACCCCGAGCGGAAGCCGGGCGGCTTCGGCGACGACGCGCTGTTCGACCTCGACCTCGCCACCGGGCAGACGCGGTTCCTGCTCGACACCTCGGGCGACGATCACTCCCCGGCCTGGTCGCCGGACGGCAAGCGGCTCGCGTTCATCACCGATCGGAGCGGCGCGCCCAACCTGGCGCTGTTCGACTCGCGCGACAGCACGATCACGCAGCTCACCGACCTGACCGGTGGCGTCCAGTCGCTGACCTGGTCGCGGCAGAACGACCGGCTGGTGTTCGCGGCGTTCGATCGCGGCGGCTACGACATCTTCTCGGTCCAGCAGCCGTTGAGCTCGGAGCCCGTATTGAAGCGGCTGCGCGAGAACGCACCCGGCTCGGTGCTCACGCTCGCCGCCGCGCGCCGGCCGCCGGCGCCGGACACGAGCGCGCGCGTCC
>DATDEX010000134.1:0-2847 GCA_036522895.1 Candidatus Eiseniibacteriota bacterium | reverse complement strand
GTGGGGCTGACGCCGGCGGAGTTCGTCGAAACGGCGCGTCGCATCGAGCTGGAAGTCGGCAAGATCATCGTCGGCCAGCACGAAGTGGTGCGAGGCGTTCTGATCAGCGTGCTGGCCGGCGGGCACGTGCTGCTCGAGGGCGTGCCAGGCCTCGGCAAGACGCTGCTCGTGCGCACGCTCGCCCAGGTGCTCCGGCTCGAGGCCAGCCGCATCCAGTTCACGCCCGACCTGATGCCGGGCGACATCACGGGCACCGAGGTGATCGAGGAAGACCGCACCACGGGGCGCCGCGCCGCGCGCTTCATCCGCGGCCCCGTGTTCACCCAGGTGCTGCTGGCCGACGAGATCAACCGCACGCCGCCGAAGACGCAGGCCGCGCTGCTCGAAGCGATGCAGGAGCACAAGGTGACGGCGGCCGGGCACAACTTCCCGCTGCCGCTGCCGTTCTTCGTGCTGGCGACGCAGAACCCGATCGAGCAGGAGGGCACGTATCCCCTGCCCGAGGCGCAGCTCGACCGCTTTCTCCTCAAGGTCAGGATCTCCTACCCCACGCGGGACGAGGAGCGCGAGATCGTCGAGCGCATCGCCATCGCCGGCGAGCCGCAGATCGCGGCGGTCGTCGAGCCGGCGGACATCGTGCGGGCCCGCGAGCTGTGCAAGTCGGTCTACATCGACCGGAAGCTCAAGGACTACATCCTCGATCTCGTGTTCGCCACGCGCGAGCCCGAGAAGTACGGGCTCGCCGAGCTCAAGCCGCTCATCCGCTTCGGCGCCTCGCCACGCGCCTCGATCAACCTCACGACGACGGTGCGGGCCATGGCGTTCATCAAGCACCGGGGGTTCGTGATCCCGGAAGACGTCAAGGAGCTCGCCGCGGACGTGCTGCGGCACCGCATCATCCTGTCCTACGAGGCGGAGGCCGAGGAGATGACGACCGACGACGTGATCCAGCGGATCCTCGCCTCCGTCGAGGTCCCTTGAGTGCTCGGCGTCCACCCAAATGCCCACCCGGCCTGAGCTCGCGCTTTTCGCGAGCCGCCGCGCGGAACGGACCGCATGTTATCGCCTGAATTCCTGAAGAAGCTGCGACAGATCGAGCTCCACACCCGCAAGATCGTCAACACGACGTTCGTGGGCGAATACCGGTCCACGTTCAAGGGCACGGGGATGGAGTTCGTGGACGTCCGGGAGTACCTGCACGGCGACGACATCCGCGCGATCGACTGGAAGGTCACCGCGCGCATGGATCGCCCCTACGTCAAGAAGTTCGTCGAGGAGCGCGAGCTGACGGTGATCCTGCTCGTCGACGCCTCGGGCTCGGGGAACTTCGGCACACGCTCGCGATTCAAGCTGGAGCAGTCGGCGCAGGTGGCCGCCACGCTCGCGTTCTCGGCGGTCACGAACAGCGACAAGGTGGGATTGCTCTTCTTCACCGACCGGGTCGAGCGCTACGTCCCGCCGCGCAAGGGGAAGCAGCACGTCCTCCGGCTGGTGCGCGACATCCTCATGTACGAGCCGGAGCGCCGCCGCACGGACCCGGTCGCCGCCCTCGAGTTCGTGATGCGCATCCTCAAGCACCGGGCGATCGTGTTCCTGCTGAGCGATTTTCTCGGGGACGGCTTCGCGCCCGAGGCGGTGCGCATCCCGCTCGGCATCGCGGCCCGCAAGCACGATCTCGTGGCGATCCCGATCAGCGACCCGGCCGAGTGGGAGCTGCCGCGCGTCGGGCTCGTGGACCTGGAGGACACGGAGACCGGCGAGATCGTCACCGTCGACACGTCGAACCCGCGCCTGCGCAAGGCCTACCACGACCACATGCGCGCGTTGCTGGCACGGCGGGACCGGCTGTTCACCCAGCTGGGCGTCGACACGATCGACCTCCAGACGCACGACGACTTCACGCCGAAGCTGCACAAGTTCTTCCGGCTTCGCGCGCGGCGGTTCCACTGATGGTGCTCGCGAGCCTGCTCCTCGCGCTCGTCGCGGCGGCGGGACCCGGTCGCCCGTCGGTGTCGATGCAGTTCACCCCGCCCGCGCGGCTCACCGTCGGCGATCCGTTCGAGGTGACGCTCGTGGTGAACTCGCCGAGCCGGAGCCTCGTCACGGGACCCGAGGCGGATTCGGCGGGCGCGTTCGTCGTCGCCGCCGAGCGCCGCACGACCCGGATCCGCCCCGACCACGACGAGGCGACCTACCGGCTGCGGGTGGCCGGCTTCAAGCCGGGCCGGCAGCGCCTGCCCCGGTTCGTGTTTCTGGTCACTTCGGGCGCCCGGACGGACACGCTGCGGTCCGATACGGCCGCGGTCACGATCGCGAGCGTCCTGCCCCCGAAGATGAAGGACATCCACGACCTCGCGCCCGCCGAGACGTTCCCGAACCTGCTGCTCTGGATCGTGCCGCCCGCGCTCGTGCTCCTCGCCGCGCTCGCCTGGCTCGCACGCCGGCTCTACCGCCGGTTCCGGAAGATCCAGGAGCTGGCGGCCGCCCCGCTGCCGCCATGGGAGGAGGCGCTCGCGGCGCTCGAGGCGGCGCCGTGGCGGGAGTGGCTCGAGAGCGGGCAGGTCAAGCGCTACTCCTATGCGCTGTCCCAGATCCTCAAGCGCTACATCGAGCGGCGGTTCGAGTTCCACGCAGTCGAGCAGACCACCACCGAGCTGCTCGCGAGCATGCGCGCGCACCGGATCCCGATGCGTGACGAGGTCGCGCGCTTCTTCGCCCGGCTCGATCTCGCGAAATACGCGGACTCCGTGCCGCCGTCCGGCGAGGCCGAGGCCGCGGTCGCGCAGGTGCGCGAGTTCGTGCTCAAGACGAAGCCGCAGGAGCCGGCCGCGGCGCCCGCGGCCGTCG
>DATDEX010000133.1:0-11905 GCA_036522895.1 Candidatus Eiseniibacteriota bacterium | reverse complement strand
CGCCCAGCGGAACGGCGCTCGCAGCCGCCGCGCGCGGCCCCGGCCATCCTGCCGAGCGCATCGTCGTGCGCGACGGCGCCCAGGTGCACGTGATCCCGGTCGAGCGGGTGGACTTCGTCGAGGCGCAGGACGACTACGTCGCGATCCACGAGGGGGGCCGGGCGCACTTGAAGCACCAGACCCTTGCCGAGCTCGCCGGGTCGCTCGACCCCGAGCGCTTCGTGCGGATCCACCGTTCGTACGTGGCGAACGTGGAGCGCATCGCCCGCATCGAGCTGCTCGCGAAGGACCAGCGGATCGCCGTGCTCCACGACGGCCGCCAGCTCCCGGTGAGCCGGACCGGCCACGAGCGGTTGAAGGAGCTGCTCGGCTGAGGCGTATGTTGTCTGGCCGCAATTCAGAGCATGCTAAGGCCCCGGAGGGATATCCCCCGTAACAGGAGGGGAGTGGCGCTCTCCGAGTAGCCCTGAACGGCCGCGCCCCCGAGTGGAGCACGGACACCCCGATTGCGGGGCGCATATGGTGCAACTCGGCCGCCATCCGTACTGCGTGCCGAGTGCGAATTCTCACGAAGATCTCGGTGAAGCGAACTGCTTTGGTGCCGGTCGCGTTCCTGTTCGCAGGGTTGATGAGCTGCGGCAAGAGCAGCACGGTAACTGGCCCGGCGAGCACGCAAGCGCAGCGGACGCGGAGCTCCACCGTGGGGGTTGATGGTGTGAGGTCCTCCGCGTCGACGGTTCGACGGCCTTAGCCGGAATGGAAGGCTTCCGGGTGTTCCGCTCCACCGATGGCGGGCTCACCTGGACGGCGGCCGGGACGCGACTCACGTTCCTGCCCATCGCGTCCCTCACCGCCAGCGGCAGGACGGTCCTGGCTGGGACCTGCCATGCGGGTGTGTTCGGCTCGAGAAACCACTCCTAGCGGTACCTGGCCTTAAGACTTCCCCAGGTCAGTTTCCGCGATGGGGTGATCGCGTCCGAACAACTAACGGTAAGCGTGTATTTCCAGCCGCAGCCGAATGTCCGATAGCTGAACTTCGAAATGGAGATCAGATAGGTGCCCGCTGGCACTTGCGCGGCGCGGGTCGCCGGGGAGCATGGATAGGTCGTATCCGGTGGACAGACTTCCGAGTCTAAGCATGGATTCGAAGGATCAGTCGCTCGAAGAACCCGAAGAATCGTCGCCTCGTCGCCTGTGATGGTGGCTTGGATCCGGCTTGGGTGGCTCAGGACCACGCGGTACCAGTCGTAGTCCAGGGTGTGGAAGACGTCCGGTGTCGGCTCGAGGAAGTCCCCATATGATCCGCAGATGCTGACCGGCTCTGGACCACACTCGATGTTCTTGAACGGGATCGGGGATACATAGGAATTGCAACCGGCGTCGGTCATGTCAACATAGCCATCGAAGCAGTTCACTTCGCCTTCAGGGATCGCCCCAGCCGGGCAGGTCGTACACGACTGGGGCGCTTCCTCCAATTGGACGCCATAGCCCCCGCACGACGGTTCACCAAGTGGCGACGTGACTTCGCCAACGATGTAATAGGTGTTCCCGGCTCTCACAAAGTAGGTCACCGGCGTGCCCGATGGTCCAGACGGGAACACGAAGCATCTGTAGTTGGCGGTAGAGTTCTCGTACACGCCGATCACCGCATAATAGTATAAGCCGGCCGACGCGAGGATGGACAGGTTCAGGTCACGCGTCGGGGTGAATGCGTATACCTGGTCCGGGCCACCATGAGAACACGGCGCGTTGACGCTACCCGAGTAGTTGCAAGTGTTGCCGCTCCCGTTGAAGGGGAGAGACGGAACGACGATGGGGTTCTGAAAGTCTTCGCCGGACAGTGCCGTAGAGCCTGGAGCAAGTCCTTCCCGTCGGTCGACGCCCGGTCCCAACGGAATGGTCGACGAGCTGTCTGACTGTGCGAGCACAGGGCTGGCGAGAAGGCCGAGGAGCAGGACCGAACGGAGCGGGCACACAGGCGGGCCTCAAAGGTCACGGGCGGATTGTGCGTGAACCACCGAACCTACCTCGTTCAGTGGGCGCGGACAACCTTGATTCTATTGTGCGTCCTTGGCTTAAGCTAAGTGGCACAAGATTCAAACGCGATGGACAGGCGACGAGGGAGCGTGGCTCGAAAAGAGTTCCTTGCTGGACGGCCGAGGAAGGGTTGATTTCCACTGATTCCCCGGCCCATCGTCCGCTCGAGGAGGAATCCCTCCGGCTCGGTGCCTCAGCTCGCGCGGGCGAGCGGACCGAAGCCGCAGTGCCCCTTCCTGCGCCCCCGCGCTCTCACGCCCCCGTCACTTGGGCGTGTAGCGGCCCTTCTCGACGATCGCCGCCGCGGTCGTGGAGCCCAGTGTGTAGGCGGAGCGGAACTCGCCCTCGATGCCCACGCGGGCCCCGGTCCGCGGTGCGCCGTTGTCCTGGGTGACCACTGGGATCTTGCCGGTGCCGTCGTCCACCTCGTAGGCGCCGTAGCCGAGGATGCCGAGCGAGCGGGTGACCTCGCCCGCGACGCGCACGGTCTGCTTGTCGAAGCGGCCGGGATCGTCGAGGAGCGCCTTGATGCTCGTGACCGGCAGGGTCGAAGACTTGCAGCCCGCGAGGAGCGCGATGAGCGAGGCGGCCGCGGCCACGCGGAGCACGCGAGCGAAAGGTGACGTCATGAAAGCCCCTGGGTTCGTGTGAGCCGGGAAGCGCGAATGCGGCGCCACCGTACCATGACGGGGCGCGCGGGCGCAGCCGGCCGACTGCCCTGCAACGCGCTCGGCGCCGGCTCGCGCCGACGAGACATGCCCACCCCGCAGCCGCGCCGTACGCCCCGCCCACGACTGCCCGGGCTCAGCGCATTCTCACCGCGCCGGCCGCCGGCCAGTCCGTGGGGCCCACGCGCGCGAGATTCATCTCGAAGAACTGCATCGGGGCCTTGCCGGGGTCCACGCGCTCGCCGACTTCGTGCCATTTGTCGCCGCGGATCGTCGCGGTGAAGCGGGTCGTCGTCGGGCCCGCCGCGATCTCCCACACGTAGCCCGAGTCGGACGGCGTGAGCGGGAAGTCGCCAGCCATGCCCATGGCGTGGGAGTGCAGCGTGTACGCCTTCTTCGCGGGGTCGTAGTACACGACGCCGAACGCGTTGAACGTGACCTTGCCGCTGGCATCGTAGCCGCGACCCTCGATGACCTTGATGGTGCTGTCGAGGAACGGGCCGATGCGCTCGGTCTGGGTGACCGCGTGACGCTCGCCCGTGGGGAGGAGAGTCCAGGCCGGGCCGCGCCAGACCCCGTCCATGAACGCCAGTGGTTTCATGGCCTCGCGCTCGGCGGCGAGGAGTGCGGCCGAATCGGGCCGGCCCTGCGCCCGCGTGAGGGCGGGGAGTGCCGGGAGCAGTAGAGCCACCAGCGCCATCGAACGCAACCTGCGGGTCCACATGGTCGTCATCGTCGTCCTCCGGTTTCGCGGCCTCGCGGCGGGCCGGGTGGCCGCCGCACGCGATCAGGGTGCGGGCGGGTCTCCATCGCGCCCACGGGAACGCGGCGGGGCGTCGCGGGCAGCGGACGAATGGTCGACCGGGGGCGACCAACCGCAAGCCAGACAGGCGCGAGGGAATCATCGGGACCCGGACCCGGGGTCCAGTTTGGCACCAGTAAACTTCGTGATGCGCCACGGAGATTCGCCATGCGTTCGCGCCGCCGCCGGGGCCATCCCGCGCCCGATTCGTATTTGGCGGTCGACCATTGGACCACAGATTCGAATGATTTGATCTCTTAAATTCTACGCGTTCGCACCTCTCTCTCTCGGCCCACGACTTCGGTGCCCCTCGGACTGCCTCCGACACGCCGGCAAGTGGGTTCTCTCCCGCGGCGCGATGCGTCGCGGCTCTCCGGAGGTGGCCATGCGCAGAGCCCTCGCCGCATTCGTGACCATCCTGTGTGCACTCGAATTGATCTCGGTTGCAGGGAGCGCCCAGGTGGTCCCGCATGTGATCAAGGCGACGCCCCCCTCGCTCAAGACCGTGCCGATTCCGACGCCGGTCGGCATCGAGACGTTCGTCAAGGACAAGGCCGCCGCGGTCGCGCTCGGCAAAGCCCTGTTCTGGGACATGCAGGTCGGCAGCGATGGAATCGTGGCGTGCGCGAGCTGCCACTTCCAGGCCGGCGCCGACCGGCGCGAGAAGAACGAGTTGAATCCCGGGGCCAACGCCAAGTTCGATCTCACGGGGCCCAACCACACCTACACCGCGGCGGACTTCCCGTTCCACCAGCTCGCGAATCCCGACGACCGCGGCTCGACGCTCCTCCGGAGCCGTGACGACGTCTCGGGCTCGCAGGGCGTGCACTCGGCGGACTTCCTCGACATCGTGCTCGGCGGAAGCCGCGATCGCCTGAACAGTGACGGGCTCGACGGGCTGGGCTTCGCGGTCAGCGGCCTCAACGTCCGGCGCGTGACCGGGCGCAACACACCGTCCGCGATCAACGCGGTCTACAACATCCGCAACTTCTGGGATGGCCGGGCGAACCGCCGCTTCAACGGTCGCAATCCGTTCGGCGACGCCGACCCGAACGCCCGCGTGCTGCAGGTGAACGACCTCGGCGATCTCCAGAAGGTGCACGTCTCGATCGACCGGGCGAGCCTCGCATCGCAGGCGGTGGGCCCGCCGATGTCCGATGTCGAGATGTCCGGCACGGGCCGCACCTGGATGAAGCTCGGCAAGAAGATGCTGTCGCTCACCCCGCTCGCGCTCCAGGAGGTCAAGCGCGACGACTCCGTGCTGGGCGGCCTGGCAGTCTCCGGCGGCAAGGGGCTCACGCGGAGCTACGCCGACATGATCCGGGCGGCGTTCCTCTCCAAGTGGTGGGACTCGAAGAAAGTCGTGGACGGCGCGCTCAACGTGCTGCCGAAGGTGACGGTGCCCAAGGACGGCAGGTCGCTTCCTACCGACCAGTACACGCTCATGGAGGCGAACTTCTCGCTGTTCTGGGGTCTGGCGATCGACGCCTACGAGTCGACGCTGGTCTCCGACGACGCGCCCTACGACCGGTTCCAGGAAGGTTCGGCGTCGGCGCTGACACCGCAGCAGAAGTTCGGTCTCCTCGTCTTCCTGGGCAAGGCGGGGGGCAACTGCATCGCCTGTCACTTCGGGGCCGAGTTCACCGGCGCCACGTTCAACACGCGCCTCACGCCGGAGGGCCCGGGCGGCCCGATCATCGGCGTGATGGAGCGGATGCTCATGGGCGACGGCACGAACGCCGTCTACGACGGCGGCTTCTACAATCTCGGGATCCGGCCGACCGGCGAAGACCTCGGCCTCGGCGCGAACGACCCGTTCGGAAACCCGCTGTCGTTCGCCCGCCAAGAACAGCTCCATCCGGGCACCGTGGCCGACAACTTCCTGCTCTCGCCCATCGCCCCGGGCGAGCGGATCGCGGCGAACGGCGCGTTCAAGACCCCGTCGCTCCGCAACTGCGAGCTGACGGGTCCCTACTTCCACAACGGCAGCATCGCCTCGCTCTCGGACGTCGTGGATTTCTACGCGCGTGGCGGAAACTTCCGCGAGCAGAACATGGCGGACCTCGACTTCGAGATGATTCGCCAGATGGGGTTGATCGGGCACCCGAACCGGGAAATCGCGCTTGCGGACTTCCTCAGGAGCCTCACGGACGAGCGCGTGCGCTGGAACCGCGCCCCGTTCGACCATCCCGAGCTGGTCGTGGCGAACGGATCGAGTGGCGGCGAGGTGTCCGTGCTCCAGGATCTGCGCGTCGGGAGCCAGGCCTCGGATGTACTGGAACGCATTCCCGCGAACGGGCGCGGCGGCGCGACCGCTCCGCTCCGCTCGTTCCTCAACCTGCCCGTGTTCGACGGCAAGCCCGTCGACGCGCCGAATCCCGTCTACAGCAACATCGCGCTCTATGCCACCGACACGGTGACCGTGGCCACGAGTGCGGACGTGACGGGCGACGTGTGGTGCAGCGGTCCGGTGCGCGTGAGCAGCGCGGCGAAGCACACGTTCACGGGCGACATCACCGCGGGCGGAAGCGTCACCGTGACCGGGGATTCCACGTTGTTCCAGGGCAGCATCATGGCGCGTGGCCCGGTGAGCCTGGCGCCCACCACGTCGTTCAAGAACGGTGTCGCCGGCGGCAACGTCGAGTACTACGCACCCATGCCCCAGCAGGCGCTCCCCGACCTGCCGGTGCTTCCCCTCATCAAGAAGATGGTCGTCGTGCCCCGGTCTTCGATTCAGACGCTGTCGCCTGGCCGGTACGGAGAGGTAACGGTTCAGAACGGCGCCTGGCTGGTGCTCATGAACGGCGTTTACGTGTTCAAGAGCCTCCAGGTCGGAGCCGGGGCTTTTCTCCAGTACGACGCGGACGGACAGCTCGACATGCCGGCGGGTCCGCTCGGTGAAATGACGATCCGGCCGCTCGAACGCACCACGATCCACGTCACCGATGTTCTGACGCTGTCGCCCGGCGCGATCGTTTCGCAGGGGGATGCGATGCTCAGCACGCATCTCCGCATCTACTTCCGGGGCACGGGGAGCGGCGTCCAGCTCCCGCAGAACAGCTTCTTCCACGGCACGCTGATCGCGCCGCTCACGAGCGTGAGCCTCGGATCCCTCGCCAACACCCAGGGAGCGATCTACGCGAAGTCCGTCAGCGTCGCCGAGGGCGCCGTCTTCCGCCCGCACATCCTGCCGATCCTCGCGCCGCTGCCGGGCGCGGGTGGTGGCGGCATCGGCGGACTCGTCGCGGGCCCGGTCAATCCGGACGATCGCGGGCCGGCAGGGCGGACGTCCGGGTTGGTCTTCTCGCTCGGGCAGAGCTCCCCGAATCCGTTCCGGTCCGGCCAGCTGAGCACGACGATCCGGTTCACGTTGCCGACGGATCGCGATGTCGAGCTGCGGGTCTTCGACGTCGCCGGCCGCTCGGTCAAGGTCCTCGCGAAGGGGCGCATGGCCCCTGGCACGCACGCGCTCGAGTGGAATGGCGCCGGCGAGCGCGGCGGCCGGGTGCCGAGCGGCGTGTACTTCTATCGCCTCCTCGCGGGCAACGATCACGCGCAGGGCAAGATGGTGTTGATCGACTGATCGGACGGCCTGCGAAATACATCTAGGAAATGGGACGCCGTCGATTCGGCGGCGTTCGGATTCACGTTGTCGAACGGCCCGCGCGTTCCGCATGCGCTGCGGAGCGCGGGCCGCGACGTCGCGTGCGCGATCGCCGCACGGCTGGCCCGACAAACGAATACTCCCTTCGTCGCATGCACGCGCAGTCGAGTAACGACTACCACTTTCGTATACCAAATTAGCCATGCCGAAATTGAAGAAATTAATCCTGTTGGATCACATTTTTCTACTGTAATTGACCAAAGCAGGTCTATTATCACCACGTTGTCAGTCGCGTCGGGTCTTCCCTGCGTCCGCCCGATTCGACTCGCTTCGCAGGCTCTCCCACCGGCGATGCGCGATCCGCGACGCGGCCCGACACCCGGTCTTCCACTCTCGCGGGGACCGGCTCTCACAGAAGGGTCAACCCATGCGGCACACTCCCCACATCGGTTCCGCTCTGCTCCTGGCCGGAGGACTCCTACTCGGTCTTCCCGGTCACGCAGGTGCGGCGAATCAACGATCGGCCTTCGTGAGCCAGCAGACGGCGGCGATCGAAGGGATCGGCGAGTACACCTCGATGGCGCTGGACCAGCTGGGTCGGGCGCACGTGGCGTACTTCGACCGCGTCCGTGAAGTCCTGGTGTACGCGTTTCAGACGCAGGCAGGCTGGCGGACGGAGCTGGTGGACGGCGAGGGGCAGGTGGGTTGGTACGCCTCGCTGGCGCTGGACTCGCACGGTAACGCGAGGATCGCGTACTACGACGTGACGCGCGGGGCGCTCAAGTACGCAGCGCGCACGGGCGGGGCGTGGTCGACGGTGGTCGTGGATGCGTCGGCGCGGGGGGCGGGGCACTACTGCTCGCTGAGCCTTGACGCGAACGACGATCCGGCGATCAGCTACTACGACGCCTCGGCGCTGGCGCTCCGCTACGCGAGTCTGGTGAACGGCTCGTGGCAGGCGGAAACGGTGGACGGGGCGGGCAACGCGGCGGAGACCGAGCAGGCCATCGATCGCGCCGACCGCACCTCCCGCGCCCCGGCGATCTCGCAGGACGTGCCGAACGTGGGGCACTACACGTCGCTGGTGCTGGACCGGCGCGGGGTGCCGCACATCGCCTACCAGGACATCACGCACGCCGACCTCAAGGTGGCGGTCAAGCAGGACGGCCGCTGGCTCTCCGAGACGGTGGACGCGGCGGGGGACGTGGGCGAGTACACGTCGCTCAAGCTGGACGCCGCGGGCAACGCGGTCGTGAGCTATTACGACCTGCAGCACGGGGCGCTCAAGCTGGCCCGGCAGCAGAGCGACGGCTGGCACACGGAGACGGTGGACGGCTCGGGGGACGTGGGAGCCTACTCGTCGCTGGCGCTCGATGACGCGGGCGGGGCGCACGTGAGCTACCTGGACGCGCAGCGGCAGACGCTCAAGTACGCGAGCGAGGCCGACGGGGTGTGGCTGGTGGAGACGGTGGACGCGAGCGGGGCGACGGGGCGCAACACGTCGCTGGCGCTGGACCGCTCGGGCGAGCCGGTGATCGCCTACACGGCACGCAAGGGACACGGCTCGTTCCGGCTGGTCTCGGCGAGCGTGCAGTTCGCGGGGGGCCGGCCGGCCGGAGACGGCGCGGCGGTGGCCCCGGCACGGTCGCTCGCGGCGTGGCCGCTCCCTTACAAGGGCGGCGCCCTGAGCGTCTCGTTCGTGATCCCGTCACGGGGGGGGAACGCGGAGCTGAGTCTCCTCGACCTCGCCGGACGCCACGTGCGGACGCTGCAGCGGGGCGCGCTCGAGGCGGGCCGCCAGGTGATCGCCTGGGACGGTCGCGACGACGGCGGGCACCCCGTCGCCAACGGGGTCTACTTCCTGGTCAGCCGCTCCGGCGGCCAGGAGTCACGGCTCAAGCTGGTCGTGCTGCGCTGAGCGCGGCCCCGGCCCTCGCACCTCCATCTTCGGGCGCGCCTCAGGCGCACGCCCTGGCTCTTCGAAAGGGGTAATCCTCATGGCAGGCTGGAAGCAGAAACTCGCGGAAACCGCGCGCAAGAATCGCGTCGAGCTCATCGACGCCAAGCTCTCGCGGCGCGACCTGTTCAAGCTCGGGCTCCTGACGAGCTCCGGCTTCCTCGTCACCAAGCTCGGACTGTCCTCGCGCGCCGCCGGCGCCGAGGGCACGCTCACGAGCCCGCCGACCACGCCCTGGATCGAGCCGCTGCCGATCCCGCCCGTGGCCCGGCCGCTCACCGTGGACCAGATCGGCACCGTCCCGACCGAGTACTGCAACCTCGCCGCCGGCGAGATGGGGAGGCCGAACCCGCACGCGTTCTGGGAGTACTACGACCCGGCGAACATGGACTTCTACGTCAACGAGAACCGGGTCACGATGGCGAACTGGCATCGCGAGCTGCCGCTCGACACCTGCTGGTGCTTCAACGGGATGTTCCCGGGGCCCCGCATCCACGCCCACGTCGATCGCCCGGTCATGATCCGCTTCAAGAACATGCTGCCGAGCCTGGCCGTTCACAAGGGTTACGGCCGGCCCACGCCGACCACGCACCTGCACAACGGCCACACCGAGTCGGACAGTGACGGCAACCCGCTCGACATGATCAACCCCGGCACCTGGAAGGATCACTTCTACCTGAACAAGCGGGCCGGCTTCACCGACCCCAAGTTCGGCGAGCTCGGCGACATTCGCGAGACCATGAGCACGCTCTGGTATCACGACCACTGCCTGGACTACACCTCGCAGAACGTCTACCGCGGCAACATGGGTCTCTACTACATCTTCAACGAGTTCGACACCGGCAACGAGAACGACACGAGCCGCACCGCGTGGCGGCTCCCGAGCGGCGACTTCGACATCCCGCTCGTGTTCCACGATCGCGTCTTCGATCCCAGCGGCTACGGCTACTTCGATCTCTTCAACCTCGACGGCATCATCGGCGACAAGTTCACCGTCAACGGCAAGATCCAGCCGTTTCTACGCGTCGCCCGCCGCAAGTACCGCTTCCGGGCCCAGAACATCGGCACCAGCCGCTTCTACAACTTCTTCCTCTCCAACGGCCAGACCATGGTCCAGTGCTCGCACGACGGCAACATGCTGCCGCGCCCGCTGACCGTGAAGAACTTCCGCATCGCCGTCGCCCAGCGCGTCGACGTCATCATCGACTTCAGCAAGCTGCCCGACGGCACCGAGCTCTACCTGGTCAACTGCCAGGAACAGACCGACGGCCGCGGGCCCACCGGCAAGATCCTGCCGGTGCAGCTCGGCACCAAGATCCTCAAGTTCATCGTCGACAACCGGCTGCCCAAGACCGACAACAGCCGCATCCCGCTCAAGTTCTTCGACCTGCCCCCGGTCAACTTGAAGGAGGCCGTCACCGAACGCACGTTCGTGTTCGACCGCACCAACGGCGGCTGGAGCGTCAACGGCAAACAGTTCGACGAGAACGTCATCACCGCCAGCCCCCGCCAGGGCACGGCGGAGGTCTGGAACATCGTCAACAACTCCGGCGGCTGGATGCACCCCGTCCACATCCACTTCGAGGAGCACCAGCAGCTCTCGATCAACGGGGCCCCGCCGCCGATCGACGAGATCTCCCGCGAGGACGTCATCTGGCTCGGCCACGGCGAGACCCACAAGATCTTCCGCCGCTTCCGCGACTTCCTCGGCCGCTACCCGACCCACTGCCACAACGTCGTCCACGAGGACCACGCCATGATGTTCATGTGGAAGATCGTGCCCTGACGCTCGCCCGCACTTGAACGGGGGAAGGCGCGGAGCCGCCCGCCCGGGGCTCCGGCGCCCACCCCCCCGAGGACTCTTTCGATGACCCGCCGACAGCTGTTGGCCCTGCTGGGCCTCGTCCCGGTCGCCGCCACCGCGGTGCCCGTGGTGCAATACCTCGAAGCGCGAAGCCGCCCGCGCAAGATCCGCCCGGTGACCGGCTTCCACGCCGACTACTTCCCCAACGTGGTGCTGCGCACGCAGGACGACCAGCGCGTGCGGCTCTACGACGATCTCCTGAAAGGCAAGACCGTCCTCATCAACTTCTTCTACGCCAACTGTAAGGACGGTCTCTGCCCGGTCACGACCGAGAACCTGGTCAAGTTCCAGAAGCTCCTCGGGGCTCGCTGCGGCCGCGACGTGTTCATCTACTCGTTCTCGCTCGCCCCCGAGCAGGACACGCCGGCGCACCTCAAGCACTACCAGCAGATGCACGGGGCCGGACCGGGCTGGACGTTCCTCACCGGCTCGCCCCACGACTTGGAACTCTGCCGGGTCCGTTTCGGCTTCGTGGATCCCGACCCCGAGTTGGACCGCGCCAGGAACCAGCACACGAACGTGGTGCTGATGGGCGACGAGCCCCACCAGCGCTGGATGGCAACCCCCGCCCTCACCAACCCCGAGTTCCTCTTGAGCCAGCTGAACCGCGTCGCGGGGTTGAAGACCTGATCCGCGACCGCGCGGAACGTCACGAGGGCCGCCCGGGAACGGGCGGCCCTCCGTGCGCCGGCTGCTGAACACATCCCGTCCGGCGCTCCGGGGTCCGGGAGCCCGCGGGCCACTGCCGTCGAATGTGGCCGCTTCCGTGGCGGACCACGCTCTGTATGTATATGCTCGGGGGCCAACTTGCGCCCACCCGAGTTCGAACACGGAGCCGCGATGTCAAGCTTCAGGGCCCGCAGAAGTTCGATGTCGCGTCAGCCGCTGCGTTCGGTCGCGGCCGCGGTCGGGTTGCTCGCCGCGGCGTCGCTGCTGCGGGCGCTCGTCGTGGCCGGCCCGGCGTGGGGCGGGC
>DATDEX010000132.1:0-2828 GCA_036522895.1 Candidatus Eiseniibacteriota bacterium | reverse complement strand
GGCCGCGGCCTCCGCGGCGGACTCCTGGTTGCCACGCCAGCGCACCGGTTTGGGCCGCGGCCTCCGCGGCGGACTCCTGGTCGGCACGCCCGGCGCGCGCGCCGAAGCCGGCCGCGCGCCACTTCTGCCAGGCCGGCAGGTCCACGACGGTCTGGGTGACGCGCATGCGCGCATCGACGTTGTCGATCGGGCCGATCACGTCGGGAAACGGCGCGACCCCGGGGATGGCCGGGAACGGGATGCCCTGCGCCTTCAGGTTGAACGTCCGGTTCGAGGTCGATGCCGAACCGGTGAGCGTGGGCAGCAGCGCCCCGCGCGACTGCCCGACCCGGTCCCCGGCCTGAGTAGCGCGCAGTGCCGCGATCTGCACCGCCGGCGACTCGCCGGACGCCAGGCGCACGGCTTCGGCGAGCGAAAGCCGCACGGTCGCGGCCGCAGCCGACGTACGCGCCGGCGCGGGAGCCGGCGTCGACACCGGGGGTGCGACGGCCGGGGTCACCCGGGCGGGCCGCGCCGGGTGCGCGCGCCGCGCCGGAGCCGCGGAAGCAGCCCCGGCGAGGAGCAGCGCGGAGAACAGAGCCAGGCACGCGCCCGTCCCGGGCGCCGGTGGATCAACCGTGCGCGAGCTCGGGGGCGTGGGTCGCCTGGATGCCGCTGAAGAGAACGTCGAGGGTCGTCTTGAAATACGCATCCGAGTCGACCGCATGCTCCACCACTCGACCAAATGACTGTCTCCAGATACTCGCGAACAGGATGGGGGCGATGGCGACGAGCGCGAAGCTCGCGCTGTCCAGCGGACGGAATTCGCCCTGTGCCACGCCCTGGTCGAACGCGCGCCGGATCAACTTCTGGTTCTGCTCGTGGATTTCGTCGTGGTAGAAGCGCGCGAGATCGGGATAGCGATCGGTCTCGGCGAACAGCAGCTTGGCCAGACCCGAGAGGCGCGAAACGGTCGCCCGCTCCCAGCGGAGCCGCAAGAGCTTCTCGAGAAGGTCGCGGCAGCTGCCCTGATGCTCGTCGATGGCATTCTCGGCTTCGCGAATCAGGGGCAGCATCACGTCGCGGATCACCGCCTTGAACAGCTCGGCTTTGCTCTCATAGTAGAGGAAGATCGTGCCCTTCGTGCAGCCGGCACGTCGCGCGATGTCCTCGAGTCGCGCGGACTCGTAACCACGTTCGACGAAGGTATCCAGCGCTGCGGTCAGGATCTCGCTCGGACGGGACTCTTTTCGACGACGCCAACGGGGACCGGTGCGGGTTTCGCTCGCTGATTTGTCCATGGGCCCTCCAGACTGGTCGTCTGTGTTCCAGGGCACACTCTGACCATGGGTTAGTTACAGCGTATGTAGTATAGAGCCACCGAACGCGGGCGAGGATTCAGGAAAAGTGCGATATCCCTCCAGAGAACGACGCGGTTTGGCCGTTTTAGGACATGAGAATACGGGCATGGCCGCCGTTGGCGCCGGAACGGGGCACGGACCGGCGGGTCGTCACCGCGGCACGCGCGGGGCGGGTCATTTACGCCGGCCCCGGGGCTCCCTCTACCGGGCTGGCCGAGGGCCGGGTCAGAAGCTCCCGTAGACGTCCTTCAGCCGCGGGTTCACCACGTTGTTCGTGCGCGAGCCGAACGTGTAGGCGAGCCCGACCGACGCGACGTACTGGTAGGACGTCGCGAGCTCGAGCTGTTGGAGCAACACGTCCGCGTCGGCGGCACCCCCGCGCGGGAGCGAGACCTGATCGTGGATGCGCGCGGCGAAGCTCGACAGGTCGAGCGACAGGCCGCGCACGAGCTTCAACTGGGCTTCGGCGGCGAGCGAGAGGCGATACTTGCTCGCGTCGTGCAGGTACTGGCTCAGGTCCGGGCCGAGCCCGAGCGTGCCCCAGGGCTCCGTGAGCGCGAGCCGGCCGGACACGCCCAGCGTCCACAGGATCTCCGCGCGCTTGCCGTAGACCGTGACCGCGTCGTAGCGGACGTGCCGCCCGACGAGCTCGCCGGCGAGCGTGAGCAGGTGGCGCGACGACTCGGCGTAGGGGTAGACGTCGTACTCGAGCGCCGGGCCCGCGCCGACGGCGAGGTGCTGGTTCGCGAACTTGGACGAGCTCGCGAGCCCGCGCCCCCCCAGCGACCAGCGCGAGCCGAGACTCCAGACCGCGCGCGCGTTCGTGCCCCAGCCGCGCTGAACGCCGAGGAAATGCGGCGACTCGAAGCGCTGCTCGCTGTAATTGTAGAACTCGGAGAGCGAGAGCTTCGAGCTCTCCACGACGCGCGAAGCCCCGGCGTTGGAGACCACGTTCACGGTGCGGAACGTTCGCTGGCCGTTCCAGAACCCGTCGCCCGCGAGCCGCACGACCCAGTGGTTCCAGCGGTCGAGCCCCGGCGCGCCGTCGGCCGGCGGGGCACCCGCCCCGGCCGGGCGGAGCGAGATGTCGAGCCGCTCACCCTCCGGACGCGCCGCGAGATCGCGAGCGAGCAGCGCCTGGAGCGCTCGCAGGAGCTGCCGGCGCCCCTCGTCGTCGCTCGCTTCCGCGCGGACGAACACCCGCAGCGTGTCCGCGGCGGGCCCGCCGCCGTGCGGGCGCGCGACGTAGAAGACGCCTTCCGTGCCGCCGCCGCCGGTTTCGCGCGTGGTGACGAGCACGTAGACGTCGGCATCGCGCCGATCGCGCACCCAGTCCACCCACGGGATCTCCTGTTTCAGGAACGCGAAATCGCAGACCTGCTCGTCGCAGTCGAGGTAGAAGCGCAGCCGGGGGGACGACGCTGGCGGTTCGGACGGCGTCTCGCCGGCGCGGGCCGTCGCCGCGGCGTCGGGCGGCGGCGCGGCGCG
>DATDEX010000131.1:0-2114 GCA_036522895.1 Candidatus Eiseniibacteriota bacterium | reverse complement strand
GGCCGTCGGCGCGAGCCCGGCGCCGGCCGCGGGGAGCGCCTGAGCATGCGCTTCGCCTCTCCGGGCTTCCTGCTGCTCTTCCTCCCCGTCGCGGTGCTCGCGTGGCTCGAGCTCGCCAAGCGCGGCGGCGCGGTGCGCTTTTCCGACGTGTCGTTCCTCCGCGCGCGCCAGGGCGCGAGCCGCTACTGGAAGCCGGCGCTCGTGGCGCTCAACGCGGCGGCGCTCGCGCTCATGGTGATCGCGCTCGCCCGGCCGCAGCGCGGCAGGGTCTACGAGGAGGTGGAATCGCGCGGCGTGGACATCATGCTCTGCATGGACGTGTCGGAATCCATGTCCACGCCCGACCTCCAGCCGGACCGGATTGGTGCCGCGAAGCAGCGCGCCGCCGAGTTCATCGGCAAGCGCCCGGGCGATCGCATCGGCGTCGTCGTGTTCGCGAACGGCTCCATGACGCTCTGCCCGCTCACGATCGACCGCGCGGTGCTCGGCTCGATCATCGACCGGTTGCGAATCGGCGTGCTCGACGGCACGCGGACCGCGATCGGCATGGGGCTCTCGAGCGCCGTGGCCCGGCTCAAAGGTTCCACGGCGAAGAGCAAGGTGGTGATCCTGCTCACCGACGGGCTCAACAACGCGGGTGAGATCGATCCGCTCACCGCGGCGCGGCTCGCGGCGACCTACGGCATCAAGGTCTACTGCATCGGCGTCGGCTCGCGCACCCCGGTCACGGTGATGGTCAACGATCCGATGTGGGGCTCGCGGCCGCAGACGGTTTCGGCCGACTTCGACATGAAGACACTCGAGGACGCCGCGGCGCTCACCGGCGGCAAGGCCTACGAGGCGTCGGACAACGAGGCGCTCAAGCGCATCTACGACGAGATCAACCGGCTCGAGCCCACGCACTTCAAGACCGCCAGGCACACGCTCTATTCCGAGAAGGCCGGCGATTTCATGCTGCCGGCGGCGGTGCTGTTCCTGGTGGGGCTGCTGCTCCCGGCCGTGGCGTTCCGGAGGCTTCCATGAGGAGGATCTCATGAGGAGGCTCGCATGATCCGCTGGGGCGCCCCGCACCTTCTCATTCTGCTCGTCGCGGTCCCGATCGCGCTGCTCGTGCTGCTCGCCGGGGCGTGGCTCAAGCGCCGGAGCCTCGCGCGACTCGCCGATCCCGGGCTGGTCCCCCGCCTCACCGACAGCCGGAGCCCGCGGCTCGCGGCGATCAAGGCCGCGCTCCTGCTCGCCGGCCTCGCGCTCCTCGTCGTGGCGCTCGCGCGGCCGCAGTGGGGCGAGAAGCTGCAGGTTTTCAAGGGCCGCGGCATCGACATCGTGATCGTGCTCGACGCCTCGAAGAGCATGCTCGCGACCGACGTGACGCCCAACCGGCTGACGCGGGCCAAGACAGAGATCGCGGCGCTGCTCGACAACCTGAGCACGAATCGGGTCGGGATCGTGGCGTTCGCCGGCGACGCACGCGTGATGTGCCCGCTCACGACCGACGTCGAGGCTGCGAAACTCTTCCTCGACATCATCGACCCGGACAACATGCCCAAGCCGGGCACGAACATCCAGAGCGCGGTCGAGGCCGCGGCCTCGCTGTTCGACCCGGGCGCGGAAACCTCCAAGGCGCTCGTGCTGGTGACCGACGGCGAGAGCCTGGACGGCGATCCGGCGGCCACGATCCGGCTCGCGGTCGGCGAGCGGATCCGCATCTTCGCCGTGGGCGTGGGCACGCTCCAGGGCTCGACGATTCCCGAGACGCAGGGCACGGGGACGCGGTACAAGAAGGACAAGGACGACAAGATCGTCGTGTCGCGGCTCGCGGAGCGCCTGCTCCTCGTGATGGCCAAGGCGACGGACGGCCGCTACTTCCGCTCCGAGAGCATCAACCTGAACGACCTGGTCGCCGCGCTCGACCAGCTCGAGAAGCGGGAGATCGGCGGCGGCGAGTACGTGGAGTACGAGGAGCGCTACCAGGCGTTCCTGCTCGCGGCGTTCCTCCTGAGCTTCGCGGGTCTGTTGATCAGCGACCGTCGCGGCGCGTGGTTCCCGAGCCTGGCGCGCGCCGGCGGGGCCGCGCGGGTCGCATGGCCGCGATGGCTCCGTCCCGGCGCGGGGAG
>DATDEX010000130.1:0-2686 GCA_036522895.1 Candidatus Eiseniibacteriota bacterium | reverse complement strand
CGAACAGTGCCACCGCGAACGGCGAGACGCTCGAGCGTGCGAGCCCCGCCGGCACGAGCGTGAACCCGCCCGCGCCGGCGAGCGAGGCGGCGTCGAACTCGGGCAGCAGCACCGCCACGGCCCTGGCGAAGCAGGCCGCGATCCACGGCGCGCCGATTCCCGCCGCGAGCGGAAGGAGCGCCGTGAAAAAGAGCGCGTGCGAGACCGCGGGCGGAGCGTCCCGCGCCGCGTCCGCGGCGGCGCTCCGCGGCCGGCCGAGAAACGCGATGCCGTAGAGCTTCACCATCGCCGCGAGCGCCAGCGCACCGGCGAGCGCCAGCCCCGCGGCCGCAAAGGGGGCGAGGATCCGCAACTCGCCCGCGCCCGCCGAGTAGCCGAGGAGCAGCGCCTGGTACGTGAGCCACTCCCCCGCGAAGCACGAGAAGAGCGGGAGGCCGGCGAGCGCCAGCACCGAGAGCAGCGCGGCGAGCGACACGCCCGGCATCCGCGTCGCGAGCCCGCCGAGCGACTCGAGGCTCCGCGAGCCCGCGGCGTGCACCGCGGCGCCGATCGCAAGAAAGGCGGCGCTCTTCGCGAGCGCGTGCCCGAGCGCGTGCACGAACACCGCGGCGAGCGCGAGTCCCGCCAGGTCGGGGCGGTTCGCGGCGGCGAGGAGCGCGGCGAGGCCGGTCGCTAAGGTGAGGAGCCCCGCGTGCTTGACCGTGGACCACGCCAGGAGCCGCTGGGCGTCGCTCTCGACCGTGGCGTAGAGGGCGCCCGCGAGCGCGGTGGCGATGCCCGCTAAGAGCAGCACGGTGCCCCAGTGCGGCGGCGGCGAGCCCGGGAGCTGCCATGCGAAGCGCAGGAGCCCGTAGAGCCCGAGCTTCACCATCGCGCCGGACAACAGGGCCGAGGTCGCGGGGGGTGCTTCCGGGTGGGCGAGCGGCAGCCACACGTGGAGCGGCACCACGCCCAGCTTGACCGCGAAGCCGAGCGTGAAGAGCCACGCGAGCCGCGCCGCCTCGGCCGGCGGCTGGTGCGTGAACGCCACTGCCAACGACTCGAACGTGAACCCGCCCGCCCGCGCCGAGAGCGTGAGCAGCGCCACCGCCACGAGCGCGGTGCCGGCGTGCGAGAGCGCCAGGTAGGCGTACGTGGCGCGGCGCGCACGCGCGCTCGCGGCATCGTGCGCGACGAGCAGGGCGGGGAGGAGCGTCATGCCCTCCCACGCGAAGAGGAAGAGGAGCGCGTGCTGCGACGCCAGCGCGGAGAGCATGGCGAGCGTGAAGCTCGCCTGGAGCGCGAGCCGCGCCCTCGCCCCGGTGCCGCTGTCGCGTCCGTCGAGCGAGGCGAACGACATCCCGCCCACGAGGCCCAGCAGCAGCAGAAACGGCGCCGAGAGCGCGTCGGCGGCCATCGTGAACGGCTGGGCGGGGAAGCCGGGCCACCACTCGAGCGTGCTGAACACCCGGTCGGTGAGCCCCACCGCGCCGAGGAGCGCGGTCGCGAGGCAGCCCAGCACGGCGAGGAGTCGCGGCACCGCCACCTGGAGCGCGACGGAGCTCCGGGGGACGAGCGACGCGACGAGCGGCAGCAGCGCCGCGAGCGCCAACGATCCGATCGCGATCGCGAGCAACGCGCCGTCGAGGCCGGCGAGCACCATGAACCTTCCGTGGTCCGAGTCCGAGGACGATCCCGGGCGGCCGGGCGCCGCACGGGACGGGTGGCCGAGCGCCCGGAGGTCGATCGCCTCACACTGGCGCACCTGATTCGCGTGTGCGACGGTATGCGCGCTCGTGAAGAGTCGCAAGCACGCATTCACCTCCGCCCATCCTCTGGAGCGCGGCACGACGGATTCCTCCGGCAGACGGGCGGCGTGCGGCGTGCTCGAACGCAACGCCTCCCGCGAACGAGGCAAGGAATGCCATGTATCTGAACGTCGTCCAGCTCGCGGAGTCCTTCGGCGTCGAGGAGTCGGTGATCGAGGGCTGGGTGCGTGACGAGGGGCTCCCGCACGTGCCCGAGCGCGGCAGGCTCCTCTTCGACCGCGCCCAGGTCGCGACCTGGGCCGCGCAACGCGGGCTCGCATCGAAGGTGGGATTCCTGGCCCCCGAGCCCGCGCATCCCCGAGCGAGGCTCGAGCTCGAGCCGCTGCTGCGCGCGGGCGGCATCTGGCGCGACGTCCCGAGCGCGGACCTCCCGGGCGTGCTGGAAACGATCGTCGGCCGGCTCCCCGCCGCCACGCCCGCCGTCCGCGAGCTGCTGCTCCAGCGCGTCCGCGCGCAGGGCGGGATCGTGTGGGCGCCGATCGGCGGCGGGCTGGCGCTCCCGCACCTCCGCTCGCCGGTCGCGCTCGGGCGCGACGCCGGGACGCTCGCGCTCATCATGCTTCACGACGCGCTGCCGGCCGGCGATTCCGCGCCGGACCAGTTTCCGGTCACGCGGCTCTTCTTCTTCGTAGCGCCCTCGCCGCGCGCGCACCTCGAGATCCTGGCCCAGCTGAGCGCCGCGCTCTCGCAGCGCGGGCTCCGCCGCCTCGTGCTCGAGGGGGCGCCCGATGCCGACCTCTTCGCTTCGCTCGCCGGGAGCGGCGAGCCGGGGGCCGCGCCCGCCCGGAGGGAAGCGGGAGCATGACCCCCGGGCCATGGCTGCTCGTCGCGGGGGCCGGGCTCTTCGCCGGCATCCTCGCGGCCGGGCGCGCGCGGTG
>DATDEX010000129.1:0-5266 GCA_036522895.1 Candidatus Eiseniibacteriota bacterium | reverse complement strand
TCGCGATGTAACCCGCGACTCGCTCGTTCCACACGATCGTCCGCGCGCAGTTGGCCGGGTCGGCGAGGACCTTCGTTTTCCAGTGCGCGAGGAAGACACTCCAGTCCTCGCGCGGAGGAAACGCCGCCATCCGGGTCGACGCGGGGTCGAGCTGCTGCTCGTAGAAGATCGGCAGATCGGTTTCGACGACGTCGCGAAGCATGCGTTCCCTCTGTGGTGTGGCTCGCCGTTCACTGTAGCCCAGGTCTGGGCTCTAATCCCCGGGTTCCATGCAGGTGGCTTGCTCTCCCACCCATCGAGACGGGAACCCGGGGGCAGAATCACCGCTGAGCATGACTGCCCTGCGTGCTTGAACTCGGGAGGAGCATCCGTGCGTACCCGCTAGGCCCGGTTGGCGGCCCAGCCCAATGCTTGTCGGAGTTCAGAATGCCTTGCGCGACGACCGTTTCGAGCCGGCGGCGGTCATGGCCTCTCGATCAGCAGGATCTTGGTTCGGTTCCAAGGCGGGGCACCAACTCACTCCGGAGCCACTTCCGCGACCCGGCGCCGCACGTCGCGCGTTGCGCAGTGCCGTTGACCGGATGCGGCGCGGTCCAGCATCTTCGCCGCGGTCAAGCGTCGGGCATCGTCTGACGATCGCCCCCGCCCACGAACCGCCCGGAGGGACCCGCTCATGCGCCGCCATCCGTTCCTCGTGACACTCGCGCTGCTCCTCGTCACTGCACCGTCCGCCCACGCGCACCAGGTCGTGCGCCACGCCGGCGGCGGACTCGACTTCTGGAAGGGTGTGGGACGCGTCGGCTCGATGTCCGACGCGAAGCCCATCGACCTGAGCGGCGATTGGAAGGTCGAGGGCGTGTCGCCGGACAGCAGCACGTACGCGGGCTCGATCGAGATCAAGCGCACGAGGACACTCACGACACCCCAGGGCGCGAAGTTCAATGCCTACGAGTGCACCTGGAAGATCGGCTCCCGGACGACGCGGGGCATCGGCATGTGGCTCGGAAACCGGCTGTACGTCGGCTACGGCAGCGAGCACCTGATGGTCGGCGTCGCGGCACCGTTCGAGCTCGCGGACGAGGAAAAGCCCGCGTACGATCGCTACACGAAGCTCGCGAAGAGCATCGAAGGCAAGGAGACTCGATTCTCCATCAAGAACCCACCGTGGTTCGCGGATTACTGCAACACCGTTCTGGGCGCGACGGGATACCCGGACCCTGCGTACTACATGCTGTGGGTGAACGCGAAGGGCGGCTATGGCGACAAGTTCATCGAGCAATCCGACGGGGATACGCTCGAATGGGACTCGTGGGGATACTTCGCGCACGGGAGATGGCGCAAGGACAACGGCTCGATCGACCTCTCCGGATCGGAGATGCCGCTCCACTGGCACGTCCGCGGCATGGGCCGGAACTTCAACGTCCACTGCCGCGACACCGACAAGTACTCGAAGGACGTCACGAAGGACTCCGATGTCGACGGCACGTCGTTCGAGCTCGAGGACGGCACGGTGGTGATGATCCTCGGCGGCAACGACGATTGCGGGTTCGGCTGGTATGAACCCGTCGCGGGCAAGCTCGTCGGCGAGTATGCCGGGCAGTTCAAGCCGGAACGGGGCCGGGAGACGCTGACACCGGGCGACAAGAACGCCGCGCTGCTCTCGAAATAGCGCGTCGGGCGGCCAGAGCAACTGACTCTTGATCGGTGGATTCTTGGTCCGATTCCAAGGCGGTGTTCTGTCCCGGATCAGTCGGATCACGTGGTATTCCCGCGCCTGCTCGTGCAGGAACAGCTCACGAAGCTGTGGAGCGCTCAGCTTCGGGACTCGCTTGTATGGGCCCTGAGCAACGGGATCGAGAGTCCGGCGGATCAGGAGGTCGACGTTCGCCTCCGATGCGGGCTCGAGGATGACCCGGTCGTTCCGAAGTTCCTGAGGTGTGCTCACAGGGTCTCCCCGACGCGGTCTGCCCGCGCCCCTCGGCGCGAGTCTCGGCCACGCGGCCCCATTGCCCCGCGCAGGTCCACCGCGTCCAGAATCGACCGATCGCGGGGGTTGCGGCCGGACCTCGAACCGGGTTGTGCTCGGCTCCCGATCTTGCGTGTTGCGAGGTGCATTGTATTTGTTCGTATTGACCAACGGCCGATTGTCCTCCCACCCGGGCCCGCCGTGGCCGATGACCCCTCCGACCGCCCGCGGCGACGAACGGCTCGTCGCCCGGGGGAACCGCGAGGGAGAGTGGTGAACTCACGACTCGATTCGTGCCGGGCGCTGCGCCGTGCTCTTGCCGTCGTCCTGCTCCTGCTGCTGAGCGTCCCGCGGCCGGCGCACGCGGCGGCGCACGAGAAGCCCGCCACCGCCAATGTGCTGGACATGAGCCTCGACCAGCTGATGTTGGTCGACCTCGACTCGGTCTATGGCGCCTCGGGCTTCAAGCAGCGGATCTCGGAGGCGCCTGCCTCCGTCATCATCGTCACGGCCGAGGACATCAAGGCTCTCGGCTATCGCACCCTGGCGGACATCCTCAGGGACGTGCGCAGCTGCTATGTCAGCTACGACCGAAACTACAGCTACCTCGGATTCCGGGGCTATGGCCCGCCGGGAGACTACAACAGTCGAATCGCGCTGATGGTCGACGGACATCGAATCAACGACAACATCTTCGACGGAAGTCTCCTTGGCACGGAGTTCCCGATCGATGTCGACCTGATCGACCGCGTGGAGGTGATTCGCGGACCCAACTCCTCCCTGTACGTCGCGAGCGCGTTCCTCGGAGTCGTCAACGTCATCACCAAGCGCGGGCGCGACGTCAACAATCTGAACGTTGCCGGCGGCGGCGCGAGTTACGGGACGTGGAAAGGCCGCCTCAGCTACGGCAACTCGTTCGCGAACGGACTGGAGATGTTGCTGTCCGCGTCTTCGTACGAGTCCCACGGCCAGGACCAGCTGTTCTTCCCGGAGTTCGCCGCGCCCGGCACCCACAACGGCATTGCGGTGGCCGCCGACGGCGACCGGTCGCGCCAGGTCTTCGCCAATGCCTCGTGGGGCGGGTTCACCTCGCATGGCGTCCTCGGCTCACGCGAAAAGGGGATTCCGACCGCTCCGTTCGGGACCGTGTTCAACGATGCAGGCACGCGGACGGTCGACACGCGCGGGTACCTCGACCTGCAATACCGTCGCGAGCTCGCCCGCGGCTGGAGCCTCGCCGACCGCGCCTACTACGATCACTTCGCGAACGACGGCAGGTACGTCTACGACTACTCCACACTCGGCGGGCCGTCGCGGGTCCTGAACAAGAACTTCGCGCACGGGAAATGGTTCGGCGACGAGCTGAATTTCTCCAAGCAGCTCTTCGAGGGGCATCGCGTCAGCGTCGGCGCCGAATACCGCGACAACTTCGAGCAGAACCAGGGCAACTACGATGTCGAGCCCTTCTTCCAGTACCTGAGCGACCGCCGATCCTCCACCAGCTTCTCCGTCTATGGCCAGGACGAGGTTCGGCTGCTCGAAAACCTGATCTTGAACCTCGGCCTTCGTTATGACCGCTACTCCACGTTCGGCGGCACCACCAACCCGCGCGCCGCGCTGATCTACCGCCCCCGGGACAACACGACGTTCAAGGTTCTCTACGGCCAGTCGTTCCGCGCCCCGAACCTGTTCGAGCTCTTCTACACGGCTCCCGGAAACGAGGTCAATCCCGGGCTGCGTCCCGAGACAGCGCGGACCACCGAGCTGGTCTGGGAGCAGAGCCTCGCCCACCACCTCGGGATGACCGCCTCGACCTACTTCTACCCGATCCGTGGGCTGATCGGGGAGGAAGTGGATCCGGCGAATGGGAACTTCCGGTTCACGAATGCCGGCTCCCTGGACCTTCGCGGGATGGACTTCGGATTCTGGAGGAAACTGCCCGGTGGCTTCGAGAGCTCGCTCAGCTACAGCTTCCAGGATGTCAAGAACGTGAACAGCGTCGTGCCCATCATCAATTCGCCCCGGCATCTCCTCCAGGCGACCGTGGAGGTCCCACTCATCGGTCGCAGGCTGTACGCGAGCTCGGACGCCCAATTCGTCAGCCGGCGGGCGACCTTGGCCGGGGGAACTTCGGGCGCGTACGCCGTCTCCAATCTCGCCCTGGTCACCCGGGACCTGGCGCGGGACTGGGAGTTCTCGGCGAGTCTCTACAACGTGTTCGACCGCCGCTTCACCGACCCTCGCAGCAACGGTCTCGCGGAGGACGTACTCGTCCAGGATGGACGAACGTTCCGTCTCACCGCCCGATATCGGTTCGGCGCCTGGTGACGGCGATCCTGCCGCAGAGCCGCGTCCGTCGGAGGTCCGCTGGGGAACGGCGGCCCGCCCGCTGGTGCCGTGGCTGGACAATGTTGATCGCCCTGTCCGGAGTGGTGGCGACCTCGTCCCCCCGGGCTGGTTCAATGATCGACCAAGCCCTCGAGTACCAGGTCAAGCTCGGATTCATCTACAACTTCACGAAGTTCGTCGAGTGGCCCGAGCGCGCGTTCCGGAACGCGGACGCGCCGCTTTCGATCGGTATCGTCGGCGGCGATCCGTTCAGCGCCGAACTCGAGGCGGAGCTCGAGACGCGAAAGGTGGGCAGCCACCCGATCGAGGTGCGAACGCTGCGCCCGGGCGACACGATCGGCGAGTGCCAGATCGTATTCATCGCCGATGCGGCCAAGGACCAGGCCGCCGACATCGTTGCGAGGCTCGAGGGATCGAACACGCTGACGGTCGGCGAGACCGAGGGATTCGGCATGCAGGGCGGGGCCATCAACTTCACGCTCGTGGGCAAGAAGCTCCAGCTCGAGATCAATCCGCGCGCGGCGGAACGCGCCGGCCTCAAGATCAGCTCGAAGCTCCTCAACATCGCCACGATCGTCCGGCAGCGCTGAGCGGCTGACAGACGCGTGGAATCCGCCCGCGTGAGCGGCTCACCGCTGCCCGTGGCTTCGCCAGGCTGCGCCGCGGAAGACTAGCCCAGGCGGTAGAGGCGCTCGTCGACCTCGCCAGGCCCGGCCGTGGTGCCGCCGATCCGCACGAAGCCACACTTCTCGAGCACGCGGATCGATCCGACGTTGTGAGCCGCGACGAACGCGTGGAGTGGGCGCGTGTGCTCGTAGCCGAGGAACTCCGCCAGCGCCGCGGTCGCGATCCCCCGTCCCCAGTACTCGCGGCCAATCCAGTACGCGATCAGGCGCCGCTCTTCTTGCGACCAGCTCGCGATGTAACCCGCGACTCGCTCGTTCCACACGA
>DATDEX010000128.1:0-24004 GCA_036522895.1 Candidatus Eiseniibacteriota bacterium | reverse complement strand
CCGCCGCCGCGGCCGCGCGACGCAGAGCGTGGCCCGAGCTCTCGCTCCGTGCGTCCTACGGCCTCCGCGGCACGCTCGCGGACGGCACGCCCCAGGACGACATGTGGAGCGCGGGCGCGGCGATCGACCTCCCGATCGGCGCGGGCGCCCGGCAAGGCAGCGAGGCCGCCGAGGAGGTCGCGATGGCGGCCGCCGCGGCCGCGGAGCGGCAGTCCGAGACGCTCGAGCTGGACGCCGAGATCGTCGCGGAGCGGGGGCGGGCGACAGCCGCGCAGCACGTGGTCGCCCTGCTCGGCGACACGGTGCTCGTGGCCCAGCAACGCGCGCTCGACGCGGCCTGGAGCGCATACGAATCCGGTACCACCGACCTCGCGGGCGTGCTCGAGTCGGCGCATGCCAGCTACGCGGGCGAGCTCGATCTCGCGCGAGCGCACGAGGAGCTGGCGCGCGCGCTCTCGCGCCTGCTCGCGGTGACCGCACGCGGCGAGCTGCTGGGCGTGCACGTGCCGCCGGTGGCGCGTGAAGGGAGACGGCCATGAACGACTTCCACGGTTCACCCACGTCCGGGCACGTGCCCCCACCCGGTGCGGCATTCATGAACGGGGTGCGCTGGGCGCTCTTCGCGGGCCTGTCGCTGCTCGCGATCATATCCATCGCGAGCTGGGCGGCGTGGCGCGTCGGCGAGGGCCGCGTGAGAGCGGCCAGCGCCGGGGCGAAACACCGTGCGGGCGCCGCGCTCTATCGCTGCCCGATGCATCCCAACTACACGAGCGACAAGCCCGGCGAGTGCCCGATCTGCAGCATGACGCTCGAGCTCGTGCCCTCGGGCGACGGGCACGCTTCGCACGCGGACCAGCCGGGCGACGTGCCCGGGCTCGTCACCGTGCAGATCCCGGCCGAGCGCACGCAGCTGATCGGCGTGCGGCTGGCGCGCGTCGAGCGCGGCGCCCTGGGCGAGGGCTCGCCGCTCGTGGGCTTCGTGGCCCCGGACGAGACGCGCTTGAAGCGCGTGCAGCTCCGCGTCGCGGGCTGGGTGCAGGACGTGGCGATGAATCGCACCGGCGAGAGCGTGCGGGCGGGGCAGCCGATGCTGTCGCTCTACAGCCCCGAGCTCTACCAGAGCGAGCGCGAGTACCTGATCGCGCTCGCGGAGGGCGACGGGGGCGGGCACGGCGGCGGCGCGCACGAGGCGGCGCGCGAGCGATTGCGGCTCATGGGAGTGCCCGACGACGAGGTGACCCGGCTCGAGCAGGACCGCAAGGCGTTTTCCAAGCTGGCGCTGCGCTCGCCCGTCACCGGGACCGTGCTCGAGCGGAACGTCATCGAAGGCCAGTACGTGGGCTCCGACACGCCGCTCTTCACGGTGGCCGATCTGTCGCGGGTCTGGGTGCTCGTGGACCTCTACGAGATGGACATGGGCCGCGTGCACGTGGGCGACCGGGCGCGCTTCGTGGCCGACGGGCTCCCGGGGCGCACGTTCGAGGGGGCGATCGACTTCATATACCCCACCGTGTCGAGCGAAACGCGCACGTTGAAGGCCCGCCTGTCGCTCGACAATCGCGATCACACGCTGCGACCGGGCATGTACGGCCAGGTGGACGTGGCCTCGCGCCACGGCGTCACGCCGCTGGTCGTGCCGGCCGAGGCGGTGGTGAACACCGGCGAGGTCTCGTACGTGTTCCTCGCGCGCGGCGGCGGGAAGTTCGAGCCGCGACGGGTGTGGACCGGGAGCGGCGACGGCGACCGCATCACCGTGCTCGACGGTCTCGCCGAGGGCGACACGGTCGTGGCGAGCGCGTCGTTCCTGATCGACTCCGAGAGCCGGCTCAAGGCGGCGATCGCCGGCTTGAACGGGGGCGTCACCACGGGGACGGGTGCCGCGCGACCCGCCGGCGGCATGCCGCCGGGTCACACCCATTGAGCCCGGCGCCGCGACACTCGATGCGGAGCGCGGGGGTGTCGTTCGCGCGGGGGGCGACGAGACTCCGGGGGAGGCGCACATGATTGCCCGCCTCATCGAATGGTGCGCCACCCGGCGCGTGCTGGTCATCGTGCTCGCGGCGGCGGCGTTCGCCGGCGCGCTCGTGGCCATGCGCGCGGTGCCGCTCGACGCGATCCCGGATCTCTCCGATCCGCAGGTGATCGTGTTCACGGAGTGGATGGGCCGGAGCCCCGACCTGGTCGAGGACCAGGTCACCTACCCGATCGTCTCGAGTCTCCTCGCGGCGCCCAGGGTGACCGCGGTGCGCGGGCAGAGCATGTTCGGGATGAGCTTCATCTACGTGATCTTCGAAGAGGGCACCGATCTCTACTGGGCGCGCAGTCGCGTGCTCGAGTACCTGAACACGATCCGGGCCCGGCTGCCCGAAGGCGTGGCGCCCACGCTCGGGCCCGATGCGTCCGCGGTGGGATGGGCGTACCAGTACGCGCTCGTGGACAAGAGCGGGCATCACGACCTGGCCGAGCTGCGCGCGTTCCAGGACTTCCACCTGCGCTATGCGCTCGCGAGCGTGCCCGGCGTGGCCGAGGTGGCCTCGGTGGGCGGCTACGAGCGCCAGTACCAGGTCGAGGTGGACCCGGCGCGGCTCCACGCGTACGGGCTCTCCGTGGCCGAGGTGTCCGCCGCGGTTCGCCGGAGCAATCGCGAGGTGGGAGGGCGCGTCATCGAGATGTCGGGCCGCGAGTACTTCGTGCGCGGCCGCGGCTACATTCGTTCGCTCGACGACCTGCGCAGCGTCGCCGTGGGCGTGGACCGTCGCTCGGGCACGCCCATCCGCGTCGCCGACCTGGGACGCGTGTCGTTCGGCCCCGACATCCGCCGCGGGCTCTCCGAGCTGGATGGCGAAGGCGAGGTGGTGGGCGGCACCGTGGTGATCCGCTACGGGGAGAACGCCGCGCAGGTCATCGCGCGCGTCAAGAAGAAGCTGGACGAGCTCGCGCCCACGTTCCCCGAGGGCGTGCGCGTGAAGACCGTCTACGACCGCTCGGCGCTCATCACCCGCGCCGTGGAGACGCTGCGCCACACGCTCGTGGAAGAGGCGATCGTCGTGAGCCTCGTCATCTTCGTCTTCCTCCTGCACTTCCGCAGCACGCTCGTGCCCGTGCTCACGCTGCCCGTCGCGGTGGCGCTGGCGTTCGTGCCCATGCACTGGCTCGGCATCAACTCCAACATCATGAGCCTCGGCGGGATCGCGATCGCCATCGGAGCGATGGTGGACGCGGCCATCGTGCTGGTGGAGAACGCGCACAAGCACCTCGAGACGGCGGACCCGCACGGCACCGCGACCGGGGCGGAGCGCACGCGGATCGTGATCGAGGCCGCGAAGGAGGTGGGCCCGGCGATCTTCTTCTCGCTTCTCATCATCACCGTGGCGTTCCTGCCCATCTTCGCGCTCAACGGCCAGGCTGGGCGGCTGTTCAAGCCGCTCGCGTTCACGAAGACGTTCGCCATGGCGTTCGCCGCGCTCGCGTCCATCACGCTCGCGCCCGCGCTCATGACGCTGTTCGTGCGCGGCCGCATCCGGCCCGAGCGCGATCACCCCGTCTCGCGCACGCTCATCGCGCTCTACCGGCCGTTCGCGTGGGTCGCGCTCAAGAACCCGAAGACCACCCTCGCGATCGGGCTCGCGGCGGTGCTCTCGGCCGTGCCGCTCGCGGCGCGGCTCGGGCACGAGTTCATGCCGCCGCTCCAGGAGGGCGACCTCCTCTACATGCCGACGACGTTCCCGAACCTGAGCATCGAGGAGGCGAAGCGGAGCCTCCAGACGCAGGACCAGCTGATCCGCGGCTTCCCCGAGGTCGAGACGGTGTTCGGCAAGGCCGGACGCTCGACGAGCCCCACCGACCCGGCCCCGCTCTCGATGGTGGAGACGGTCGTGAAGCTCAAGCCGCGCGAGCACTGGCGCATGCTCCACCACCCGCGCTGGTGGTCGGCGGGGGCGCCCGAGTGGACGAAGCCCGCGTTGCGCGTCGTGTGGCCGGACTTCCGGCGCATGACGTGGGACGAGCTCGTGGCCGAGCTCGACCGAACCGTGCGCCTGCCGGGCTGGACGAACGCCTGGACCATGCCGATCAAGACGCGGATCGACATGCTGTCGACCGGCGTGCGCACGCCGATCGGGGTCAAGATCTTCGGGACCGCGCTGCCCGAGATCGAGCGCATCGGCATGGAGCTCGAGCACACGCTGGCGGCGGTTCCGAACACGCGCAGCGTGTACTCCGACCGCAATACGGGAGGCCTCTACATCGACATCGTGCCCGATCGCGAGGCGCTGGCCCGCCACGGGCTCACGCTCGGCGACATGCAGGACGTGATCGAGGCGGCCATCGGCGGCGAGCCCATCGGCGTCACCGTGGAGGGCCGCGAGCGCTACTCGATCAACGTGCGCTACCCCGCCTCGCTCCGCCAGGACGTCGAACGCCTGCGGCAGGTGCTCGTGCCGATCCATCGCGCCGCCGCCCCGGGGGGCGGCATGGGGGGCGCGGGCGGCAACGCCACGGGCGCGCGCGAGTCCTCGGCGCTCGATCCCGCCGCGTGGCTCGCGAGCAATGGCCTGTCGGACTCCGATCCCGCGATGGGGGGCGCGGAGCCGCCCCGCGGCGGCTCGTCCGCGGGGATGAGCGGCGGCGGGCGGGGCATGGCGAGCGGCCCACGCGGCCCCGAGGAGTCGGGAGCCGGTCCCTCGCCCCCCGTGGATGTCGAGCGCTGGGGCGTGCCGTCGGGCTCGCACGTCCCGCTCGGGCAGGTCGCCGACATCCGGGTGGTGATGGGCCCGCCGATGATTCGGGACGAGGCCGGCATGCTCGTGGGCTACGTCTACGTGGACATGGACGCCTCGCGCCGCGACGTCGGCGGCTACGTGGCCGACGCCAAGCGCGCGGTCGCGCGCGACCTCAAGCTTCCGCCCGGCTACTTCCTCAAGTGGACCGGACAGTACGAGCTGCTCCAGGCGATGCAGGCGCGGATGCGGCTGCTCGTGCCGCTCACGCTCCTCATCGTGCTGCTCCTCCTCTACGCGAACTTCGGGCAGCTCGCCCCGGCGCTCATCGTGCTCGCGTCGGTGCCGTTCGCGCTCGTCGGCAGCGTGTGGCTGCTGGCGCTCCTCCACTACAATCTCTCCACTGCCGTCTGGGTCGGGCTCATCGCGCTGGTGGGCCTGGCGACGCAGACCGGGGTGGTCATGGTGGTCTACTGCGACGTGGCCTATCGACGGGCGGAACGGGAAGGGCGCCTCCGGGGCTTCGACGACATCGTCGAGGCCACGCTCGAGGGCTCGGTTCAGCGCGTGCGGCCCAAGCTCATGACCGTCGCCACGATGATGATCGGTCTCGTGCCGCTCCTCTGGTCGCAGGGCGCGGGCGCGGACGTGATGAAGCGGGTGGCCGCGCCGATGGTGGGCGGGCTCTTCACCTCGGCCTTCCTGACGCTGGAGATCATCCCGGTGGTCTACACCTGGTGGCGCTGGCACCAGTGGCAGCGCGCCGAGCGTGTCGCGAGGGAGGAGCGGTGACGTTCGTTCCGCTGAGCGCCATCCGCCGCGAGAGCGAACCGGCCCCCGCCACCGAGACGCTGCGCTTCCGCGTCTCCGGCATGCACTGCGCCTCGTGTGTCTCGCGGGTCGAGCAGGCGCTCGCGGGCGTGCCCGGCGTGGCGGCCGCGCGCGTCAACCTGGCCACGCAGCGGGCCGAAGCGGACGTGACGCGCGCGCTCGATCCCGGCGTGCTCGCGGCCGCGATCCGCGGGTCGGGCTACGACGCGTTCCCGGTCACGAGCCCGGTCGCGGACGACCGCGAGATGCGCGAGCGGGAGGCGGAGTCCCGCACCGTCCGCCGGCGCTTCGGGCTCGCGGTCGCCTGCGGCGCGGCGGTGTTCGCGATCGCGCACGTCGGCATGCTGGTACCCGGAGCGCTGCCGGGGACGCCGTGGCAGCAGGCGTTCGCCCAGCTCGTGCTGGCACTCCCGGTCCAATTCGTGGCGGGCTGGCCGTTCATCGTCGGGCTCGTGCGCGGCGTGCGGCGACGCGCGCCGGACATGGACACGCTGGTCGGGCTCGGCACGCTCGCGGCATTCGCGTACTCGACGGTCGCGGTGTTCGCCCCCGGGGCACTCGGGGCCGTCGCGGCCGCGGGCGGTGGCGGCGCGATGCCGGGGATGCCGGGGGCACCGGCCATGCCCGACGTCTACTTCGACACCTCGGTCACCATCGTCGCGCTCATCCTGCTCGGCCGGATGCTCGAGTCGCGCGCGAGGACCGGCACGTCGCGCGCGATGCGAGCGCTGCTCGAGCTGCGGCCGCGGACGGCGCTCCGGGTGCGCGGCGCCGTCGAGGAGCCGGTGCCGCTCGACGCCGTGGCGCCCGGCGACGTGCTCGTGGTGCGCCCGGGTGAGCGCGTGCCGGTGGATGGCCGCGTGCTGGACGGCCGCTCGAGCGTGGATCGCGCGCTCGTCACGGGCGAGTCCGTGCCGGTCGAGGTGGGCCCGGGTGACGCCGTCACCGGCGGGACGTTGAACGGCCACGGCGCGTTCCGGATGAGCGCCGAAAAGGTGGGCGCCGACTCGATGCTCATGCAGGTGGTCGCCATGGTGGAGCGTGCGCAGACCACGAAGGCGAACGTGCAGCGCCTCGCGGACCGAATCGCCGCCGTGTTCGTGCCCGCGGTGCTCGCGGTGGCGCTCGTCGCGTTCGCCGCGTGGTGGCTCGCGGGCGCGGGGCTCGCGGGTGCGCTCCAGAAGTTCGTGGCCGTGCTGATCGTGGCGTGCCCGTGCGCGCTCGGACTCGCGACGCCGACCGCGCTGGTCGTGGCGACCGGGCGCGGCGCGCAACTCGGGATCCTCGCGCGCGACGCGGGCGCGCTCGAGCGCGCCGAGCGCGTGGACACGGTCGTGTTCGACAAGACCGGCACGCTGACCCGCGGGGCCCCGCAGCTCACCGACGTCGTGACCGCTCCGGGGATCGCCGAGCGGGGGCTCCTCGCGGCCGCCGCCACCGCCGAGCGACGGAGCGAGCACCCCTTGGCGCTCGCGGTGCTCCGGGGTGCGAGGGAGCGCGGGGCGGAGCCCCGCGATTCAGAAGACTTCGGCACCGTGCCCGGTCGCGGGGTCTACGCGCTCGCCGGGGGCCGCGCGATCGTGGCGGGCACGGCGGACATGCTCGCCGACTACGGCGCCTCCGACGCGGCGCTCGTCGCCGAGCGCGAGCGACTCGAGCAGGCGGGGCGTACGGTGATCGCGGTGGCCGAGAACGGCGAGCTCCTGGGCCTCCTCGGCGTGGCCGACACGCTCCGCCCCGAGGCGCCCGCCGTCGTCCGCGAGCTGCGCGGCCGCGGCATCGAGCCGTGGATGATCACCGGCGACCACGCGCGCACGGCCGCGACGATCGCAGCCCAGGCGGGGATCGCGAGCGAGCACGTGCTGGCCGGCGTGGCCCCCGCTGAGAAGAGCGCCGCGATCGAGCGTCTGCAGCGGCAGGGCCGGAAGGTCGCGATGGTGGGCGACGGTTTGAACGACGCGCCGGCGCTCGCTCGCGCGGACGTGGGCCTCGCGATGGCGAGCGGCACGGACGTCGCGATGGAGGCGAGCGCGTTCACGCTGCTGCGCGGCGAGTTGACCGCGGTGCCCGACGCGCTGCGGCTCGCGCGGCGCACGCTCCAGGTGATCCGCCAGAACCTGTTCTGGGCGTTCGCCTACAACGTCGTGCTGATCCCGGTCGCGGCCGGCGTCCTAGTACCGCTCCTCTCGCCCGGCGGCCCGGTGGGCCCGCTCTTCGGTTGGCGGGGCGCGCTCCATCCCATGCTCGCATCGGTCGCGATGGCGCTCTCGAGCGTCTCGGTCGTCACGTCGTCGCTGCGCCTGCGAGCATTCAAGTGAGGTACATTCGATTCCCGAACGCGCAGTTCCCTGAGCCCCAGGGGCCGGAAGCCCCTTCCACGAGCCAACCTCGCGTGCGCGCCATGAGGCGCCCGCCCCAGAAAACCCGGAGGATTCGAACGATGCGTAAGCTGCTCGCCGTCGTCGCACTCGCAGCGCTGGCCGGATGCGCCCCTGCCGGTCCCAAGGAAGTCCAGGTGACCGTGACCGACATGGGATTCCAGCCCAACGCGATCACGATCAAGAAGGGCCAGGCCGCGGTGCTCGTGATGACGCGCAAGTCGGACCAGACCTGCGCGACCGAGGCGATCTTCACGGAGACCGGCCGCAAGTACGACCTGCCGCTCAACCAGCCCGTGCGCATCGACCTGACCGGGGTGAACCCGGGCACGGTGCACTATTCCTGCGGCATGAACATGGAGCACGGGACGGTCGTGATCGAGTGAGCCGGCCCACCGGCTGACCCAGGGTGGCGCGCACGAACTCGATCGCCTACGCCAGCCCCCAGTCCTCGAGCTCGTCCTCGTCCAGCCCGAGGAGATGCCCGACCTCGTGCTGCACGGTGATGCGGACCTCGCGGGCGAGTTCCTCCTTGTTCTCGCAGGCGCGGAGCAGGTTCTTCCGGAACAGGAAGATCGCACCCGGTGCGCCGGGGAGCGCGCTCGGGAGCTGGGCGAAGATGTGGCGGCCCACGAAGAGGCCGAGGAGATCGGGCGTGAGCGGCGGGTTCTCCTCGTTGAGCATCTCGGGGCTCGGGAGCGGCTGCACGAGGACCGGGATCTCGTCGAGCTTCTCGCGCACTTTGGCCGGCAGGTCGCGAACCGCCTTCTCGACCAGCGCGTCGAACTCCTCGTCGCTCACCTCGAGCGGCTCCGGGAAGTTCTCGGGGTCCAGCTCCGCCGCCGCCTCCGAGGCCTCCGCCGCGCCCTTCGCATCCCCCAGGTGATCGCGGATGCGTGACAGGAGGTCGTGCGCCATGGCGTAGCCGGGGTGGACCGCGACCGAGCGCTGCGCGTCCGTCTCGGCCTCGGCGAAGCGGGAGAGCTCGTGGTAGCAGGCGGCGCGCAGGTAGAAGAAGCGTGCGGGGTCGGCCGAGCGCTCGGCGCCCTCGAGCGCCGCGAGCGCCTGCTGCGGCTCGCCCTCCTCGAGCTTCAGCGTGGCGTCCTCGATGCGCAGGTCGGGGTGGTTCGGGCGGCGGCGCAGGAGTTCGTCCAGCGCGCGGCGCGCGTCGTCGAGCTCTTCCTCGTCCATCAGCTCGTGGATGCGATCGACCTCGGCCCACTCGGTCTCGCTCAACGTCTCGTACGGGGCGGTCATGGACGCGAGGGTATCGGACTTCGCGCGCGCGCGCTCGGCCGCGGTCCGCCCGGGCCCGGGGTCCCGCCGCGACACGTCGAGATTCGCTGTGGCCGCGTGGTCGGTGGCGGGTCTAAAGTGCGCGAGTCCGGTCCCACGCCGATCGTTCCCCGCACACACGCCGAGGAGTGCCCCCATGCGTCCGCGTTCCCTGATCCTGCTTCCGCTCTTGTCGTTGCCGTGGGCGATGTTCGCCCCCGCGACGCGCGCCGCAGACGACGCGAACTACCGCGTGCCGCCGCCCGTGGTGGCGGAGCTGCTCACCGCGCCGCGGCTCCCGCGCGGCGCGCCCAACGCGTCGCCGGACGGCGCCTGGCTCGCGGTGCCCGATCTCCGCTCGCTCATTCCCATCTCCACGCTCGCCGAGCCGGTCGTCAAGCTCGCGGGGCTCGAAGTGCTGCCGGAGATGTGGGCCAATCGCGGCGCGCTCAAGAACGCGGCGGCCGGGCTCACGTTCTATCGCGTCCAGGACGGCACGCAGGTGCGGGCGAAGCTGCCGAGCGACGTGCAGCTCGGCAGCGTGCGCTGGTCGAACAAGGGTGATCGCGTCGCCTGCCAGGCGTTCGCGAAGGGCGGGAGCGAGCTGTGGATCGTCGACGCGGCGACGGGTGACGCGCGCCGCGTGGAGGGCGTTCACCTTCACTCGGTGAGCGGCGTGCTGGACTGGTCGAACGACGACAAGGGCGTGTTCGCGTCGCTCGTCGTCGAGGGCAGCGACGCGCCGGCCGAGGCCTCGCGCGTGCCGGCGGGCCCCGCGGTGCGCAAGGGCGCCGGGCACGCGACGCCGCAACGCACGGCGCGCGACGTGCTGCGCACGGGCGACGACCAATCGCGCTTCGCCTACACGGTCACGACCCAGATCGCGTGGGTGCCGGTGGGGACACCCGGCGAAGCCGGCGCCGGGTCGCTCCGCAAGCTGGGCGGGCCGGTGGCGCTCGCCGACTGCGAAGTGTCACCGGACGAAAAGTGGCTCGTCGTCGAGCGCTACGCGTTGCCGGCTCCGCTGGGCTTCCCGGCGGAGCTGTTCCCGCGCAGCATCGAGCTGTGGCCGGCCGGCGCGCCCGGCGCGGCCGGCTCCGCCGCCCCCATCGCGCTCGCCGACGTGCCGCTCAACGATCGGAGCGCCGTGGCGAGCGTCGCGCCGCTCGGGTTGCGCGATTTCACCTGGGCGCCGGACGGAAAAGCGCTCTGGTGCGCGTCGTGGGAGGACAAGGCGGGGGCGTCGGCGCAGGCCGCGGTGCGCGACACCGCGTTGCCGCCGCCGGGCGCCGATCGCATCCTGCGTCTCGACGCGCCGTTCACGGGCAAGCCGAGCGAGGTCGCGCGCACCGAGTTCCCGATCGCGAGGCTCATGTTCACCGCGGACGGCGCGCGGCTGATCGCGGTCGAGAGCTACGAGCCACGCCGGATCGTGCGGGAGTCGTGGATCGACGCGAAGATTCCGTCGCGGCGGGGCGTGCTCGTGTTCCGCTCGATCGAAGGCGTGTACGACGACCCGGGCCGCATCGCGACCCGGTCCGGCCGTCACGACAACTGGGCATGGGTGAGCGCGGACGGCAAGAGCTTCTACCGGTTCGGCGACGGCTTCCGCGCCGACGGCCAACGCCCGTTCCTCGACCGCTGCGCGTTCGGGGGCGGCGGGTCCGGCTCCGCGCCGCGTCCGGTGCGGCTCTTCGAGAGCGAGGCGTCCCGGCTCGAGGCGCCGGTCACGCTGCTCTCGGCCGACGGCAAGCGCTTCCTCACGCTCGCCCAGTCTGCGACCGAGCCGCCGAACTGGTTCCTCCGCCGCGCGGGTGCGACCGCCGCCACGGCGGTGAGCGCGTTCACGAATCCGGCCGAGGCGCTGTCGCGGGCGCCGCGCCAGCAGTTCACGTTCAAGCGGGACGACGGCGTGGTCCTGAACGCCGAGGTCGTGCTGCCGCCCGACTGGAAGCCGGGCTCGCCGCCGCTGCCGACCATCTTCTGGATCTATCCCAACGACTTCCGCTCCGCGGCGGCGGCGTCTCAGAACCGCACGTCGCCGAACCGCTTCCCGTCGCAGAGCCCGTTGAACCCCGAGGTGCTCGTGACCCAGGGCTACGCCGTGGTGAAGCCGGACCTCGCGATCGTCGGCACGAACGACCAGTACGTCGCCGAGCTCCGGCGCTCGGCCCAGGCGGCGGTGGAGGAGTGCGTGCGACGCGGCTTCACGGATCGCGACCGGATCGGCGTGGGCGGGCATTCGTACGGCGCGTTCTCGACCGTGAACTGCCTCGCCCACACCAAGCTCTTCCGCGCCGGCCTCGCGAGCGACGGCGCCTACAACCGTACGCTGACGCCGTTCACGTTCCAGGCCGAGACCCGCAACCTGTGGGAGGCGCGCGACACCTACCTCGCCATGTCGCCGTTCCTCTATGCGAACGAGATCGAGGCCCCGCTGCTGCTCGCGCACAACCAGGACGATACGAACGTCGGCACCAATCCCATCCAGAGCCAGCGGCTGTTCGAGGCACTGAGCGGGTTGGGGAAGACCGTGCAGCTCGTGGAGTATCCGTACGAGGACCACGGGCCCGCCGCGCGGGAGAGTGTGCTCGACTACTGGGCTCGCGCGCTCGAGTGGTTCGACCGCTACGTCAAGAACCCGCAGACGCCCTCGGCGGCGACGCCGTCGGGTCAGTGAGCGGTGCAAACTGCACGAGGACTTGACCTTGACCCCCGTGAGGGGCGTGCCTAGACTTGCTTGCCGGCCGAGACCTGCCGATACCCCCCAAGTCCCCGACTCAGGAGAACCGATCCGCTATGAAGGCGTCCCTCTCGCGGTTCATCGCCGCGCTCGTGGTCCTCGGCCTCGCCGTGGTGCTCCTCGGCGCCGCCTCGCCGGGCAAGATCGTCGAGCCGGGCAAGCTCATCATCCTGTCCACGACCGACGTGAAGGGCAAGAACGAGCCCTGTGGTTGACACACGCCCAAAGGGGGCCTCGCCCGGCGGGCGAGTTTCGCGGATAGCCTGAAGCTCCAGTACGGACAGGTCGTGCTCGTGGACAACGGCGGCTTCTTCCCCGAAGAGGCCGACAGCCTGTACCGCGACAAGGCCTGGTTCCTCATGGACAGCATGGTGCTGCTGGGCACCGACGCGGCCGGCATGAGCGAGAAAGAGCTCAAGTACGGCCGCGGCTGGCTCCTCGCCCAGCTCAAGCGCACGCGGCTGCCCATGGTGTGCGCGAACGTCTGGGACAAGTCGACGAAGAAGACGCTCGTGCCGCCCTACTTGATCGTGAAGAAGGGTACCGTCAACGTGGGCATCTTCGGGCTCACGAGCGACAAGGTCGACATGGGCCCGGCGCGGGATTCGATCACCGTCGAGGATCCGGCGGTCGCCGCCAAGCGCACGGTGGACGAGCTCCGCAAGAAGGGCGCCACGATCGTCGTGCTGCTCTCGCAGCTCGGCAAGGTCGAGAGCGAGGACCTGGTCACCGGGGTCGACGGCATCGACGTGGTGATCGCCGGCCGCAACGTGCCCGTGCTCCAGAAGGGCCGCATGATCAAGAACACCGTGGCGTGCTACGGCGGCGAGCAGGGCCAGAACATGGGCCGCACGATCGTCACGCTGGACAGCGCCAAGAAGATGCAGACCGGCGACAACGACGTGTTCGTGCTCGGCCCCGAGGTCGGGGAGAAGCCGGAGATCCTGCAGCTCGTCAAGAGCTTCAACGATGCGCTCAACGACAAGATGCGGAAGCTCGAGCAGCAGCGCCAGCTGCAGGCGACCAAGGAGACGATCGGCCAGGGGGAGCACGGGCCGTCCCCGGACCACTTCGTGGGCGCCGAGGTCTGCCAGCGCTGCCACCAGCCCGAGTACCAGCAGTGGCTCACCACGGATCACGCGAAGGCGTGGAAGACGCTCGTGGACGCCAAGAAGGACGCGACGCCGGAATGCGTCAAGTGCCACGTCGTGGGCTACAAGCAGCCGGGCGGGTTCCAGGGCAGCGACGACGCGACCAAGCTCGGGAACGTGCAGTGCGAGAATTGCCACGGCATGGGCACGACGCACGAGGCGATGCCGACGCAGCCGATCAAGATCACCGAGGCCACGTGCATCGGCTGCCACACGCCGACCAACAGCCCGCCGTTCACGTTCGCCGTCTATCAGCCGCACATCCTGCACAAGCCACCGGCAAACATGCCGCCGCTCCCGCCGAACCCGGCGAAGGAGAAGATGGGGCACTGAGCCGCACCAGCGACGCCGCTTCGATCGAAGGCCCTCGCGGGAGGAACGCGAGGGCCTTCGCGGTTTCCGGGAGCTCGAGTTGCCCGGACCGGAGGATGCCACGGACCAACTGGCGGCCGCGGCGCCCCTCTCCCGAGTCCCGTCGCGGGGAGCCTGCCGCCGCACTCGACGGCGATGCGGAGACGATACGAGCCCGAACAGGCTCGAGCCGGCGGCCCCCGGCGGGGCCGCGTCGGACTCGACGGCGCCGGACAAGCCTTTGCCGCGTCGCCCGTTGATGTCGGTGGCGGTCTCCGAAGTCAAGCCTTTCTCAAGCAGCGGTGGTTTCCCTAGAGCCTCGGTTACACGTCGTCGACCCGCTCGAAGGAGGCCCGCTATGAGACTCGGTCATTTGCTGCCCCGTCGTGCCCGCCTGTTCGTGGTAGGGCTCGGCTGGATCTCTTTGATCGCCTACGCCGCGACATCCGACGCCGCTACGGACGCGAACGCGCGGCCGGCACTCGCGGCGATGACCGGATGGACGGCGCCGGCCCCTGCGGGCGCGGCCGTGGGCGGGGTGCTCCCCGCCCCGCATCGCGCGATGTTCGCGCGCCCCGCGGCGGGCGGACTCGTGATCGGCATCGACCGCGAGACCGGCCTGCTCGTCATGCCGGAGCCGGAGCAACTCGCGCGGCTGCTCGCCGCCCGAGCGCCCCGTGCGTTCGTGGCGCGGCCGGCACCGGTCCACCACCCGGACGGCACGAGCAGCCTGGACGTCCACGAGTGGATGCGCGAGTACCTCGTGGTCGGGCTCGGCGGCAATGGCCGTCCAACCCTTCGCTGCGTGAGCGGCCGCGAGGCGGCCGCCCGCGCCGTCCGCGAGCCCGCCGCTCCCGCGCAGCTGGAGGAGCAGTAGCCATGCGCGCGATACGAAGGAGTCTCCGCCGCTCGCGCCCCGCGTCGCCCTTCCTCTGGCGCCTCGACGGGCTTCGCGCGCTCGCACCCGCTCTCGCGATGGCACTCTCCCTCGTGGCGGCCGACGTCCGGGGCGCCACGATCACGATCGTCAACCTCGATGGTCCGGGCGAGGGGTTCAATGATCCGACGCCCGCGAGCCCTGTCGGGGGCAACCCCGGCACGACGATCGGAGCCCAGCGGCTTTACGTGTTCCAGTACGCCGCCAACATCTGGGGTCGGATCCTGTCGAGCAACATCGAGATCCTGGTGGACTCGAACTTCGATCCGCTCACCTGCGACGGCTCGAGCGCGGTGCTGGGAAGCGCCGGGCCCAACACGCTGCACTCGGACTTCCCGGGCGCGGCGCACCCGATGACCTGGTACCACCAGGCCCTCGCGAACAAGCTTGCGAACGAGGACCTCGACCCGACGACGTCGGACATCAGCGCACAGTTCAATTCCGACATCGGCAAGCCGGGCTGCTTCCCTTCGCCCTGGTACTACGGCGTCGACGGCCACGAAGGCACCTCGATCGAGCTGCTGCCAGTGGTGTTGCACGAGCTCGGCCATGGCCTCGGGTTCAGCACCTCGACGATCGCCGGTGTCGAGGAAGTGTTCCCGCACATCTATGACTACTTCCTGTTCGACGACACGCAGGGGATGCACTGGCCCGACATGACCGAGGCCCAGCGCGCCGCCTCGTCACAGAACTGCAGCCAGCTCGTGTGGGACGGACTCGCGGTTTCGCTCGAGGGACCGCGGCGACTGGGTCCGAAGCCATTGTTGCGCGTCAACGCTCCGAGCCCGATCGCCGGCGACATGGGCGTGGGGCTCGCGTCCTTCGGCCCGGTGCTCTCCACCACGGGGGTCACGGGCGACCTGGTGCTCGTCAACGACGGCTCGGGCGTGACGACGAACGGCTGCGAGCCCTTCGTCAACGCGGCCGCCGTGAACGGCAAGGTCGCGCTCATCGATCGGGGCGCGTGCCCTTTCACCGCCAAGGTCAAGAACGCGCAGCTTGCGGGCGCGATCGCGGCGGTGGTCGCCGACAGCCTGCCCGGCTGCCCGGCGGTTGGAATGGGCGGGGCGGATCCGACGATCACGATTCCGTCGGTGCGGATCACGAACGACGACGGCGCCCGGCTCAAAGGCGCCCTGTTGCTCGGCACCGTGAACGTGACGCTCGTCAAGGACCCGGCGCTCAAGGCCGGCGCCGACGCGCACGGCCACGTCCTGGTCTTCACGCCGGCTCCGTACCAGACGGGCTCGTCTGTCTCGCACTGGGACCCGTCGGCGTCCCCGGATCTGCTGATGGAGCCCGCGCTCAACACGGGCCTGTCGCAGGACCCGGACCTCACGGTGGAGCAGTTGGCCGACATCGGCTGGTTCTCACCCGTCACCGCCGTGGGCGGCGGGCCCGCGCCCGCGAACTCGCTGCTCGCCGGCTATCCGAACCCGACCGCGGCGGGGGCGAGCATCGTGTACTCGCTCCCGCGCGCCGAGGACGGCGTCGAGCTGAGCGTGTACGACACGGGAGGCCGGCGAGTGGCCCGGTTCGCCGTCGGACACTCGAACGAGGGTCGTCACGTGATCCGCTGGGACGGCCTGGATCTCGCGGGGCGAATGGTGCCCGCGGGCGTCTATCACTACCGGTTGCGGACGCCGTCGCTCGACCAGAGCAGCACGGTGGTCGTCGTGCGTTGACTCGCGGCGCGACGGATTGAAATCCCCCGAGCCGGGGCTCCGACCCGCGCGAGTGGCACGCGAGGTCGGAGCCCTCGGGCTCGCGCGGTCAGTTGCCGCGCATCGCCGCCATCTCCTCGCGCGTCGGACCGTACATCCCCGGGGGCACGCCGCCGGCGAGGCGGGTGAGGAGGACGAGCTGCCCGCGGTGATGGATCGCGTGATGGAGCAGCACGTTCCACAGGATGTCGCCATTGCGCAGCGGGCGACCCATGAAATCCGTCATCTTGTCCAGGTACTCGGGCTTCAGGGCCTTGATCGTGGCCACGGCCGTCGCATGGACGCGCTTGTAGCCGGGGGCGAGCTCGGCGATGGCCCGCGGCCGCTCGAGCCCGGGGATCTTCTCCTCGAAGTTGAACTTGCCGCTCGCCACGCCGCGCGAGATGAACGCGTCGACCTCGGCCAGGTGCCACGCCAGCTCGCCGAGGGAGCGACCCTTGGGATCGGGCCGAAAGTCGTATTGGGTCGCCGGCAGCGCGGAAAGCAGGCGCTCGGTGCTCTTCGCTTCGTGCTCCCACGATCCGAGGAACATCTCGAGTTCGTTGCTGGGCATGGACGGTCTCCTGCTTGAGGGTGAGGTGCTGCTCGACGGTCTTCCGCGGCCGCCGCAGAATGTAGCCTCGTGATCCCCTCTCCGCCAGAGCGATCGAGTCCGGCATTCGCGTCCCGCGGGCGCGTCCGCGCGCCTTCGCGTGGCGCCGCGGCTTGCCATTGCGTCGCCACGCTCCTAACCTCGCCGCGGCCCAGAGCATGCGGCCCCCATGCACGACTCGCGGGGCGCGCCGGCCGCTCCAAGCTCGACTCACCCATCCCAGGAGCGACCCCGTGAGCAACGTCCTCGAGGGCGTGCAATACCACGAGAGCATCCTCGACACCGTCGGCCGCACGCCGCTCGTTCGACTTCGCCGGGTCGCGAAGGACCTGCCCTGCCCGGTGCTGGCCAAGCTCGAGTTCTTCAATCCCGGCGGGAGTGTGAAGGACCGCATCGGCCTCGCCATGGTGGAGGCCGCCGAGAAGGACGGCCGCCTGAAGCACGGCGGCACGATCGTCGAGTGCACGTCGGGCAACACCGGGCTCGGGCTCGCCATGGTCGCGGCGATCCGGGGCTACCGCGCCGCCCTCTGCATGCCCGACAAGGTCTCGAGCGAGAAGGTGAACCTCTTGAAGGCGTTCGGCGCCGAGGTCCACCTGAGCCCCACGGCGGTCGCGCCCGAGCATCCGGACAGCTACTACAACGTGGCGAGGCGCATCGCCAGCGAGCGCCCCGGAGCGGTGTTCATGAACCAGTACCACAACCCCGCGAACCCGGAGGCGCACTACCGCAGCACGGGTCCCGAGCTGTGGGAGCAGACCAAGGGCCGCATCACGCATTTCGTGGCCGGCATGGGCACGGGCGGCACCATCACGGGCGCGGGGCGGTACCTCAAGAAGATGAACGAACGGATCCAGGTCGTGGGCGCCGACCCGGTCGGCTCGATCCTCAAGCACTACAAGGAGACCGGCCAGATCGGCGAGGCCCACACCTACAAGATCGAGGGCGTGGGCGAGGACTTCATCCCCACCGCGACCGACTTCAGCGTGGTGGACCGCGTTGTCTCCTGCAACGACCACGACGCGCTGAACCTCACCCGGACGCTGGCGCGCGAGGAGGCGGTCTTCGTGGGCGGCTCCGCGGGCATGGCGGCGTGGGTGGCGCTGCAGATCGCGCGCGAGTGCGGTCCCAACGACCTCGTGGTGGTGTTGCTGCCGGACACCGGCGAGCGCTACCTGAGCAAGGTGCACAACGACGAGTGGATGCGCGACAACCACCTGCTCGATCCCTCCAGCGTGCGCGTGGGGAACATCGCGGCGGGCAAGAGCGCGCGGGTGCGCACGCTGTTCAAGGTCGAGTCGGGCGAGCCGCTGAAGCGCGCGCTCGCGCTGATCCAGCAGCACGACGTGTCGCAGTTGCCGGTGTTCCGCGGAGCCGACGTCGTGGGCACGCTCGAGGAGGGCGAGGTGCTGAAGAGCGTCCTCGCCGACCCCGCTTCGCTCGAGCGCGTGCTCGACACCATCATGGGTCCGCCGCTGCCGGTCGTGGGCGCGGACGAGCCGGCGGACGTCGTGACGCGGCTGCTCGCGTCGCGCAACGCCGCGGTGCTCGTGAAGAGTGACGGCGCGGTGAGCGGCATCCTCACGCGCTTCGACATGCTGCAGTTCATCGCGGGAGGCGAGTCGTGACGGTGGTGAAGGCGGAGGCCGGGATCGGCACCAAGGCCGTGCACGCGGGCCAGCACCCCGACCCGACGACGGGCGCGGTCATGACCCCGATCTACCAGACGAGCACGTACGCGCAGGAGGCGCTCGGGCGGAACAAGGGCTTCGAGTACGCCCGCACGCACAACGTCACGCGGGCCGCGCTCGAGGGCAATCTCGCGGCGCTCGAGGGCGCCAAGCACGGGCTGTGCTTCGGCTCCGGGCTCGCCGCGACGAACGCGCTCGTGCAGACGCTGTCGGCCGGCGACCACGTCGTGTGCGGGCAGAACACGTACGGCGGCACCTACCGGCTGTTCGACAAGGTGTGGAGGCGGCACGGGCTCGAGTTCACGTTCGTGGACGCCGCGAGCGCGGACGCCGTCGCCGCGGCGTTCACCCCGAAAACCCGCATGGTATTCGTCGAGACGCCCACGAACCCGCTCATGCAGCTCACCGACATCGCCGCGGTGGCCGCGCGCGCGCACCCGCGCGGCATCCTGGTCGTGGTCGACAACACGTTCATGACGCCCTACTTCCAGCGTCCGCTCGAGCTCGGGGCCGACGTGGCGCTCCACTCGGTGACCAAATACCTGAACGGCCACAGCGACATGATCGGCGGCGCGCTGCTCACGAGCGACGCCGCGCTGCACGAGCAGCTGCGCTTCCTCCAGAACGCCGCCGGGGCGGTGCCGGGCCCGATGGACTGCTTCCTCTGCCTGCGCGGCACCAAGACACTAGCGGTGCGCATGGAGCGCCACGACGAGAACGCGCGCGAGCTGGCGGCGGTGCTCGCGCGCCATCGCAAGGTGGCGAAGGTGTTCTACCCGGGGCTCCCGGATCACCCGCAGCACGACCTCGCGAAGCGGCAGGCGAGCGGGTTCGGTGGCATGATCTCGTTCATCCCGGGCGACGGCTCGCTCGATGCGGGCCGGGCGGTGTTCGATCGCTTCGAGCTGTTCACGCGCGCCGAGAGCCTGGGCGGGGTCGAGAGCCTGGTGTGCCATCCGGCGTCGATGACGCACGCTTCCGTACCGCGGGAGAAGCGGCTGGCGATGGGGTTCGCGGACGGGTTGCTGCGACTTTCCGTGGGCATCGAGGATGTGCGGGACCTGCGGGCTGATCTGGAGCAGGCGCTTGGGGCTTTCTGATTCCTCTTTAGTTCGTCGCGTGTTCGGGACACCTGCTGCGGCCTCGTTCATTCCTCGCAGCTTCGTGGCACCTGCTCGTGCCGCCGTGCGGGCGGCTCGCGTTCAGGGGGACGGTCGGCAGCGGCCTCCTGCGGTTCCTTCGCTGGGCTTTGGCGGGTCCGTGGCACCTGCTCGTGCCGCCGTGCGGGCGGCTCGCGTTCAGGGGGACGGTCGGCAGCGGCCTCCTGCCGCCGCCTCCCTCGTCTGGCGGCTCACTCCGACGTCCCTGTCTCCCGTGAGCCGCCAGGCGCCCCCTGAACGCGAGCCGCCCGCACGGCTTCTGAGCGGGAGGGGCGCGAACTGCGGAACCCTCTCGCTCGCGCTCGCGCTTGCTTCGCTCGCGCTGGCGCTCGCGGCGGGGTGCGGGGGCGAGGATCCCGAGGCGCACGTTGTCATCGTGACCACTTCGGATGTGATGGGGAAGACGAGTCCTTGTGGGTGTCATACGCCGAAGGGGGGGTTGGCGCGGCGGGCGACGTTTCTCGATAGCGTGCGGGCGGGGCGGAGGCGGGTGGTGGTCGTGGACGCGGGGGGGTTCTTTCCGGCGATCGACGACGAGCGCGAGGCGGGGCCGTTCATGCTGCGGGCCATGGCGACGCTCGGGACGCAGGCGGCGGGGGTGGGGGCGAACGAGCTTCGCTTCGGCTACGCGTTCGTGCGCGAGAGCGCGCGCTCGGTGGGGGTGCCGCTCGTCTGCGCGAACCTCCTCCGGACCGACGGCGGCGCGCCGGCGTTCGAGGCCTGGCGCGTGCTCGAGGCGGGGCCGGTCAAGGTGGGGGTGTTCGGGCTCGTCTCGGAGACGGCAGACCTGGGTCCCACCCGCGATTCGCTGCGCGTCACCGGCGCCGAGGAGGCCGCCCGCCGCGCGGTCCCGGCGCTCCGCTCGGCCGGGGCCGGCGTGATCGTGCTGCTCTCGCAGCTCGGGAAGGCCGCGGGGGACAGCCTCGCCGCGCACGTGCCCGGCATCGACCTGGTCGTGGCGGGCGGGGGCGTGCCGGTGCTCCCGAGCGGCATGCCCGTGGGCGGCGGCATGGCGCTCTACGGCGGCATGCAGGGGTGGCAGGTGGGCGTGGCCGACGTGCGCCTCGACGGGAGGGGCGCGCTCGGGGACATCGCCGCGCACACCGTCGTGCTCGGCCCCGAGGTTCGCACCCAGCCCGCCATGGCCGCGAGCGTCAAGGCGTTCGAGGACTCGCTCAACGCGCACCTTCGCGCCCGCGAGGTCGCGTTCGGGCCGGGGCCGGCCCCGGGCGGCAAGGGCGACCATTTCGTGGGCATGTCCACCTGCATCCGCTGCCACGCCCGGGAGTACGCGCAGTGGCAGACGACGGCCCATGCGCGCGCCTGGAAGACGCTGGTGGATCTCCACAAGGAGTCGACGCCGGAATGCGTGCCGTGTCACGTGACGGGGCGCTCCAGCCCGGGCGGGTTCCGAACGGCCGAGGACGCGACCCGCCTCGGGAATGTCCAGTGCGAGGCCTGCCACGGGATGGGAACGCGTCATCGGGACTGGGCCGAGCGCGGGAACGAGGTCGCGGGGGGCACCTGCCGCGGCTGTCATACCGAGGCGACGAGCCCCACGTTCACGCTGGCGGAGTACCGGCCGCACGTCCTCCACACGCCGCCCGCGGGCCTCAAACCGCTGCCCGAGACACCGGCACAGCGCCTCATGCGCGAGGGAAAACGCCCGGGCGCGCATTGAGGCCGAAATCGCAGCGACAAGCTAAAGTTATACAGGACAGCAGGTTGCCACCGCGCCGCGCGTCGGGTGACGGTCAAATACCAGTTGACAAGCGGGGGGTTCGTGCCTAGCCTGCGGTTCGCTTTCGAGGGAGCGTGTATGCCCTGCGGGGCGCGCATGCTCCGGCCGCGCCACAACAACATGCGCTATAGGACGCTACCGGCCCGACACCGCTTTCAGCACAGTGGTGTTTTTTTCTGAGTCCCGAGCTCGATCGAATTGAGAAAAAAACACAGTCGCTCTCGGCGAACGCCCAGGGCGGCTGCGTGAGAGGAGGTGAACGTGCACACGATGCGTAAGCTTTTTGCTCTGGCGCTAATGGCGCTGGCCCTCGCGTACGTCGCGGTGGGCTGTGGCAAGAAGGCGGAGGAGACGACGCCGGCCGCCACCGAGTCCTCGTCGACGATGAGCAGCGACAGCACGGCGATGGGTTCGATGGACTCCACGTCAGCCATGTCGTCTGATACGTCGAAGACCAAGCACTGAGGTCTTCGTTGACTCGTGTGTGACTGTGGGGAGTCGCGCAAAACGCGACTCCCCTTCGGTTTTTCTCCGCCGGGGGCAACCCGGCGGGGACCCCCGGCGTATCGGGGACATCGGTGAACGAAGCCCTTGACGCGATTGGCTCCCCGCCATGGTCCCGCCGGCCGAGCAGGCTCCCGAGCCTCCGGCGACGCGGCCCTCCCGGTGGCTGCCCCGTCGCGGCGGGGGCATCCGCGCCCGAGGTAAGCCCAGCGGAGGGACCAGTGATTCGCAGACTCCCCAACGTGGTGCTCGCCGGTGCCCTGGCGATGCTCGCGCTGCTCGCCCTGCCGGGCTCCGGCAGGGCCCAGTCGCACACCATGCACTTCCGGCCCGTCAGCCCGGAGAGCGCCTCGAGCTACGAGCGGGACGCCCGGCAGGGCGAGCGCGACACCTCCTCGTGGAACGCCACCCCGTCCCCCGCGGCCGTCCCGCCGGCCCCCGGCGTCGGCTCCCAGGGCGAGCCCGAGGCCCCGGCGGCCCCCGAGGCCCCCGAGCGCCCGCGCGCCCGCTCCACGAGCAGCGACATCGTGCGCTTCGGGAGCGACGTCACGATCTCGCTCGACCAGCGGGTCGAGGGCGACGTGGTGAGCTTCGGCGGCAACATCGAGGTGCGCGGCCACGTCACCGGCAACGTCTCCGCCATGGGCGGCGACCTCACGCTCGCGTCCACCGCCCGCGTGGACGGCGACGTGGTCTGCATCGGCGGCACGCTGCGCGAGGAGCCGGGCTCGTCGGTCGGCGGCCAGCGGGTCACGGCGCCGCGCTCCCGGGGTGCGAGATTCTTCCTCCCCATGCTCTCGGTCGTCGGCACCGGCGTCCAGATGATGGTGCACGCGATCAGCCTGCTCATCATGCTCGGGTTCGCATGGCTGTTCGTGAAGCTGGCGCCCACCCGCACCCAGAACGCGCTCGACCTGATCGAGCGTGAGACCGGCCCGGCGTTCATCATCGGCCTGCTCTTGTGGGCGCTCATCATCCCCAGCGTCATCGCGCTCGCGCTCGTGATCGCGGTGCTGTGCATCACGATCATCGGCATCCCGCTCGCGGCCGCCGTGGCGGTGGCGTACGCGGCCTTCTTCGTCGTCGCGTCGCTCTGGGGGGTGGTGGTGGGCTACGGCGTGCTCGGCCACCGGCTCTACCCGCGCTTCAAGGGCGGCCAGGCGACGCTGCTGCAGGCCGTGCTCTGGGGTGGTGTCGGGCTGGGTGGGCTGCGCATCGCCGGCGATCTGCTCCACGTCGTGCCCGTGTTCGGGTTCGTCGGCGGACTGCTCAAGTTCGTCCACTTCGTGCTGCTCGTCGGGCTGGGCACGCTCGGCGCGGGTGCGCTCGTGCGGGGCGAATACCAGCGGAGGAGCCTGCAGACCTGGTGGCAGCGCATGCGCCCGCCGAGCTCACCGCGCAGCGACATGCCGCCCCCGCCGCCCCCGCCACCACCTCCTCCGCCGGTGGCACCGAGCGGCGCCGAGGTCATCTCCTGAAACGACCGGCCCGCGCCTCCGTCCGGGGGCGCGGGCCGGATCGTCGAGTCGGAGTGTAGGCCTACGCCGCGTGGACCCGGTGGGAGATCAGCGCGGTGAGCGTGGTGTAGGCGAGCGCGCAGAGCCCGTGCCCCGCGAGCGCCACCCCCATGAGGAGCAGGTAGCCCTCGAAGTGCCGGCCCGCGTCGGCTGCGGCGAGCATGCTGGTCACGGCGTAGCCCCCGAACGCGATCGCCGCGAGCGAGAGCACCACGACCGCCGCGGGCAACAGCGCCGGATGCGGACCCCGCACGACGAACGCCAGCGTGACCGCCGCATAGGCGAGGAACCCGAGCGCGAACGCGGTCCACAGGGTGACGTGCGCCGGGTCGTGCGCGGGCAGCACCGTGGTGACGACCGCGAAGAGCCAGAGCGCGATCCCCGCCGTGGCCAGGGCGTCGCAGACGAGCAGCGCCTTCAATGGGCGCGAGAAGTGATCGAAGTGGCGGACGATCGGACCGGGAGCGCCGAACCGGCGCGCGGCAGCCTGTTCGGCATCGGGTTCGGACATGCCTCGGCTCCTTTCGCTGGCCGCGATCCCGGCCAGCGGGTCGGTGACTTGCTCGCGCGGCCCCCGCGGCGGCCCGGGTGTTCAAGCTACACCCGAAGCGAGACGCCGGCCACGCTCCGGGAACCGGCGCCGGCCCGCGTTTGCACGCCGTGCCTCGGCTGCGGCAAGGTGCCGCGGGCC
>DATDEX010000127.1:0-10588 GCA_036522895.1 Candidatus Eiseniibacteriota bacterium | reverse complement strand
GCCCCCGCCCGCCGCGGCATCCGCCGTGCCGGCGCGCGCGCCGCTCCCCCACCAGTGCTTCGCGTTGCGTCCGTGGAAGCGTGCGTAGCCGATGCCGTTCGTGACGTGCGTCACCGGCGGCACGAGCCCGGGCAGCGCCGGCTCGTCCACCGCGCAGTAGCCGAGCTCGCGCTCGGCGAGCCAGTGCGGCAGCCGCGGGTGCATCCACGACGCGTGCCGGAACTCGACCCACAGCGGCTCGCCCGGAAGTCGTTCGCGCAGGAGCTCCAGGTGTGCCTTCGTGCGCTCCTCGCGCTTGAAGCCCCACGGGAACTGGGCGAGGAGCCCGCGGTACTTGCCGGCGTCCTTGAGTGGCTGCACGGCTTCGAGGAATCGCGTGTAGAGCGCGGGCTCGCGCGCGGACTCGTGCGCCGACTCGTGGGTCATGGCCTGATTCAACTTCACCATGAAGCGGAAGTCGTCGGGCGTCTTGTCCGCCATCTGCGCCAGCACGCGCGGCTGCGGGATGCCGTAGTACGTGGAGTTCACCTCGACGCAGCGGAAATGCCGCGCGTAATAAGCCAGGTAGTCGCCGCTCGCCGTACCCGGTGGATAGAACGGCCCGACCCAGTCGGCGAACGAATAGCCCGACGTGCCCAGCAGGACCGCGGGCTCGGCGCTCACGGCTCGTCCCGCCCGGGTTCCCGCGACCTTCCCCGAGCGGAGCCCGGTCCGCCGTCCGCGGGCAGTCGCGGCTTGAGCTGCGTGGGGTCCGGGGCGGAGGGATCGGCTCCGCGGGCGTAGCCGCCGCGGACCTTCCTCTCCTCGACGCGCTTCGGGGCGCCGAACGTCACGTGGCCGAGAGCGCGCCGGTGCGCGAGCGAGCCGGCGGGGACCACCGAGGCCTCGCCCAGCTTGTCGCGCACCTGGTCGAGCGCGTCCTGGAGCGCCCGCGTGCGCTCGTCGCCCGCGAAGAGCTCGAGTTGCGCCTCGCTCGCGTGCTCGAGCGCCGAGACCGAGACGCCGAGAAGCCGGAGGGGCTCCCCCTTCCAGTGCTCGCGCCACAGGGCGCGCGCGACCTCGAAGATCCCGGTGTGATCGTCCACCGCGACCCCGAGGGCCCGCTGCCGGGTCAGCGTGCGGAAGCGGAAGTCGCGGAGCTTCACCGTGACGGTGCGGCCGCGAAAGCCATCGCCGCGGAGCCGGCGCGCGACCTGGTCCGAGAGCCGCAGCAGCGTCCCCTCGAGGAACTCGGGGTCGCGGCAGTCCTCGGGAAGCGTCACCTCGTGGCCCATGGACTTGGGATCCACGCCCTCGTGGTAGGGGATCACCGGCGTCCGGTCGCGTCCCCATGCGGCCTCGCGCAGGTGCTCGCCGACCACGCCGAAGCGCTGCTTGAGGAGCTCCGCGGGCGCGTGGGCGAGCGCGCCGACCGTGTCGAGCCCGAGCGACTTGAGATGCTCGCTCAGCTTCGGGCCCACGCCCCAGAGCGCCTGCACGTCCTGGGGCCAGAACACGCCGCGGAACGCGTCCTCGGAGAGCGCCGTGATGCCGCGCGGCTTCTTCACCCCCGACGCCATCTTGGCGATGAGCTTGTTGGGGCCGATCCCCATGGAGGCCCCGAGCCCGTGCGTGTCGGAGATGCGCTGCTGGAGCTCGCGGGCGATCTCGCTCGCCGACTCGAGCGTCTGGCCCCGGCCCGGCAGCCGGCGAAGATCCAGAAACGCCTCGTCGACGCTGAACGGCTCGACGTCGGGCGTGATGGTGAGGAACATCTCGAGCAGCTCGAGCGATTTCTCCACGTACTTCCGGGGATTGCCCTCCACGTACTCGGCGTCCGGGCAGAGCCGCCGCGCCTCGGCGAGCGGCATGCCCGCGCGCACGCCGGAGGGCCGGGCCTCGTAGGAGGCAGCGGTGACCACGCCACGGCGGCTCGGGTCGCCGCACACGATGAGCGCCTTGCCCCGGAGATGCGGGTGGTGCGCCTGCTCGACGGACGCGAAGAACGCGTCCATGTCCACGAGCATGATCATGCGGGCGACCTCAACCGGGCCCGATCCACGCTCGCGACAGCACCCATGAGGGGCCCCGCGCGTCGTAGCAGAGCTCGTAGCTGTCGTCCTTGGCGCCCTGGACGGCGAAGTAGCGGAGCACGGCCTGGCCCTCCCGCCGCGCCCACTGACCGGTGACGCTGCGCACGCGGACGACCCGCCCCTGCCAGCGGAAGCGGATGGGGCGCATGGAACCGTCCACGAACGCGGTCAGCACGTCGACCGGGTCGTTCAGGGATTCGAACATGGTTGCTCACGTCTGGCACCGGGGAGAGATTACTGCACGGATGGGCAGTAGGGCAAGGGCGCTGCCTGGTCGGGGTATTGTTCTCCGGACGGACTCGCCCCCACGTACACCGGGCGCCGCACGCCGCGCGGCGCCAGCCCTCTCAGCGCCACTTTCATGCGCTCCTCGAGCGGTGTATCGGGCATGTGCGCACAGAGTTCGGCTCCATGGCGGGCTTCCTGGAGGCTGAACCCCAGCGTCCGTAACCACGGGACCAGGTCGCGCTCGCTCGCGGCTTCGGCCTCGGCTCGGGCTAGCGCCTCGGCCTCGGCCCTGGCCTGCGTCTTCGCGTCGGCCTTCGCCTTCTTCGCAAGCCTCGCCGCTGCCGCTTGGCGCCGCCTTCCCTTGCGTTTCTCGCTCATGAACCCGGCCCCATACGTGCACTCGGCTGCGAGCTGGTTGTGTGCCCGACACATGAGCCGCGAACCGTCCACGCTCGTCTCGCCGCCTCGTGCGAGCGGATTCACATGGTCGTATTCGAGCCGAGCGCGTGCCTCACAGCGTTTCCCGCCCTCGCTCACGAACGTGCACTGGCCGCCGTCGCGCTCCCAGACCTTGCGCCGGATCTCGGCCGGGATGTAGCGGCCGTTGCCGGGCCCTCGCGACGGGCGTGACCTGGCGGCCTTGGCGAACTTCTGGCGCTCGAGCTCCCTTGCCAGCGAATTCAGCGCGCGCTTCAGCACCTGCGCGATGTCGCCCGAGGGCAGCGCGTGACCGAGCAAGGTCTGGACGTAGCGCAGTTGCTCGTGCGTCTCCTGATCCACGGTGACTTGGAGTGCGTAACGACCAGGCGAGAGCGGGGCGAGCCTAGCGCGCGGCGAAAGTGGCTCCACACCAACCGGTAGATTCAACTCGCTGGATGGGACAACTGGCTCTAGAGCCAGTGGCTCCATCGGCGCGAGCAGGCTCGATGCGCTCGATGGAACCACTGGCCGCGCGGCCAGTGCATTGCTCGCATTCGGGGCCGCGATCGTCTGGACGAGCGTCGGCACATCCGGGCGCGGGAATCGCTCGGCGAGCAGCAGCTCGATCTCCGGCTTGGTCTTCTGTGCAGCCGCAGCCAAGAGCTCGTCCGCTGTCTGCGGGCTAAGGTGCGGCGTCAGCAGCAGCACCGCCGTCAGGTTGAGCCGCCCATCCGCGAGCAGGCTGAAGATGGCCGGAAACTGCCGGGCCGTCCGCGCGACCCGGATACGCCTGAACGTCGTCTCCTCCGACATGCGCAGCTCGTGCACGCAGTACTGGAACATCGACTCGTACGCCGCCGCTCGGTAGAGCTGGCGTTCATCGACTTCCGCGAGATGCGCCAGGAGCGCGGCGGTGGTGGCGCGATCCCGGGCGACCTGCGTGGCGAGATTCCGGAGCAGCGTGCCATCGGCGAGATGCGTCAGCGAGTAGGAGTTCATGACAGTTCTCCGCGGCTGGCGACAGTCGCGGGGGCAGCATGATTCTTATCACGAGCGTTTGCGGCTTCCGTGCGCCCACGGCAGGCCAACCGCGAAGGCCACGACAAGAACTCTTCGTCATCAAACGCCGCGAGGCGATCAGGGCCGACGCTGCGCACGCTGGTGCGCGGACCGAGAGGCAACCGGGCGTTGCGATCGATCGAGCCGCGGAGCACGTCAACCGAGATCGATCTGCTTCACCGCGAATTGTGGCCCGAGGCAGCGCCACCGGCGCACACGCCGAGTAGCCCGCCACCCGAGCGTTCGCGAACACCCCATGGCTCACGAAGTCGATTCCCGCCTCGACAACGGAACACGAAGCGCCTCAGCGGTGGGCTCCCGCCGAGGCGCTTCGCACGTGATGGCCGCGACGTCCGTCGCGCCGAAGCAGCCTTACGAGCGTTCCCGCCCCTACGCCTTCGCTCCCTCGCGGGCTACGTCCTGGGCGCGGCGGATCATGGAGAGGAAGGCGCTGGCGAGCATCACGATGGCGCCGATCCAGACCAGGTTGATGAACGGCTTGGTGCTCACCTCGACGGCGAGGGTCTCGCTGTCCTTGGAGCGCTCGGCGCCGGGCAGGGCAAGCATGACGCGGCCGCCGTTGTTGGGGTCGGCGTTCACGATCGTCACGGTGCCACCGCTCGGCAGGTACGCGGGCGTCGTGGTGCGCTTCGCGTCGGCCATGGAGATCTCGAGCGTCGGCTTGAGCGGCACGGTGCGGCCCCCGACGTCGGCGATCAGGTTGGCGGTCAGCTTCATCTTCCCGTCGCCGGGCTCGGGCAGGAAGCTCTCGAACGTGTACTTCACGTTGCCCACCTGCTTCGACTCGCCCATGCCGAACCAGGTGCCGGCGCCGTTCGCGCCGCCCACCATCTCGAGCGGCGAGATGTACACGTCGTGGGTGAGGAAGCGCTCGATGTGCGGCTTCTTCATGTAGCCCTGGTTGTAGTCGCTCCAGTAGAACTTGGCGTTCGCGGTGAAGTTCCGCTCGGGCGAGACCACGGCGATGATCGCGTGGTCCTTGCCCTCGTGGTCGCGCTCCATGCCTTCGAACTTCATGTCGAAGCCGAGCACCGGGCGCGATTGGCCGCGCGGCAGCTGGACCTGCTCCGAGACGCCGTAGCCGCTCGAGGCGATCACGCCGATCACGAGCACCGACGCGCCCATGTGCCCGAGGAAGGCCACGCCGTGCTTCCACGACGCCTTGAATCCGCGCAGCGTCACCATCGTGTTCGCGGCGAGCGCGAACGCCATGGCAAACACGATCCCGGCCGGCATGGCCTGGCGGATCCCCGCCACCGCCGCGCCGATCGCCACCACGAGCCCGAACGCCGCCGCCGGCAGGACGGCCCGCAGGAACGCCTCCGGCTCGTGCTGGCGCCAGCGCAGGAGCGGCGCGATCCCGAGCAGGAGTCCCATGGCGATCGCGAGCGGCGCGTTCACCAGGTTGTAGTAGCTCGTCTGCACGTTGCTCGGCGGGCCGAAGAGCCGCGTGATGAGCGGCGCGCTCATCCCCACCGCCACGAGCAGGCACATGAGCATGAACACGAGCTGGCCGAGCCACAGGAACGACTCGCGCGAGAACGCGCCGAGCGCCTGCGCGGCCCGCGGGATCTCGCGCAGCCGCGAGATGAGCAGGCCGTAGCCCACGAACGCGGCCATGGCCACGAACAGGAGCAGGAAGCCGCCCAGGCCGAACGGCAGGTTCCACTGGTCGCTCGCCGCGAACGAGTGCACCGAGAAGTCCGCGAGCACGCCGCTCCGGGTGAGGAACGAGGCGTAGAGCACGAGCACATAGCTCGTGACCGCGAGGAAGAAGTTCGTGCGCCTGAGCGAGCCCGTGACGCGCTGGACGAGCAGGCCGTGCAGCAGGCCGATGTTGGAGAGCCAGGGGATGAACGAGCCGTTCTCGACCGGGTCCCAGCCCCAGTAGCCGCCCCAGCCGAGCACCTTGTACGCCCACACACCGCCCATGATGAAGCCGGTCGCCTGGATCGCGGTGGAGAACACCACCCACGGCAGCACGGGCTTCACCCAGCCGTCGTAATCGCGCTTCCAGAGCGCCGCGCAGGCGATGGCGAACGGCACCACGAACGAGGAGAACCCGGTGAACAGGATGGGCGGGTGGATCGTCATCCAGTAGTCCTGGAGCAGCGGGTTCAGGCCCACGCCGTCGGTGAACGCCTGCGCGCTGTGGAGGAACGGCCCGCGCGTCACGCCGAGGAACGTGAGCAGGATGACCGGAAGGTTGAGGAAGAACATGGCCGGCTGCATGAGCGCGTGCTTCCAGCGCATGAGCACCAGGCCGAGCGTGGTCGTGATGAGGGCCCACAGCAGGAACGTGCCCTCCTGCCCGCCCCAGAACGCCGCGTACACGTAGTACGAGGGCATGTCCTTGGAGGAGTAGTCGTGCACGTACTGATACTGGAACTGGTGGTGGAACAGGATCCACCACAGGAAGAACGCGCCGCCCACGAGCCCGACCCACTGGACACGGAACGCGGTGCGCGCCACGGGCGCGGCGTCCGTACGCCCCGCGAGCACGCCGAGCCCGGCGACGCCGGAGGTGAGCGCGGCGAGGAACGCGAGCCAGCACGCGACCTGGCCCCAATTGAGCGCGCCGATGCTGGTGAGGACGGCGCCGGCGATCGCCACGGGCACGAGCAGTGCGAGTGCGGTGGCGATCTCGGAGCGCTTCACGACGTGGCGCCTTTCGCGGCGCGATCGGCCGCGGCCTGGTACTTGGACGGGCACTTGACGAGCAGCTGCTGCGCCTCGAAGTGGTCGCCCTGGAACTTGCCGATGGCCACGACGCTCACCGCCTGGTCGAAGTTCCCGGGGATGACACCGCGGTACTCGACCGGCATGACGTCGCCCTTCTCGTCCTTGAGCTTGAAGCTCAGGAACTGCTCCGCCGGCTTCAAGACGTAGTCCTTGTCGGCCAGCTTGCCGTTCACCTGCACGAGGCCGCTCGCGTTACGGGCCTCCGCGAACCCGATGTACGGGGTCATGGTGCGCTTGAAGCTCGACACGCCGACGCTCGCGGCCACGGCGAGCAGCGCGATCGCGACGATCACCTTGAGGTTCATCGCTTCTCCATCTCGTTGAGGCGGCGCTCCACGCGGAGGATCCACGTGAACAACAGACCCCACACCAGCAGCGCGACGCCGAGTACCACCCAGTTCCGATCCATGTCCGGCCTTTACGTTAGGCCGCGAGGCGCCGCTCGAGCCGGGACACGCGCACGCGCAGCGACTGCAGCCAGGAGAAGAGGAAAGTGAAGCCCACGAGCATCGACAGGAAGCACCAGCGGATCATGGGATCCATGTCGACCTTGCCCCGGGTGTTGATGATGGGATCCGGGTGCAGCGTCGAGTAGATGCGTGGTACCACAAACATGAGCGGGGGAACGGCGACGAACGCGATGACCGAGTACACGGCGGAGAGCCGGGCGCGCTTTTCTTCCCCTTCGATGCTCCCGCGAAGGGCAAGGTACGCGCCGTAAAGCAACAGGACGAAGAAAATGCTGGTCTCGCGCGGGTCCCAGTTCCAGTAGGAGCCCCACATCGCCTTCGCCCACAGCGACCCGGACACCGTGGCGCCGACACAGAACAGGAGACCCAGCTCGGCGGCGGCGGCGGCATGGTCGTCGTACTTCATGTCGCGCTTCCAGAGGTAGAGCGCGCTGTTGACCATCGACCACCCCAGCGCCAGCACGGTGATCCACGCGGCGGGAATGTGGAAGTAGAGCACCCGCGTGGTCTCCTGAAGTACCGGGACCAATGGGGCCTGCAGCAGGGCCACGACCATCGTGACCGCGATCCACAAGAAGATTCCGTACCGCCAGATCATCCGTGCCTCCTGGAGTGCCGGCGGGCGACCGCCCCGCCCCCCGTCAGTCCTCCCAGAGATGGTCATAGAGTAGCAGGCTCGCGCCGAACAACGCCACAGCATACGCCGCCAGCAGGCGCGCGTCCGCCGCCACGCTGCCGCCCTCCCACTGCGCGCGCGTCCCCGCCACGCCGGCCGCCAGCACGGGCAGGAGCAGCGGAAGCGACACGCCCGCGAACAGCGCGCCGCGGCTGCGTGTCTGCGCGATCACCGCGCCCACGAGCGTGCTGGACGCGGCGAGCGACAGCGTGCCGAGTCCGAGAATGGTCAGGAACTGGCCCCAGTGCAGGCTCGGGGCGCCCGTCAATACCAGAAACATCGGCACCGTGATCGCCTCGACTACACAAAGAAAGATCAGGTTGAACAGCAGTTTGCCCAGCGCGATCTGCGTGGGCGACGCGATCAGGCGGAGAAAGAGCATCGTGCGGCTCTCCATTTCGCGCACGAACGCGTGGCTCATCGAGGAAAGCGATGCAAAAAGCAATGTCACCCAGAGGAGTGCCGCGAGAATGTCGGGTCGGTCAGGAATCCGCCCCGCGGCAAACGTCACCGCGGTGAGGCTCGTGACCGCGAACAGCACCGCGGCGTTGAGCCCGTAGCGCGTGCGCCACTCGCTGCGGCACTCCTTACGAAGGATCGCCCAGACCGATGTCGCGGAGCTCGAGGCGTGCGGTGGCAAGCTTGACCTCCTGTGCGTCGTTGGTGGCGAGGAGAACGAGACCGCGCGCGGCCTGTCGCGCGACGACGGCGCGCACCACCTCGCGGCCGGCGTCGTCCAGATGACTGCCGGGTTCATCGAGCATGAGGAGCGGGGGTCGATGGAGCAGCGCGAACGCGATCCGCAGCCGCTGCTTCATCCCGCTCGAGAACGCCGCCACGCGGTCCCCCGCGCGCGGCCCGAGGCCCACCTCGTCGAGCGCCTCGGCCGCGGCCCGGGGCGGCGAGGCGAGGCCGCGGGTCGCGCCCGCGAACACCAGGTTCTCGGTGGCCGTGAACTCCTCGTAGAACGCGAGCTCCGGGGTCGCGAGCCCGAGCACCGTGCGGCGCATGCGCGGCGTGAGCTCGCTCCCGTCGACGCTCACCGTCGTCCGCCCCTCGCTCGGGGGCAGGAGCCCCGCGAGGATGCGGAGCAGCGTGCTCTTGCCGCTGCCGTTCGCCCCGGTCACGGCCACCGCGCCCGGCGCCTCGAACGCGAACTCGAGCCCGGCGATGCCGGTCTTCCTCCGGCCGAATCGATGCGAGAGCTTCTCTCCGCGCACGCGGACGGCCGCGTACTCCGTCACGCGCGCGCCTCGCCGGCCGGACTCGGGGGCACGAGCGGCGGCAGCTCCCCGAGGAGCCGCTCCAGCTCGGGCAGCACGCGGGCGCGGGCCTGCTCGCGTGTGCCGCGCAGCTGCACGCCGGCCGCGTGCGCGTGCCCACCCCCGCCGAGCCGGGAGCAGACGCCGTCGACCTGGACGCGGCCGGTCGAGCGGAGGCTCACCTTGACCTTGCCCGGCTCGACCTCGCTGAAGAGCGCCACCGCCTCGACGCCCTCGATGATCCGCGGCATGTCGACGAGCCCCTCGGTATCCGCGCCGACCAGCCCGTGCCGCTCGAACTGCTCCGGCGACACCTCGAGCACGACGAGCTGGCCGGCGTGGCGCATCTCGAGCGCGGCGAGCGCCTCGCCGAAGAAGCGGAGCCGCCCCGGGGGCGCGCTCTGGCCGACGCGCGCGCTCACCTCGGCGGCGTCGACACCGCGCTCGACCAGGTCCGCCGCCATGTGCAGCGCGCGCGCGTCGGTGTTCGAATAGCGGAAGTGTCCGGTGTCGGTGGCGAGCCCGACGAACAGCGCATCCGCGCTCACCGGATCCACGTCCACGCCGGCCTCCAGCATGAGCTCGTAGACGAGCACCGCGGTGGCGGCGCACGCGGGCTCGATCACGTTCACCTGCCCGAAGCCGTCGTGCGAGACGTGGTGGTCGACGACCGCGACGGCGATCGCGTGGCGATCCAGGTGGGCCGCGAGCCGGCCGATCCGCTGCTTGTTGCCCGTGTCGAGCACGACGAGCGCGCCCGCCTCGGCGAAGCGCGCCTCGGCGAGCTCCTCGGTGTAGACCTCGACCGGCGCCTCGAGCCCGAGCCAGGCGAACGCGTGCGGCGTGGAGGAGTCGTTCAAGACCCGCACCTGCTTGCCGAGCGCACGCAGCATGCGGGCGAATGCCACCTCGCTGCCGATTGCGTCGCCGTCCGGGTTGAGATGCGTCGTGAGCAGGAACCGCTCGTGGCGCGCGATCCAGTGATGGAGGGCCGCGCGCTCCGGCGTGGCCGGTGCTCGGCTCATCGTGCCGCCGCGAGCGAGAGGCCCGCGACGTCGCGCAGGAACCACGCGTGCAGGCGGCGGTCGCCCGTGAGCTCGGGGTGGAACGCGAGGGCGGCCACGCGACCGTGGCGCACGCCCACCGGCTCGTCGCCGTAGCGGGCGATCACCTGGATGCCGGCGCCGACGCGCGTGATGCGCGGGGCGCGGATGAACACGCCCTGGAGATCGCCTCCCAGCCCGGGCACGCTCACCGGCCCGGCGAACGAATGGACCTGGCGGCCCCAGGCGTTCCGCGCCGCGGTGATGTCGAGCACGCCGAACGTGGGGCGCGGGAGCTTGTCGGCCTCGCGCGCGAGCAGGATGAGCCCCGCGCACGTGCCCAGAACGGGCAGCTCGCGCACGGCGCGCTCGAGTGGCGCGCGGAGCCCGGTCGAATCGAGCAGCCGCAACATCGTCGTCGACTCGCCGCCGGGGAGCACGAGCGCAGCGAGGGCGTGCAAATGCTCGGGCAGCGAGACGCGGACCGGCTCGCAGCCCAACTCCGAGAGCGCGGCCGCATGGAGCGCGAAGTCGCCCTGCAGGCTCAGCACGCCCACGCGCGGGCGAGCTCCGGGCGCCGGCGCGGCGCCCGGAG
>DATDEX010000126.1:0-14581 GCA_036522895.1 Candidatus Eiseniibacteriota bacterium | reverse complement strand
GCACGAGGTGCTGCTCGAGGGCGGCGCCACGCTGGGGTCGGCCTTCCTCGGCGCCGGGCTCGTGCAGCGGCTCGTGCTCTACTCGGCGCCGCTCGTCCTCGGGGGCGGGCTCGCCTGGAGCGACGGGATCGATCGGGCACTCGCGAGCGCGGCGCGCGGCCGGATCGTCTCGCACGACCTGATCGGCGACGACCTCTGCCTCGTCGTGGACCTGGAGCGCTGACGTGTTCACGGGGCTCATCGAGGAAACCGGTCGCGTCGCGCACGCGGAGGAGCGCCCCGACGGGCGCCGGCTCTGGATCGCCGCCGGGCTCGTCTTGGCCGACGCGAAGGTGGGCGACAGCATCAACTGCTCGGGCTGCTGCCTCACCGCGGTGGCGGTGGAGAGCGGTCGCTTCGCGGTCGAGGCCGTGCCCGAGACGCTGCGCCGCACGACGCTCGGCGACTGGCGGGAGGGCACGCCCGTCAACCTCGAGCGCTCGCTCCGGCTCGCCGACCGGCTCGGCGGGCACCTCGTGCAGGGCCACGTCGACGGCGTGGGGGAGGTGCGCGCGGTCGCGGCGGAGGGCGACGGCCGCCGGGTCACGCTCGCGATCCCGCGCGCGCTCCACCGCTTCGTCGCGGAGAAGGGCAGCCTGTCGGTGGACGGCGTGAGTCTCACGGTCGCGGGGCTCACCGACTCGGGCTGCGAAATCGCGTACATTTCGCACACACTCGCGGTGACGTCCGCCGGCGGCTACGCGCCCGGCACGCGGGTGAACCTCGAAGTGGACCTGCTGGCCCGCTACCTCGCGCGCATGCTCGAGACGGCGGGCGAGGGACGGTAACCTTGACCCCCGTGAAGACTGTCGCCCGCCCCGCGCGCAAGCCCGCCGCGCGCGTGAACGGCTCGAAGCCCGGCCGGACCCTGCCCGACGTGCGGCTCACCGTCGAGGCGGCGGTCCGCCTGATCGCCGCCGGCAAGATGATCATCGTCGTGGACGACGAAGACCGCGAGAACGAGGGCGACATCGTGTTCGCCGCCGAGCACGCCACGCCCGCGCTCGTCAATTTCGCGCTCAAGTACGGCCGTGGCATCCTGTGCGCGCCGATGGCGCCGGAGCTCTCCGATCACCTCGGGCTCAAGCTGCTCGTCGCGGACAACACGTCCAAGTTCGGCACCCCGTTCACCGAGTCGGTGGACGCGCGCCGCGGCACGACGACAGGGACCTCGGCGTTCGACCGCGCCCGCACGCTGCGCGCGCTCGCGCGGCCGCGCGCCGTCGCCGAAGACTTTGTCCGCCCCGGGCACGTGTTCCCACTGCGCGCCGTTCCGGGCGGCGTGCTGCGGCGCGCGGGGCACACCGAGGCCGCGCCCGACCTCTGCCGCCTCGCCGGACTGCGTCCCGTCGCCGCGGTGTGCGAGATCCTCGCGGAGGACGGCCGCATGATGCGCATGCCGGCGCTCCGCCAGTTCGCGCAGAAGCACGGGCTCGGCATCCTCACGATCCAGGACCTGATCGCGTGGCGCCGCCAGCGCGAGCGGCTCGTCAAGGCCGTGCTGCGCGTGCCGCTGCCCACCGCCGAGGGGGTGTTCCAGCTCCACCTCTACGAGAGCGTGCTGGAGGGCGACCACCACATCGCGCTCGTCAAGGGGCGCATCTCGCCCAAGCAGCCCGTGCTCGTGCGCGTCCACTCGCAGTGCCTGACGGGCGACGTGTTCGGCTCGCAGCGCTGCGACTGCGGCCCGCAGCTCCACGCCGCGCTCGCGGCGATCGCCAAGCGCGGCTCGGGCGTGCTCCTCTACCTGCGCCAGGAGGGGCGCGGGATCGGGCTCGAGAACAAGCTGCGCGCCTACCAGCTCCAGGACAAGGGCTACGACACCGTGACCGCGAACCTGAAGCTCGGCTTCGCCGCCGACCTGCGTGACTACGGGATCGGCGCCCAGATCCTCGTGGACCTGGGCGTGCGGCGCATCGAGCTGCTCACGAACAACCCCCGCAAGGTCGTCGGGCTCGAGGCGTACGGGCTCACGATCGAGAAGCGCGTGCCGGTGGAGGTGAAGCCGAATCGCTACAACCGGCGCTACCTCTCCACCAAGCGCGACAAGCTCGGGCACCTGCTCGACCTGGCCGGGGGTGACGTGTGAGCGAGGCGGCACCGCATCTCGCGATCGTGGCCGCGCGCTGGAACGAGACGTTCGTCCAGCGGCTCGTGGATGCCGCGCTCGACACCCTGCGGCGCCAGGGCGTGCCCGCGGAGCACATCGAGCTCACCTGGGTGCCGGGAAGCCACGAGCTGCCGGTCGCGGCGTCGTGGGCGGCGGACTCCGGGCGCTTCGACGCGGTGCTCGCGTTCGGGGTCGTGATCCGCGGGGAAACCGAGCACTTCCGCCTCGTCGCGGACGGCGCCACCCAGGGATTGCAGCGCGTGGCGCTCGACACCGGCGTGCCGGTCCTGAACGGCGTGCTCGCGGTGTATGACGCGGCGCAGGCCGAGGCGCGCTGCGGCGGAACGCACGGCAACACCGGGGCGCAGGTCGCGCTCGCCGCGCTCAGCATGGCGAGCCTCTACGCCGCGACCCGGGGTGGGAAGTGAACGCGCCGCCGGGAGCGCGCCGCCGCGCGCGCGAGGTGGCGTTTCGCGTCGCGTACCAGGCGGACATCGCCGGCGACGCCTATCCGCTCGCGTGGCACCTGCGGCGCGAGCAGGAGGAGCGGCTCTCCCGCGACCAGCTCGCGCTCATCGAGGACGTCGTCACCGCGCTCGAGGCGCGCGGGTCGGAGATCGACGGCGAGCTCGAGACCGCCATGGCGGGGCGCTGGCCGCTCACCCGCCTCGCGGCGACCGACCGGGCCGTGTTGCGCGTCGGCGTGGCGGAGCTGCTCGCGCGTCCGGGCTCGCCGGCGCGCGTCGTGCTCGACGAGGCCATCGAGATCGCCCGCACGTACGGCAGCGAGGAGTCAGGCCGGTTCGTGAACGGTGTCCTCGACCGCGCGGCCCGCCGGCTCCGGCCGGCGGAGTTCTGATGCTGCACGCGATCGTGAGCGACGTGCACGCGAACCTGGAGGCGCTCGAAGCGGTGCTCGCCGACCTCGCCGCCCGGGGCGCCACCGACGTCGTCTGCCTCGGCGACTTCGTGGGCTACGGCGCCTCGCCGAACGAATGCATCGAACGCCTGCGCCCGGGGATCGAGGCGGCGGTGCTCGGCAATCACGACCAGGCCGCGCTCGACCCCGCGCTGCTCGAATACTTCAACCCCGAGGCGGCGGCCGCGGCGCGCTGGACGGCGGGGGCGCTCACCCCGGCGCACACCGATTACCTGCGCGCGCTGCCGCTCACGGTGCCGTGGCGCGGCGCGCGGCTCGTCCACGCGTCGCCGGCGGAGCCCGAGGCGTGGAGCTACGTGTTCACCCCGTCCGAGGCGGTGGACGAGATAGGCCACTGCGACGAACCCGTGTGCTTCGTCGGGCACTCGCATTTCCCGGGCACGTTCGAGATCGACGGCGTGCGCGCGAGCTACACGCGCGACCCCCGCATCGCCGGCCGCCGCGACCGGCGCTACCTGATCGTCGTGCCGAGCGTCGGCCAGCCGCGAGACGGCGATCCGCGCGCCGGCTACCTGCTGTGGGACGACGTGGCGTGGACGTTCGAGCACGTGCGCCTCGACTACGACCTCGAGGGCGCGATGCGGCGCATCAACGCGGCGGGCCTGCCCGCGCACCTCGCCGAACGCCTGCGCTGGGGCGAGTAGGGGGGGCAATGGCGCGCGTCTCGACGCTGGATCACTGGGAGTCCTACTGGAAAGGCCACCAGCAGGACATCGACGACACCTACTCGACCGGCGGCCGGCTCGTGCGCGAAGTGCTCGCGGACGGACCGGTGGAGGGCAGGCTCGTCATGGAGATCGGCGCCGGCTCGGGCCGCGATCTCCTCGAGCTCGCGCGCCGCGGCGCGCGCGGCATCGTGCTCGATTACTCGCCCGCCTCGCTCCAGCTCGTGCAGCAACAGGCCCGCGCCCAGGGCATCCCCGTCATGCTCGTGCAGGCGGACGCGACGCGCATGCCGTTTCGCGACGGCGCGATCGACATCTCGTTTCACCAGGGGCTGCTGGAGCATTTCCGTGACCCGCGGCCGCTGCTCGCCGAGAACGCGCGCATTACCCGCCGCGGCGGACGCGTGCTCGTGGACGTGCCGCAGACCTGGCACCTCTACACGCTCATGAAGAACCTGCTGATCCTGGCGAACCGCTGGTTCGCGGGCTGGGAGACGCAGTTCACCGTGGGACAGCTCGAGCGGCTGGTGCGCGAGTCGGGGCTCGAGGTGACACGCAGCTACGGCGACTGGATGGTGCCGGGGCTCTGGTATCGCGTCGTGCGCGAGGTCCTGAAGCGCGGCACGAGACTCCGCCTGCCGCTCCACCCGGGCGGCCCCGGCTGGTGGTCGCGGGGCTGGGAGGGCCTGCGCGCGCGACTCCGCGGCCGGCGCTGGGCGCTCAACACCTGCCACGTGATCGGCACGGTCGGGCGCCGCGCGTGAGCGCTGCCGCGTCCCCGCATCTGCTCGCGATCAACTTCCGCGACCCGGCGCACCCGGAGGCGGGCGGCGCCGAGCTCCACCTCGAGCAGGTGCTGAGCGAGGCCGTGCGCCGCGGCTGGCGCGTGACCTGGCTCGCCACCACGTTCCCGGGCGGTGCCGCCGAGTCCGAGCACGCGGGCATGCGGGTGCTGCGCCGCGGGACCTGGTGGAACTTCAACCTCGTCGTGCCCCGCGTGCTCGTGCGCGAGTTCTCCGGGCCGCACGCTCCGGACCTGGTCGTCGAGGACGTCAACAAGGTGCCGTGCTTCACGCCGTGGTTCACGCGCGCTCCGGTCGGGGTGATCGTGCCGCACCTGTTCGGGACCACCGTCTTTCGCGAGGCGAACGCCGCGATCGCGGCGTACGTCCTGCTGCTCGAGGCGCTCATCCCGCTCGCCTACACGCGCTGCCGGTTCGTCGTGATCTCCGAGAGCACGCGCGACGACCTCGTCGCCCGCGGGATCGGCCGCGAGCGCGTCACGGTCGTCCACTGCGGGATCGACCACGAGCGCCATCGGGTCGATCCGGCGGTGGCGAAGGCCGCCCGCCCGACGCTCGCGTTCGTGGGACGGCTTCGCCGCTACAAGGGACTCGACTGGGTCCTGCGCGCCCTGCCCGCGGTCCTCGCGCGGGTGCCGGAGGCCCGCCTCGAGGTGATCGGGGACGGGCCACACGCCGCGGCCCTCGCGGCCGAGACCGCCCGGCTCGGCCTCGGGCGAGCGGTGGAGTTCGTGGGCTTCGTGCCGATCGCGGAGAAGGTGCGCCGGCTCCAGTCGGCGTGGGCGCTCGTCCAGCCGAGCCCCAAGGAGGGCTGGGGACTCACCGTGGTCGAAGCGGGGGCGTGCGGCACCGCCGTCGTGGCGAGCGACGCACCGGGCCTCCGGGATTCCGTGCGGCGGGACGAGACCGGTCTGCTGGTGCCGTTCGGGGACACGGCGGCGCTCGCCGACGCGCTCGTGCGCGTGCTCACCGACGCGCCGCTCCGCACGCGGCTCGGTGCGGCGGGCGTCCAGTGGGCGGCGCAGTTCCGCTGGGACGAGTGCGGCCGGCGCTCGCTGGACGCGCTCGCCTGCGAGCGGGGGCGGGCATGAGCGCCGGGCGCTCGCCGCGCGCCATCGCGCTCCTCGCCGCCAAGGTGCTCGTGAGCTTGCTGCTATTCGCGTGGCTCTTCCGCCGGCTCCAGTGGGCGTCCATCGGGCCGGCGCTCCGCCATGCCGATCCGGTCTGGGTCGCGGGGGCGGCGGGGCTATTGTTCGCGAGCCACCTGCTCGCGTCCTACCAGTGGAGCCGGCTCCTGCGCGCCGCCGGCATCGATCTGCCCCTCTGGAAAGTGGTGGCGTACTACCATGTCGGGCTCTTCTTCAACAACTTCCTGCCCGCGAACGTGGGCGGTGACCTCGCTCGCACGCTGGATGCCGCGCGCTCCGGATCGTCGCGCCCGACCGCCTTGAGCACGGTGCTGCTCGACCGCCTGCTCGGAACGGTCGCGCTCGGCGCCGTGGCGCTCGTGACGACGCTGCCGGCGATCGATCACTTCCACCTCGCGGCGGCCTACGCGGGTGTAGTGGCGTTCTTCGCGCTCGCGGTCCTCATGCTGCGCGCGGTGCTCGAGCCGCGCGTGCTCGCGACGCTCGAGCGATTCATGGCGCGCATCGGGCTCGGCCGATTCTCCCCGGCGCTCGACGAGCTCTCCGGGCGGCTCGCGGCGTTTCGCGGCGAGCGCCGGCTGCTCCTGCAGCTCTCGGGGGTCGCGCTCGTGGTCCAGGTGATGCGCATCGGCGTCCACGTGCTGTTCGCGCGCGCGCTCGGCCTGCACGTGGGCACGGCCTACTTCTTCCTTTTCGTGCCGCTGCTGGCGGTGATAGTCTCCCTGCCCATCTCATTGAATGGCATCGGGGTACGCGAGGGGGCCGGGATGATCCTGTTCGGCCTCGTCGGGCTCGACCGCGCCAGCGCGTTCGCGCTCCAGTTCGGCACGTACCTCGTCGCCGTCGGGGTCAGCTTGATCGGCGGCTTGGTTTTCCTGGCTCGCATCCCGAGTCGGCGGGCGAAGGCCCGGAATCCACGGAGGTCCACCGAATGATCCCGACCCAGCGCGCGGCCGCGCTGATCTCGGTGCTCGTGCTGTTCGTCGCTGCCACGGTCTACTTCCTCACGCTCACGCCGACCGTGCCGTTCTGGGACTCCGGGGAGTTCATCGCGGTCGCGAACATCCTGGGCGTTCCGCATCCGCCGGGGACGCCGTTCTTCGTGATGCTGGCGCGGCTGGCGACGCTCGTGCCGTGGGCGAGCATCGCGCAGCGGGTGAACGCGTTGTCGGCGATCGCCGCGGCGCTCACGGTGTGGGTCACTTACCTCTCCACGCTGCGCCTCATCCGCCTCGCGCAGGGCGGGAGCGAGCGCCAGGCGTGGCAGGAGTGGGTCGCGGTCGTCGCCGCCGCGGTCGGCGCCCTGATGCTCGCGTTTTCGGATTCGTTCTGGGAGAACTCGATCGAGGCCGAGGTCTACCAGATGATGAGCCTGGCCCAGATCCTGGTGTTCTGGCTGGGGCTCCGCTGGTGGGAGGCGCACGACAAGAAGCCGACGGTGGGCCCGCTGCTCGTGGCGACCTACGTCATGTGGCTGAGCGTGGGGCTCCACCTGGGCGTCGGGATCATGGGCATTCCGCTCATCGTGCTCGTGTTCCTCGTCGACCGCCACGTCGCCGTGCTGTTCCTGATGCCGTTCCTGTCGCTCATCCGGGTGCCGTGGGGTCTCGAAAAGACCGCGGGCGCCGTGATCCTGCTCTCGATCGCGACCAACGCGGTCATGTCGTGGCGGAAGAAGCTGAGCGGGCTCGTGGTGCTGGTCGGGGCGGCGGCGACGATCCCGGGCCTCATCGCCGCATATTCGGACGCCAACTTCACGCCGGGCGTGGCCCTGCTCACGGCCGTGGCCGTGATCGGTCCCATGCTGTGGCTCGCGCGCGGGCACCGCGAGGGCCGCGTGCTGCTGCTCTCGCTGTTCCTCATGGTGGTCGGCTATTCGACGCACCTCTACCTGCCGATCCGCGCCGCGCAGCACCCGGCGGTGAACGAGGGCGCGCCCGCGACCTGGGACAAGATGCGCGACCTGCTGGAGCGCAAGCAGTACGGCGAGATGCACCTGCTGCCGCGCCGCGGCAAGGTCATCGAGACGCAGCTCGACAAGGAGTTCTGGCGCTACCTCAAGCGCCAGTGGCCGCTGTTCCCGAGCGACCGGCTGTGGGCCGCGCTGCTGCCGCTCGCGCTCGGACTCGTGGGTGGCTGGTGGCAGTACCGCCGGGAGAAGAAGTCGTTCCTGCTCACGTTCACGTTCCTCGGGCTCTCGACGGTGGGCATGATCGTGTTCCTCAACTTCACCGACCACGAGGTGCGCGATCGCGACTACTTCTTCCAGAGCGGGTTCCACGCCTACGCGATGTGGATCGGCCTCGGCGTGGCGTGGCTGGTCGAGTGGGTGCGCGAGTCGTTCGAGGCGGACGGGTCGAGGCGGCTCGCGACGATCGCGGCCACGGGGCTCCTGGCGACCCAGCCGTTCCTGCTCATGGCCAATCTGTGGCACACGCACGACCGGAGCAAGAACTTCATCGCCCGCGACTACGCCTACAACATGCTGGCGGCGCTCAAGCCCAACTCGTTCATGTTCACGAACGGCGACAACGACACGTTCCCGCTCTGGTACATCCAGCAGGTCGAGAACTTCCGCAAGGACGTGCGGATCGTGAATCTGAGCCTCTTGAACACCGACTGGTACATCCGCCAGCTCCGGGACGAGGAGCCGAAGGTCCCGATCAAGCTCGACGACCGCACGATCGACATGCTGGGCGCGGGGGCGTTTCAGGACGAGAAGGGCAACATCATCTACACGAACGAGTTCATGGTGCACCACATGCTCGAGCAGGCGAAGAAGGACTCGGGCTGGGTGAAGCAGCCGTACTTCGCGGTGACCGTGCCGAACACCTACGGCTACGAGCCGTACCTCCGCCAGGAGGGCATCGTGCAGGAGGTCATGCGCGACAGCCTGCACGCCGGCTTCGACGAGCCTGCCACGCGCAAAGCGCTCTACGAGACGTACAAGTACCGCGGACTCCTGAATCCCGCCGACGGCAGCTGGGACAAGAAGGTCTACAAGGACGACAACGCGCAGAACCTGTCGCGCAACTACGCCTTCGCGCACATGGAGATGGCGATGTACTACCGCCGGATGAGGGACTTCCCGCGCGCGATCTCCGAGATGGAGTACGTCGAACGCATGTTCCCCGACTGGGTCGAGATCCAGTTCCCGCTGGGGGGCATCTACATGGCCGCGGGCGACACCGAGAAGGCATGGGAGTTCTACGACCGGTTGGCGCAGCGCGCCCCGCGCAGCGCCCAGGCGCACTACTACCGCGGTGCGGCGCTCGGCTACCGCGGGCGGCACGAGGAGGCGATCACCGAGTTCCGGATCAGCCGCAAGCTGGACCCGAACTACACGTATCCCGTCTTCGACGAGTTCGCGACCCTGTGGGAGCTGGGCCGGCGCGAGGAGGCGGTGCAGGGCCTCCAGTCGTACGTGGACCAGCACCCGGACGACGCCGAGGCGGGCCAGCGGCTCCAGGAGGCGCTCGCCCAGATGCGCGCGCGCAGCAGCGGCGGGAGCGCGCCGCTCGGGATCCCGAACGAGGCGAGGCCGCGCTGAGGCCCCCGGCATGACGCACGCGCTCGTCACCGGGGCCGCCGGCTTCATCGGGTCCGTGCTCACCGATCGGCTGCTCGCCGACGGCGTGCGGGTGACCGGCGTGGATGCGTTCACCGACTACTACGACGTCGCGCTCAAGCGCCGAAACCTCGAGTCCGCCGGCCGGCACGCGGCGTTCTCGCTCGTCGAGCTCGACCTCGCGGGCGCGGACCTCGCGGTGCTGCCGGAGGTCGACGTGGTGTTCCACCAGGCCGCGCAGCCCGGCGTGCGCGCCTCGTGGGGCGCCGAGTTCGCGGGCTACGCGCGTGCGAACGTGCTCGCGACCCAGCGGCTGCTCGAGCGCTACAAGGCCGCGCGGCTCGAACGCTTCATCTACGCCTCCTCGTCGAGCATCTATGGCGACGCCGAAAGTTTCCCGACCCGCGAGTCCGCGCTGCCCCGCCCGTACTCGCCCTATGGCGTCACGAAGCTCGCGGGCGAGCACCTCGCGATGCTCTACGGCCGGAACTTCGGCCTGCCGGTCGCGGCGCTCCGCTACTTCACGGTGTACGGCCCGCGCCAGCGGCCGGACATGGCGTTCCATCGCTTCTGCCGCGCGATGCTCGCGGGCGAGCCGATCAGCGTGTACGGCGACGGCCGCCAGTCGCGTGACTTCACGTTCGTCGACGACGCCGTGGAGGCGAACCTGCGGGCGTGGAAGCGCGCCGCACCGCAGGGCGTCTACAACGTGGGCGGCGGCTCGCAGGTCGAAGTGCTGGAGGCCATCTCGCTGCTGGAGAAGAGCTTGGGGCTCAAGGCTCGGGTGAACTTCGAACCCCGCCCGCCGGGGGATCCGCAGCGCACCCGCGCGGATGCCGCACGGCTCGCCGCCGACCTGGGCTACGCGACCACCGTGGGGATCGCCGACGGGCTCGCCGCCCAGGCGGAGTGGGCGCGCTCGCTTTACCGGGGCGTGCGATGAGCGAGCCGCGGCTCTCCGTCGTCATTCCCGCCTACAACGAGGCCGAGAGCCTGCCCGAGCTCCACCGCGAGCTCGTCGCGGCGCTCCACACGCTCGACCTGTCGTGGGAGGTGCTCATCGTGGACGACGGCTCGCGCGACGGCACCGACCGCGTGATCGAGAGCCTGTGCGCGGCGGAACCTTGTACGCGCGGCGTGCTCCTGTCCCGCAACTTCGGCAAGAGCGCCGCGCTCGCGACGGGGTTCAAGCTCGTGCGCGGCGAGTACGTGTGCACGATGGACGCCGACCTCCAGGACGACCCGAACGAGCTGCCGAAGCTGTTCGCGGCGCTCGAGCAGGGACTGGACGTCGTCTCGGGCTGGAAGGTGAAGCGCCGCGACCCGATCACGAAGCGCTGGCCGAGCAAGCTCTTCAACGCCGTCACGAGCGCGGTGGCGGGCGTGCGCCTGCACGACTTCAACTGCGGTTACAAGCTCTACCGCCGCGAGGTCGTGGACGCGCTCGAGGTCTACGGCGAGCTGCATCGCTTCCTGCCGGCGCTGTCGCACTGGCGGGGCTTCCGCGTCGGGGAGGTGGGCGTGAACCACCGCCCGCGCCGCTTCGGCCACTCCAAGTTCGGCGCCTCGCGGTTCGTGAACGGCTTCCTCGACCTGTTGACCGCCGCGTTCATTTCCACGTCCGCCCTGAAGCCTCTGCACGTCTTCGGCCGCATCGGGCTCGCGTTCCTGCTCACCGGCTTCGGCCTCGCGGTCTGGTTCCTGGCGCAGTGGCTGCACGGCGACCCGCTGCGCGTGCGACCGCTCATGCTGTTCGGTGCCGCCTCCGTGCTGCTCGGGATCCAGTTCATCCTCATGGGGCTCCTGGGCGAGATGATCGCGCACCAGTCGGCGCGCGACGAGTACCCGATCCGCCGCCGCTTCAACTTCGAGCGTCCATGAGCGGGCCGCGATGAAGGCGTTCGTGCTCGCGGGCGGGCTCGGCACGCGCTTGAAGCCGCGCTTCGGGGACCTGCCCAAGCCGCTCGCGCCGATCGCGGGGAAACCGTTCCTGGCGCGGCAGCTCGAATGGCTCGCCGGGCACCGCATCCGGCGCGCCGTGATCCTCGCCGGCCACGGCGCCACCCAGCTCCAGTCCGCGCTCGGCGACGCCGCCGCGGGCGTCGCGCTCGAGTGGTCGATCGAGGCGGAGCCGCTCGGCACCGGCGGGGCGCTCCGGCTCGCGACGCCGTTCGTGGTCGGGCCGTCGCTCGTCGTGAACGGCGACACGCTCGCCGAGGGCGACCCGTGGGCGCTCGAGCGCGACCGCTGGGAGCGCGGCGCGCTCGGCGCGGTGGCACTCTACGAGGTGCCCGACGCGCGCGCGCGCGGCCGCGTCGAGACGCAGGCCGACGGGCGCATCACGCGCTTCGTCGAGAAGGACGGAGCGTGGACCGGGCCGGCGTGGGTGAACGGCGGGGTGTACGCGTTCGCGCCCGCGTTCTGGCGCATGCTGCCGGCCGGGGCCTCGTCGCTCGAGCGCGACGTGCTGCCGGGGCTCGCGGCGCGCGGCCTGATCCACGGCCGGCGCTGCGCGGGACGGTTCTGGGACATCGGCACGCCGGAGGACTGGGAGCGCGCCGAACGGGAGCTCGCACGATGAAGGCCGCGATCCACTACTACCGCGCACGCGCGCCGCTCCGGCTGTCGTTCTGCGGCGGCGGCACCGACGTTTCGCCCTACCCCGAGGAGCACGGCGGCTGCGTGCTCTCGGCGACCATCAACCATTACGCGTACGCGTCGCTCCGCCCGCGCCGCGACCCCCGGCTGACGCTCGCCTCGCTCGACTACGACGTCGTCGCCAAGTACCCGCACGCGCGCCGGGTCAAGTTCGACGGCACGCTCGACCTCTTGAAGGCGGCGGTGCGCGCGCTCAAGGTTCGCCGCGGCGCCGACCTGTGGACGCACTCGGACGCGCCCCCCGGCTCGGGGCTCGGCGCCTCGAGCACGCTCATGGTGGCGCTGCTCGCGGTGCTCCGCGAGTGGCTCAAGCTCGACCTGCCGCCGTACGAGCTGGCCGAGCTGGCCTACCGTGTCGAGCGTGTCGACCTGAAGCTCGCGGGCGGGCGGCAGGATCAGTACGCGGCGTCGTTCGGCGGGTTCAACTTCATCGAGTTCGGCCGCGACGGCACCGTGGTCACGCCGCTCCGCCTGCGTCGCGACACGCTGGAGGAGCTTGAGTACCGGCTGCTGCTCTGCTACATGGGACAGACGCGCCAGAGCGCCACGATCATCAACCGGCAGACGCGGGGTTACACGAGCGGCCGGAAGGACACGGTGGCCGCGTTGCACGCGCTCAAGCTCGAGACCGCCGAGATGAAGCGCGCGCTGCTCCTCGGCCACGTCGACGGGCTCGGCGAGCTGCTGCACGAGGCGTGGCTCCACAAGAAGAAGCTGGCCGAGGGTATCTCGACCCCGCACGTCGACAGAATGTACGCGGTGGCCCGGAAGGAGGGAGCGCTGGGCGGCAAGATGACCGGTGCCGGCGGCGGCGGCTACTTCCTGTTCCTCACGCGCTTCGACCGCCGGCACCGCGTGGCGGCGGCGCTCGAAAAGCTCGGCGGGCAGGTCGTGCCGTTCCAGTTCGAGGCGCGCGGCGTGCGGTCCTGGCCGGTGGCGCGCGAGCACTGAGCCCGCCGCGCATGAGGATCTCCGCCGTTCCGGGGGCGCAGGCGCGCCGCCTCGCGCTCGTGGGCCCGCTCCACCCCTGGCGCGGCGGCCTCGCGCAGTACCTGCAGCTCCTCGGCGAGGCGCTCGAGTCGCACGCGGAGGTGCGCGCGGTCACGTTCACGCGCCAGTACCCGGGGCTCTTCTTTCCCGGCACGAGCCAGCTCGACGAGCAGGCACCGCGGCCGCGCTTTCCCACGGCCGCGCTCCTCGACTCGATCGGGCCCTGGTCGTGGCGCCGCACCGCCGCGCACCTCGAGCGCTGGGCCCCCGGGGCGGTGATACTCAAATGGTGGATGCCGTTTTTCGCGCCCGCGTTCGCGTCCGCGGTGGGCCCGCTCCGGCGGCGCGGCACCCGGGTGGTGCTCGTCTGCGACAATCTCATCGCGCACGAGCCCCGCTTCTACGATCGCGCGTTCACGAACTGGATGCTGCGCAACTCCGACGGTTACCTGGTGATGAGCGACTCGGTCGAACGCGATCTCGATGCGCTGAAGCCCGGGGCACCGCGCCGGCGGGTGGCGCACCCGTTCTACGCCCAGTTCGACCGCGGGCGGCACACGCGCGACTCCGCGCGGGCGTCGCTGGGCCTCGCCGGCGACGTGGCGCTGTTCTTCGGCTACGTGCGCGCCTACAAGGGGCTCGACACGTTGCTCGCCGCGTGGAAGCGCGTGCGCGCCGAGCGCCCGGGCGCGACGCTCGTCGTGGCGGGCGAGTTCTACGAGCCGCCGGAGCGCTACGCGGCACTGGCGCGCGAGGCGGGCGGGGTGCGGATCCTCGACCGCTACATCGCGGACGACGAGGTGGAGGCGCTGTTCCGCGCCACCGACGTCACCGTGCTGCCGTACCGCGCGGGCACGCAGAGCGGCGTGACGCACGTCGCCTACGCGCTCGGCTCGCCCGTGATCGCGACCCGGGTCGGCGGCATCGGCGAGACCGTGGAGGAGGGTGAGACCGGGCTCACCTGCCCACCGGACGATCCCGACGCGCTCGCGCGCTCGCTCGTCCGTTTCTTCGCCGAGGGCCTGCGCGAGCGGATGGCGGGGCCGATCGCGGCGCTCAGGTCGCGGCACTCGTGGGAGGCGCTCGCGCGCTCCACCGTGGAGCTCGTGGACGAGCTCGCGCCCACGCGGGGCTGGGCGTGACGCGCGCCGCCCTCGCGCTGGCGCTCGCCGCGCTCCTCACGTACGCGCTCACCGGCGGCGGCCGCATCGTGGGGAGCGACGAGGTGACCATGTTCGAGCTCGCGCGTGCGCTCGCGCACGGGCACATCGACGTGCCCGAGGGGGCCACGCTGCGCGGACCGGATGGCCGCGCCTACAGCAAGAACACCGCCGGCGAGGCGGTGCTCGCGCTGCCGCTCGTCGTGGCCGGCGACGTGGCCGCGCACGCCGCCGGCTTCCGCGCCGAGCGCGCCGAGCTCGCGGCGCGATTCGTCGCGTCGTTCTTCAACGCGCTCGTCGCGGCGCTGATCGTGGCGGCGCTCTACGTGGCGCTCCGGGCGCTGCGGGTGAGCGCGCGCGCCGCGTTCGCGGCCTCCGTACTGCTCGGCTTCACGACCCCGCTCTGGATCTACGCCAAGAGCTTCATGGCGGAGCCGCTCGAGGCGCTCGGGCTCCTGCTCGCGCTCGCGGGCGCCGCGCTCGCGGGCGCCGCGCCGGCC
>DATDEX010000125.1:0-14133 GCA_036522895.1 Candidatus Eiseniibacteriota bacterium | reverse complement strand
CGGGGCCGCTGCCGGGCGCGCCGCCGGCCTCTTCCTCGCCGGGATCGTGCTCTTCTCTGGGAGCCTCTACGCGCTCGCCCTGGGCGCTCCCGGGTTCATGGGCGCGATCACGCCGCTCGGCGGGGTGGCGTTCATAGCCGGCTGGCTCCTGCTCGCGATGAGCTTCCGCTCCCGCTGAGGCGCCGGCCCGGCTGCTGACCAAAGGTCACGTAAAGGCCAACGAATTGCCCTTGATTCGTCAAGCAGACCTCTGGCATCTTCCGGGCTGCAAGGTCGATCGCGCGCCGGAGATCCGTTGAGGCCCGCTCCCGCGGCCCGGCGCTTTCGAGATCCCCCTCGACCCAGCGATTCCAGCATCGCCGTTCGGCAGCGCGTCACCGCACCCCGGGCCGCGGGCTGCGCCGCGCGCCGGACGGCGACCTTTCGCGGCAAGGGTTCGTCGCGCGCACACCGGCCGCGGTGCGCTACCCCCGCGACGAACCTGCCGCATCCACTTCACGCGCGGGCCGCCGCGAAGCGGGGCCGGTCGCAGTGTGGACCGGCCCCGCGAGTTTCCCGGGGCCGACGCGCGCGGCGGGACGCGCATTTCGTGGGCGGCTGTGGCAATCTGCGCCGCATGCCCACCCTGGCCGGCGGCATGGAGGTCCTGGCGCTCGCCGAGCGCGCGCTCCGGCGCGCCCGCGCGCCCGTCCGCGAGCTGCCGCCGCGGCTCCTGCTCGTGGACGTCGAGCACCAGCGGGCCCACCTGCTCGAGAACGGCCGGGTCGCGTTCTCGGCGCCCGTCTCCACCTCGGCCAAGGGGATCGGCGGCGAAGAGGGCTCCTATCGCACGCCCGCGGGCTGGCACCGGATCCATGCCCGGATCGGCGCGGGGGCGGCCCGGGGCACCGTGTTCGCGAGCCGCGAGCCCACCGGCGAGGTGTGGCGCGGCGAGCCGCGCGCCGAGGATCTCATCCTCACCCGCATCCTCACGCTCGAAGGGCTCGAGCCCGGCATCAATCGGGGGCCCGGGGCCGACTCGCTCGAGCGCTACATCTACTTCCACGGCACGAACGCGGAGGACCACCTCGGGCAGCCGGTCTCCGCGGGCTGCATCCGGCTCTCGAACGACGACGTGACGGCGCTCTTCGAGCGCGTGCGCGAGGGCGACCTGGTCGCGATCGTGGCGCCCGGCGACGACGACCTGCCGGCGCCGCTCGGGGCGGCGCGCTTCCACTACGCGGGCGTCGGCGGCAGCGGGATGAGCGCGCTCGCCCAGTTCCAGGCCATGCTGGGTGGACACGCGAGCGGCAGCGATCGCGGGTTCGACCACGGCGAGCGGGCGGAGGCCCGCGCCCAGCTCGAGCGGCTGCACGTCCAGGTGTGGCCGCAGGACGGGAGCGGGCTCGCGGGCGATTGCGGCGCGCTCGTCGTCTCCACGGCGGTCGAGGAATCGGTGCCCGACGTCGCCGCCGCCCGGGCGCGAGCGCTGCCGATCGTCCACCGCTCCGCGATGCTGGCGTACTGGGTGAGCGAGTTCCGCTCGGTGGCCGTCTCGGGCACGAGCGGCAAGTCCACGACCACCGCGATGGTGTTCGAGATCCTGCGCGGCGCGGGCCGTGACCCCTCGGTGATCACGGGCGGCGACCTGGTGGCGCTTCAGGAGCAGGGCTACTGGGGCAACGCGTGGGCGGGGAGTACGCATCCGAAGCATGGGTCCGGCCCGCTCGTGGTCGAGGCGGACGAGAGCGACGGCTCGCTCGTGCGCTATCAGCCGGCGCTTTCCGTGTGCCTCAACCTGTCGCGCGACCACAAGAGCGAGGACGAGGTCGCGGCCATGTTCCGGGTGCTCAAGCGGCGCACGCGCGAGGCGTTCGTGTGCGGGGAGGAGGGCATTCCGGACGACCTCAAGCAGGGCGCGATCGTGTTCGGGTTCGGCGCGGGCGCCGCGGTGCGCGGCACCGGGCTCGAGCTGGCACCCGCCTCCGCGCGCTTTCGCGTGGAGGGCGTCGAGTTCACGCTGCCCGTGCCGGGCGCCCACAATGTCGAGAATGCGCTCGGGGCCATCGCGGCCTGTCGCGCGCTCGGGGTGGAGCTCGCCGAGATGGTCGCGCCGCTCGCGCGCTTTCGCGGCGTCGCCCGGCGCTTCCAGTCGCTGGGCACGGCCCGCGGCGTCGAGGTAGTGGACGACTTCGCGCACAACCCGGCGAAGATCGCGGCCTCGCTCGCGGTCGCCCGGCTCCGCGCGCGCCGCGTGCTGGCGGTTTACCAGCCGCACGGTTACGGGCCCACGCGCTTCCTCCGCGACGGCTTCGTGGACACGTTCGCCACCCGCACCGAGCCGGGCGACAAGGTGTGGATGCTCGAGATCTTCTACGCGGGTGGCACCGCGACCCGCGATTTTTCCTCCGCCGACCTGGTGCGCGACATCGTCGCGCGCGGCCGCGAGGCCGAGTTCGCGCCGTCGCGCGAGTGGCTCGTGCGCCGCATCGTGGAGGTGGCGGAGCCGGGCGACATCGTGCTCGTGATGGGCGCGCGCGACCCGTCGCTCACCACGTTCGCAAGCGACGTGCTGTCGGCGCTGGCGCGGGGGTGAGCGCCCGCTGGCTGATGGTCGCGCTCCTCGCCACGGCGCCGGTCACGGCGCGGGTCACACCGGGCCCGGTCCACCTGCCGCCGCCGCCGCTTCAGAGCTTTGACGGCCGCTGGGTGCTGGATACGGCGAGGAGCGAGTTCGGCTCCGCCGCCTCGGGGCTGCGCGCGCGCGAGGACGAGATCGTCACGGACGGCGAGCGGGTTCGCGTGCGCAGCCGCGCGGTGCGCGCGAGCGGCGACAGCACGAGCCTCGACTACGTCTACCGTGCCGACGGGGAGGCGGAGAACACGTTGAGGGGCCAGCTCGTGCGCACGAGCGGCCGGCACGTGGGCAAGACGCTCGAGTTCGTCTCGGTCGCGAAACTCCTGCTGCTCGAGCTCCGGTCCGAGGAGCGCTGGTCGCTGGCCGCGGGCGGCGACACGCTGCTCATGGAGCGCACCGCCCGCTCGCCGCTCGGCGTCCAGCACCAGCTGCTGTACTTCGGGCACGAGCGTCCGGCGGGCGCCCCGGCGAAGCGGCCCTAGGCTCCGAATCGCTTCGCGACGTACTCGTCGAGAAGCTTCGCGAAGTCGTCGGCGATCGCGTCGCCCTTCAGGGTCACGGCCAGCTTCCCGTCCACGAAAACGGGCGCGCGCGGATCCTCGCCGGAGCCGGGCAGCGAGATGCCGATGTCCGCGTGCTTGCTCTCGCCCGGCCCGTTCACCACGCAGCCCATGACCGCGACGTTCAGCTCCTCGACACCGGGGTAGCGCTCGCGCCACTCCGACATGCGTGCCTGGATGTGGGCGGTGACGCGCGTCGCGAGCTCCTGGAAGAACGTGCTCGTGGTGCGGCCGCAGCCGGGGCAACTCGTCACCTGGGGCGTGAAGTGCCGGAGGCCGAGCGACTGTAGAACCTGCTGGCACACGCGCACTTCCTCGGCGCGGTCGCCGCCGGGCGCCGGGGTGAGACTCACGCGGATCGTGTCGCCGATGCCCTGCGTGAGCAGCACCGCCAGCGCCGCCGTCGAGGCGACGATGCCCTTGGTGCCGAGCCCCGCCTCCGTGAGCCCGAGGTGCAGCGGGTAGTCGCAGGCCGCGGCGAGCGCGCGATAAACCTCCACCAGGTCGCGCACGTCGGAGACCTTCGCCGAGAGCACGATCGCGTCGTGCGGCTGGCCGCAACGCTCCGCCAGCTCGGCCGAGCGCAGCGCGCTCTCGCGCATGGCCTCGAGCACCACGTCGCGATCGGTGCGCGGCGCCGGGAGCCGTGCGTTCGCGTCCATGAGCGTGGTGAGGAGCGCCCGGTCGAGCGAGCCCCAGTTGACCCCGATCCGTACCGGCTTCCCGTTCGCGACCGCGATCTCGATCATCCGGCGGAAGTTGTCGTCGTGCTTCTCGCCCACGCCGACGTTGCCGGGGTTGATGCGATACTTGTCGAGGAGCCGTGCGCACTCCGGGTACTCGGCGAGCAGCGTGTGGCCGTTGTAGTGGAAGTCGCCCACGATCGGCACCGGGTGCCCGCCGTCCCGCAGCCGCCGGACGACCTCCGGCACCGCCGCGGCCGCCTCGCGGGTGTTGACGGTCACCCGCACCAGCTCGCTGCCCGCGGCCGCGAGCAGTGCCGCCTGCTCGGCGGTGGCCGCCGCGTCGGCGGTGTCCGTGTTGGTCATGGACTGGACCACGACCGGGTGGGCGCCGCCGACGGGCACGCCGCCAACCCGGCACACGACGCTCCGCCGTCGCTCGCCGAGGCGCGGCTCGTCAATGTGGGTGAGGGGCATGGCGCGAAGCTAGGGGCGGGGGAGACCCGCGTCAAACGCGGCCGGGACCCGTATCGGCCGGAAGCACGAAGCCCCCCGGGAACGGACCCGGGGGGCTCTGGGAGGGCGCTGAACGGCCGCGCCCGGGCTCACCACAGGTAGACGTGGAAGCCGAGCGCGGTGAAGTTGTCCCCGGTCGTCGTGAACCTCGTCGACACCAGGTCGTTCGTGTTGGACTCGTCGGTGAACTGGAAGAAGCCGACGCCGTGCGACGCCGAGATGCTCACCTTCTCGGCCAGCATGAGCTCCACCTCGAACTCTCCGGTGATGCCCCACTGGTTGGCCTTCTTGACGTTGCTGTCGACGCCGTCGTTGTCCTTGAGCGACCCGTACTCGAAGCCCGGGCGGATGACGAAGTTGACCTTTTCCCACTTCTTGCACACGTAGGGCAGGCCCAGATCGACGAAGTAGGTGCTGGCGTTGTCGAACTTCGCGGCATTCGGGGCCTTGTTCTTGAAGCCATCCGACGTGAAGCCCACACCCAGATCCACGCCGAACTTGTCCGTGAACCACTGGCGGACACCGATCGGCGCGTTGGTGGAGTGGAATCCCAGCCCGCCCATGGTGCCCTCGGCGTGGGCTGCGGCAGCGAGCGTCAGCATGGCGATGGCAGCGATAGCGATTCGCTTCATTGCATCCTCCCTGGAGGGGCGGCGTCCGCCCGGTTTCTCGTGTTGCCTCAACGGCCTGAGCCCGGGCACCTGATCCCGAAACCCGGTGAGCCTCGAGGATGGCGCTGCGGGCTTCCCGCGCGTGCGCCGGCCGGGGATGAGACCGCACCCCCGGATGAGCCGGCCAGACTAGGAGGGCCGCGGGCGGAGGGTCAACCGCGGCCCGTGCACATTCGTGTAGTGCCGGGGCGCGAGGAAGCCCCCGGCGCGGGGCACCGGGGGCGTCGGGGTCGCGTGCGAGTGTCCGGGCCCGCAGGGCCCGGGCCCGCGCCTACCAGAGATAGACGTGGAATCCGAGCTGCGTGAAGTTGCTGCCGGTCGTGCCGAACGACGTGAACTTGGTCGACGGCGTGGCGTCGTCCTTGAGCGAGTTCCAGCCGAGCCCGTGCGAGGCCGAGAGGCTCACCTTGTCGGCCACCATCCACTCGACCTCGAACTCTCCCGAGACGCCGACCGAGGTCCACTTGGTCGACAGCGTCGGCGGCGCGCTCTTGTCCTGATCTTCGAGCGTCCCGAACTGGAAGCCCGGCCGCACGACGAAGCTCACGTGCTCCCACCGCTTGGCCACGAACGGGAGGCCCGCCTCGACGGCGAACCCGGTCCACTGGTCCCGCTGCGCGCCCTGCGTGGAATTGAACACGTTGTAGCCCACGCCGAGGTCGAACCCGACCGAGGGCGTGAACCACTGCCGGATCCCGAGCGTCGGCGTGGTCGCCGGTCCGGAGCTGATGAGGATGCCGGAGAAGGGCGAGCTCCCGACGTGGAAGCCGAGGCCGCCCATGGTGCCCTCGGTGGCGTGGGCCGTGACGGCACCGAGCAGCGCGGCGGCGGCGAAGACGAAGCACAGTTTCTTCAAGCGTCTATCCTCCCTCTGGGGTGGCGTCGTCACGCCGCGCGCTCGCGGCCCCGTCCGGGACGCGGAGGGGTCCGGCTCCGGGGCCGGCGCGCGGTCGGGCCATGCGACACCGGGGGTTATCGGCGGGTCGGGGCACGGGTTTCAGCCCGCCGAGGGCCCGCTCCAGAGGGCGTTCTCGACCGCGTGCCGCTCGGCGGCGGGGGCGAGAGCCCGGCCGAGCTCGTCGAGCACCGCCTGGAGGCGACGGCGGTGCTCGGCGAGGAGTTGGGCCCGGGCCGCGGTTTCCGCCTCGGGCGGGCTCGCGGGCGGGGCCGCCGGGACCGCGATCGGCTCCGCCACGCGAACGTGAACCACCCGTGGCGCCACCGCGACGGGGACCGTGTTGTGGAGCGCGTTCCGGAATCCCCGCGTGAGAAGGCTCGAGCGCGTGCGCTTCAGGACCTCGGCGACGCGCTCCTGGGCGAGGCGGGGTCGGTCGTAGAGCGCGGGGTCGAAGCCGGCGAGGCGCTGGAGCTCCATGAGCCGCGCGCGGTCGCCGCGCACGCCGTCCGGATCGGCGACGCTTCGCTCGCGCATCGCCCGCCGGAGCTGGAACTGGGCGCGGCCGAGATCGGGATCCAGCTCGCCGTAGCGCGCGGCGAGCGCCCCGCGGAGTTGGGCGAGTATCTCCGCCTGCGCCGCGAAGTACCCGGCTCCCACGGCGGTCGGGCCGAGCCGCGGCGGGGCGAGGCCGAGCCGCTCGCACTGGCGGGAGAGGAGCCTGCGCATGAGCGCCGCGAAGCGGGCGCCGAGCGAGCCCGGGCTCCGCGGGAGGCCGAGTCCCCGTTCGATGCGCCCGATCTCACGCGCGAGCCCCGCGCTCGCGTCCCCCACGAACGCGAGCCGCCAGGCGATCGGCACGAGCCAGACCGCGCGCGACTCCCCGCGGGCGGCGAGCGCGGCGGCGGCCTCCCGCGCCATGTCCACGATGCCGGGCAGCGGCGTCGAGACCCGCTCGCCCTGCCAGGTGGCCGTGCCCTCGGGGTGGAGGAGCACGCCGTGGCCGCGCAGCGCCCACGCCACCGAGTAGGCCCTGCCGCCCCCGCCGGGAACGTTGGCGATCAGGTTGTTCGCGAGCCAGAACGCGCGGGCGAGCGGCGAGGCGTTCACGATCTCGTAGCTCGCCCAGTGCGCCATGAGCGGCGAGACGCGGCGGGAGAGTTCCTTGTCCACCATCCAGTCGGTGAGGAACTCGGGATGGTTGGGCCCGAGGAATGCCGCGGTCTCCGGGCGAACCGCGGCGCGGAGCCGCGCCAGATCCGCGGCCGGAAGGTCGAAGCCGCGAAGCTTCAAGAGCCCGGGAAGCACGGCGAACCGGTTGACGACCCCCAGCGTGTGGATGAGCCACGGGGCGGGGGACGGGTCGCGATACTCGAGCGGCGAAGAGCGCGACGCACGGGCGGGGAGCGGCTCCCGGCGACCGGCGGCTGCGGGTTCGTGCGGCACGCGCGGACGGTACCGCGCCGGCCGGGGCCGGGCCAGCGCGGCGGGCGCCGCGCGCTCAGGCCCTCACGAGTGGCTTGTACTTGATCCGGTGCGGTGTGTCCGCGTCGGCGCCGAGCCGCTCGTGCCGGACTTTCTCGTAATCCTGGAAGTTGCCCTCGAAGAACGTCACCTGGGAGTCGCCCTCGAACGCCAGGATGTGCGTGGCGACGCGGTCCAGGAACCAGCGGTCGTGCGAGATCACCACCGCGCAGCCGGCGAACGCGAGCACGGCATCCTCCAGCGCGCGCAGCGTGTCGACGTCGAGGTCGTTCGTGGGCTCGTCGAGCAACAGCAGGTTGCAACCGCTCTGCAAGAGCTTGCCCATCTGGAGCCGGTTCCGCTCGCCGCCCGACAGCGTGCCGACCTTCTTCTGCTGGTCGGCGCCACGGAAGTTGAACCACGCGCAGTAAGCCCGCGCGTTCACCTCGCGCTTGCCGAGCGTGAGGATCTCGTTGCCGCCCGACAGCGTCTCGTACACCGTGGCGTCGGGGTCGAGCGTCTCCCGGCTCTGGTCCACGTGCGCGATCTTGACGGTCTCGCCCACGCGCAGCGTGCCGGCGTCCGGCTTCTCCTGGCCCACGAGCATGCGGAAGAGCGTCGTTTTCCCGGCGCCGTTCGGCCCGATCACGCCCACGATGCCGGCGGGCGGAAGCTTGAACGACAGATCGTCGATCAGCAGCAGGTCGCCGTAGCCCTTGCGCAGGTTCGTGGCCTCGATCACCACGTTCCCGAGGCGCGGCCCGGGCGGGATGTAGATCTCGACGTTGTCCACCTTCTCGCGGCCTTCCTCGGCGAACATCTTCTCGTAGGCCTGCAGCCGGGCCTTGCTCTTCGCCTGGCGCGCCCGCGGCGCGAGCCGGACCCACTCGAGCTCGCGCTCGAGCGTCTTCTGGCGCGCGGACTCCTGCTTCTCCTCGAGCGCGAGGCGATTCTTCTTCTGCTCGAGCCAGCTCGAGTAGTTCCCCTCCCACGGAATGCCCTCGCCGCGGTCCAGCTCGAGGATCCAGCCGGCGACGTTGTCCAGGAAGTAGCGGTCGTGCGTGACCGCGACGATCGTGCCCTCGTACTCCTGGAGGAAGCGCTCGAGCCAGGCCACGGACTCGGCGTCGAGGTGGTTCGTCGGCTCGTCGAGCAGCAGCAGGTCGGGGCGCGAGAGCAGCAGCCGGCAGAGCGCGACGCGGCGCCGCTCGCCGCCCGAGAGCTTCGTGACGTCGGCGTCGCCCGGCGGGCAGCGAAGCGCGTCCATGGCGATGTCGAGCTGCCGGTCGAGATCCCAGAGATTCTGGTGGTCCATCTGGTCCTGGACCTTGGCCTGGTCGGCGAGCAGCTTCTCCATCTCGTCGTCGCGCATCGGCTCCGCGAACCTGGCGGAGATCTCGTTCCACCGCCGTACCACCGCGACCTTCTCGGCGACGCCTTCCTGCACGTTTTCGAGCACGCTCTTCTTGGGGTCGAGCCGGGGCTCCTGCTCCAGGTAGCCCACCGTGTGCCCCTTGCCGAGCCACGCCTCGCCGATGAACTCCTGGTCGACGCCGGCCATGATCCGGAGCAGCGAGCTCTTGCCCGCGCCGTTCGCGCCGAGCACGCCGATCTTGGCGCCGTAGTAGAACGAGAGCCAGATCCCTTTCAGGATCTCGCGCTTGGGGGGGACCACCTTGCGGAGGTCCTTCATGACGTAGATGAACGGACGGGAGGGATCGGCTGCCATGGGGGCTCTCTCGCGGAAAAGGCGCGCGTCGCGCCGGGGTGATCGAGGGGAGGGGAGCTCGGGGAGGGGAGTGGGCGGAACCGGCCGAGCATGCCGCGCGCGGGGGCCGGGCGCAAGCGGCCTACAACGCGACGGGCGGCGCTCCCATTCCGGGTGGGAGACGCCGCCGCGCGATTCGCCCGGTCAGGCGAAGTTCGAAGCCGGCTTCAGTTCACGACGCGCGCCTGCGCGGCATGGCGGGCCCGATCGCGGAAGAGCCACCAGGCCAGGCCGCCGAGGGCGAGGAGCGGAAGCAGCGGGAGCACCATGAACCCCGCACCGAGGAGCAGGCCGAAGCCGCCGAGCAGGCACGCGATGAGGATGAACGGCAGCGCGAAGAGCAGGCCCACGAAGCGGAGGAACCAGCCGAGGATCTTGAACGGCAGCCAGAGGAACCAGCCCACGACGCTGAAGATCGACACCAGCACCCCGATCACGATGAGCGCCGCGAAAGCGAGTGCGGCGATGACGATCAACTCGACCACTGCGGACCTCCGGAACAGGACCGTTGCACCGGCGGGCGGGGCCACGTGGCCGCGGGGGTGCCGGTGGCGGAAATTACGCGTGCGCGGCCGGGCGAGTTGCACGCCGGGTGAGGCGGGCCGCGAGCGGGGCCGCGCTCGCCGCGGGCGGGGGACGCTGGTAGAGTCCCAACTATAACGCGCACGGATACTTACCGGAGGTGACCATGGCGGGTGCAAAGCTCACGGTGATGAACAACGGCTCGCTTCGCCTCGAGGGCGACTTCGAGCTCGTGGACCAGGAGGGCAGGGCGTTCGGGCTCGCGGGGCGCACCCGCATCTCGCTCTGCCGCTGCGGCCAGTCGGCGAAGAAGCCGTTCTGCGACAGCACGCACAAGACGTGCGGATTCCAGTCCACCGTCGTGGCGATCGAGATGGAGCCGCCCGCGCCGAAGCCCGGGGCCTGAAGCGTGGGGCCGCGCGCCGCCCTTCGAGCGCTGCTGGTCCTGGCCGCGACGGCCGCGTGCATCCGCCTCGGCGTGTGGCAGCTCGCGCGCATGCACGAGAAGCACGCGCTGCACGCGACAGCGCGCGCGCGGCTCGCTGAGCCCCCGATCGAGGTGGCGGGCGCTCTGCCCCGGATGGAGCCGGGCGCGGGCCGGCGCGTCCACCTGCGCGGCCGCTGGGAGCGCTCGGTGCACGTGCTGCTCTCCGGGCGCACGCACCTCGGGGCCGCGGGCGTGAGCCTGGTGACGCCGGTGCGGCTCCCCTCGGGCGAGGCCGTGCTCGTCGAGCGCGGCTGGCTGGCCGCGGCGGACGCGCGCATCGCTCACCCCGAGCACTTCCCCGACAGCTCCGCCGACGTCGTCGGCCTGGCGCTTCCGTTCGCACGCGCCGCTCACCCGCCGCCCTGGGTGCGGCTCGCCTCCGACTCGGCGCGGGTCGCGCTCTGGTCGGCGCGCGCGCTCGAGCCGGATTCCGCGGCGGCGCGCCTTCCCGGAACGCTCGCGACCTGGTGGCTCCGCGCGCTGCCGGATGCGCGCGGCCCGCACGTACTGGGCGGCGAGGCGGCGCCCGAGCCCGAGCCCTACGAGGTGCCGGACGAGGCGATCCACCTGTCCTATGCCATCCAGTGGTTCGCCTTCGCCGCCATTATCGCAATCGGCTCGCTTGCGCTCGCCGCTCGGAGCGCAGGGTCTCGCCGCGGCGCGGGTCGCCGCTGAGCGCCGGGGCGGGCCCGTTCCGCCGCCCGCCGGCGTCGTTCACCGACGCGTGGACGGGATTGGCCGAAAGCCGCGCGACCGGGCCGGCCGGTGTCCGTAACTTCCCTGCGTGAGCGATGGCCCGCGGCGCACGGTGCGCCGGGAGCCGCTGCAGAGACCCGGAGGGCGAGATGTCACACCTCATCTACAACGAAGCCCGGCCGTGGGACAAGCTCGTCTGGGGCCTGATTCTCATCGGGCTCGGCGTCTGCTTCCTGCTGCCGACGTTCGGCCTCGTCCCGAGCCACCTCTTTCGCACATGGTGGCCGGTGATCGTGATCGCCATGGGCACGGGCTCGCTCCTCTGCGCGCGCAGCCCGCGGGCGATCGGCTCCGCGGTGAGCACGCTCGGCATCGGGGGTTGGATGTTGATCGCGGCGAACGACTGGTTCGAGCTCGGCTGGAGCCGCAGCTGGCCGCTCGCCCTCGTGGCAGCGGGGCTCGGCTCGCTCGCGCAGGCGCTGGCCCAGAGCGTGTGGCCGCGGAAGGAGGCCGACCATGTTCTTTGAAAAGGAGTCGAACATGACGCCTGCGAAGCCTTGGCGCCGCTGGCGCGAGGCGATGTTCGCGACCTGCACGGTGTGGCTGGTGCTCCAGAACGTGGCGCTGCTGGCGCTCGTGGCGTGGGGCCATCCGGCGAGCGCGCTCGCGGCGGGAGCGGCGATCGCGAAGACCGCGCTCTCGTTGAGTGCGCGCCTGCTCCTCGTGGTGTTGGCGGTGGCGATGGGGTTCGCGTTCGCGGCGTGGCTGGTGCACGCTCCGGCCGACACGGCCGGGTCCGGCGCGGTTCGCCGGGCACGGGACGCCGCTCCGCACCCGGCGCGGGGGCCGCGCGCGCGGCGCGCGGGGCACGGGGTGGGAGCGGTGGACGACGGGCGGGAGGTGAGCGATGTCCAGTGACTTCGGCGTGGATCCGGGCCTCCCCCGTGGCGTGATCCGGGAGCGGCGCTCGTCGCGGCTCACCGGCCGGCTGGTGTTCGGCGCGTTGCTCGTGACGCTCGGACTCCTGTGGACGCTCCAGAACCTCGGCCTCGCCGATGCCGACCAGGTGCTTCGCTGGTGGCCGGCGCTGGTGATCGGCTACGGCCTCCTTCGCCTCACGGGCCTGGACGGCACGCGGCGGGTCACGAGCGGCGTGCTGTTCGTGCTCGCCGGGAGCTGGATGCTGCTTCGCGAGCTGGGGATCGTGCAGGTGAGCATCTTCCGGCTCTGGCCGGTGTTCATGATCGCGATCGGCTCCTCGCTCGTGTGGCGGTCGATGCGCGGCCCCGCCGCGTCCGCGGATCCTTCCGATGCTCGCGCCTACCCGCGGCCGTTCGCGTTCCTCGGCGGCAACGTGCGCACGATCGATTCGCAGGAGCTGGTGGGCCTCGAGGCCACCGCGGTCATGGGCGGCGTCGAGGCGGACCTGCGTGGCGCGCGGGCGCGCGGCAGCGAGGTGACCGCGGAGGTGTTCGCGTGGTGGGGCGGGATCGATCTCGTCGTGCCGCCGGACTGGCGCGTGGTCTCCGAGGTCGTGCCCATCATGGGCGGCGTCGACGACAGGACGCGGCCCGCGGACGGAACGGCGACGACGACGCTGATCGTGCGCGGGGTCGTCATCATGGGCGGGCTCGACATCAAGAACGAAAGGCGCGAGCACCCGTTCCGGGGCGTGCGCGTGGGCGTGGTCTCGAGCACCCGCTCGGGGCGGCGTAAAGAGGTCCGCGTGGACGCCACGGGCGTGACGATCACGCGCGACGACGGCCCGCCCCCGCCGCAGGCCTGACGCATGCATCCACTGCTCGCCCGGCCGTGGCGGCTCCTGCTCGTGGTCGCGAGCGCCGCGCTCGCCGGCGTGCCGCTCGCCTGGCTCCTCCGCGTGCTCGACCCGCGACCGTGGGGCGCGGCGCTCGCGTTCGCGCTCCCCATGCAGGTGTTCTACAGCTTCATCGCGCTCTCGGCGTGGTGGGTCTGCCGGCGTCACCCGATGCGCGGCGACGCCGCCGGGGCGGCGGTCGCGGCCCAACTCGGCGCCGCGCTCCAGGCGGCGGCGGTGTGGGTGGGACTCGGCGCGTTCTGGGCGGCCGCGATCGAACGCTGGCTCGCCCCGGGCCTGTCGCACGCGGCGATCTTCCGCGACCTCGGCGTGCTGTTCGCGGTGAGCATCCCGCTCTACTTTCTGAGCGCGATCGCCCACTACCTGTACCTCGCGTTCGAGGCTTCGCGCGCGGCGGAGCGGCGCATCCTCGAGACGCAGGTCACGGCGCGCGAGGCCGAGCTCCGGGCATTGCGGGCGCAGTTGAACCCGCATTTCCTGTTCAACAGCTTGAACTCGATCAACGCCCTGGTCGGGGCGGATCCCGAGGGCGCGCGCCGGATGTGCGAGGGGCTCGGCGACTTCCTGCGCCGCACGCTCGCGCTGGGCGCGCGCGACGCGGTGACGCTCGGGGACGAGCTGGCGCTGGTCGACCGCTACCTGGGGATCGAGCAGGTGCGGTTCGGGGACCGGCTGCGGATCGAGCGCTCCGTGGAGCCGGGCGCGGCCGCGTGCAGCGTGCCGCCGCTGCTCCTCCAGCCGTTGGTGGAGAACGCCATCAAGCACGGGATCCAGGACTGCGTGGACGGGGGCACGATCCGGATCGAGGCCCGGCGCGACGGCGCGTTGCTGCGCGTCGTGGTGGAGAACCCGGTCGACGCCGACGCGCCGCTCCGGCGGGGCGAGGGCGTCGGGCTCGAGAACGTCCGGCGCCGCCTCGAGGTGTTCGGCACGCGCGACGCCCAGCTCGCGGCGGTGCGCACCGGCGGTCGGTTCCGCGTCACACTGTCGCTGCCCGCGCTCGCGCTCGCCGGCGCGGGGGAGCCGATCCATGCTTGAGCGGATGCGGGTGCTCGTCGTGGACGACGAGGTGCCGGCGCGCGCGCTGCTGCGCGAGTATCTTGGCGCGCACCCGGGCATCGAGCTGGCGGGGGAGTGCGCGAACGGCTTCGACGCCGTGAAGGCGATCGCCGAGCTCGCCCCCGACCTGGTGTTCCTCGACGTACAGATGCCGAAACTCGACGGGTTCGAGGTGCTGGAGCTGCTCGATCCGCCGCCCGCGGTGATCTTCTGCACCGCGTACGACGAGTACGCGCTCCGGGCCTTCGAGGTGCATGCCGTGGACTACCTCCTCAAGCCATTCGGCCGCGAACGCCTGGCCGAGGCGCTGGACCGGGCGCGTGCGCGCCTGGCGCTCGCTGCGGCTCCCGCGGGCGCG
>DATDEX010000124.1:0-6891 GCA_036522895.1 Candidatus Eiseniibacteriota bacterium | reverse complement strand
TACCTCGATGTGGATGTTCACCGACCATGTCGATAGCAGAGTCACTCGCGTGGTCATAGTCGGAAATCTCACGACCGGAGCATTGTTGGGGTTCGACGTCCCGGATAGCGTACAGCCGTATATGGCCGCGATCCTTCAGGTGAGCGATCGCGCGAACGTCGCCCGGGCTAGCTTGCAAGGCTACAAGCTCGATCTCTCGCGCTAAACGGCGCAGGGTACGCAACCAGGGCGCCCCGTCGGACCATCCCTTTGGATGCCGCTATTTCGCGCAACTAGCTAAGTTTCCGGCCCATCGAGTTGGCCCGAGTGGCGGAATGGCAGACGCAGGGGACTCAAAATCCCCGTGTATTCCACGCCGCTGCTGGAAGAACTCGGGCTCGATGGCAGATTGATGGCAGCGCCCGAGTGGCGGAACTGGCAGACGCGCAGGACTCAAAATCCTGTCCCGGCAACGGGGTGAGAGTTCGATTCTCTCCTCGGGCACTGTGTCCACGGCATGGCTAGGTGCGGCACGGCATGGAATGGTGAGGCGAGGTGATGCACGGGCCGGGGCCGAGATTCCGATCTCGCCCCGGCTTCTTGTCGAGGGGCCCTACCAATCGAGGTGAATAATTCGTTACACTCCAGCAGGAGGTACGATGATTGACCACGTTGGGCTGGAGTATCACGGCAAGAAGGTGACTGCCGACTGCTTCTCCGTAGGCGCGACAACGGCGGGCCCGGCACGTCCATCGAACGCGCGGTGGCACATCACCGTGGACGGTGTAACACGGGACGGCTTCCCCGGAGGACCCGAGGACACCGAGGAGTCGGTTACCGCTGGCATTCGCGCGTGGCTCGCGATCCGAGAGCAAAGCCCAAAGCTTCCATACCTCGACTACGAGATCGAGCCGTTGGCGACCCGCGTGCCTGACACGAATGAGTGGACAGTCAGCGTGAAGCTCTGGCGCGATCATCAAGGTGAGTTCACCGAGCAGATCCTCAGCATGAGCAACAAATTCGCGTCGCGGGAGGACGCGGTAATGCACGGTTTTGTGTTTGGGCAGAAGGTCATAGACGGAGATATTCAGCCGCGACAAGCATGAACGTCCGTCAACGGACGATTGACGTGCTGTAAACGTTTTATATTGAAGGGTCGCGGCACGAGCCGCGAGTAGAACGGGCAGAACCGTCGCACGACCGGGCGAGAGGCCCCGCAGAACTCGGAGTTCCCAATCCTAGGAGAGCAGCAGTCCTAGGGGGACCTGCGTTCAGCGGGGCCTCGGTCTTTTCGTCCGGGAGGAACAGATGGTCGCAGCACGAGCAGACGGCGAGCGCTGGCTCCCACCGTTCTCCGTTCTCTGACCAAGCATCCAGACTTCGCCCTTTGAATTGCGCGCGGCGAGTAAGCAGTCTACTTGATTTCCGGACGGCAATCGCGCATCTTGTAGCGCACCCCTTGGGCCCCCGGGACACGGCACCCGGACCATCTGCCGCTGGAAAGGATGAGGCTAGCCGCATGCAGCTCGTCTCAAGAATCGAGGAAGCTGTAGACACAGACTTCGGACCGGTTCAGCCCGCGATCATCACCGCTGCCTGCACCGCGTATCAAAAGGTCACGACGAAGTACCATGACCCAAACGATGGGTGCGACGCACAGAGTTTTGGCTACATGGTTTGGAAGGTGCTGGAACATGAGATCAGCACGCTCGCGCGCGATCCTGCCTTGGGCATCCAGATCGACCCGAAGGAGCCCGCGTTTCGCTTTCAAGTCGGGCGCTTCCGCTTCGGCGTCTACCGTCTCGGCACGGAGGCCGTGGATCAAATCGATTTCCGCTTCCCGAATAACGACGGGGCAGCGGCCGAGCTGGCCACAGACAACGTGCAGTATTCGTTCGAGCTGTCAGACGATGCGTACATGCCGCGCTCACTTGTTCTCGGACACCTCGGCAACCCGACGGCGGGCTGTGAACAGATCTGGATCGCCGAGCCTTTCGAGACCTCCACGACGGGCACCATCTCCGGCTGGCACTGGCGTAAGCTGATCTGGCGCTGGGACGGCAGAAGGCAGCCGCTCGCGACCGAGGCCGTGCTGCCGCCCGCCGTGCCGACCAAGGTCCCGGTACTCACACTTAAGAAGAAAACGTCACAGCAGGAGAAGCCAATCGCGTGACGCGGAAACCGCAGATCGTGCGCCCCGCCCCCGAAGGTGGGGCGCACACCAGCGCGCTCAACTTTGCCCCCGTGCGGCTCACGCTGGCGCGCGAGGCGCAGGGCTGGACGATGCGCCAGCTGGCCGCGCTCATCGACACGACCGCGAGCGCCGTCTCGCAGTTCGAGAGCGGCCTGACGCGACCCTCCGTGGACGTGCTGCGCCGTCTCGCGTTCGTTTTCGGCGTCGAGCCGCCATTTTTCGCGGTGGAGGGCACGCGTCGCATTGACCCGAAGCGTTGTCACTTCCGGCGGCGCCGGACCAGCACGCAGGCCGAGCGGCGTACAGTGCTAGCGCGCGGCGAGCTGCGACTCGACATCGCCGAGCATCTCGCGCAGCATGTGAATTTTCCGCCCGAAGAGCTCCACGCTATCCCGCAGCGGCTCCGCCGGAACACGACACCGAAGGGGATCGAAGCGCTCGCCGACGCAGTGCGCGATGCGTGGGACCTCGGCCTCGGCCCGATCACCCAGCCTATGGGGCTGCTCGAAGCTCACGGCGTGCTAGTACTCGAGGTGCCGGGGCACTCGACGCGCCTCGACGCATTCTCTGCGTGGGTCGGCTCGTGGCCGATCATCTTTCTCGCGAGTGACCAGGGCTCGGCGAGCCGCCGCCGGTTTGACGTGATGCACGAGTTAGGGCATTTGCTGATGCACCCGCACGCGCACGCGGGTGACCCGCAACGCGAGCACGAGGCCGATGCCTTTGCGAGCGCTCTGCTCCTGCCGCGTTATCCGTTCAGCCGCGAGTGCCCGCGCCGCCTCGTGTGGCCGCACCTGCTAGAGCTGAAACGACGCTGGCAGGTCTCGCTGGCAGCGCTCGTCCGGCGCGCCTACGACCTGCGGATCTTCTCCGAGGCGACGTACCGGCGGGCGTTCGTGCAGCTGGCTAAGCTCGGTTGGCGAATGAACGAGCCCGAGGAGCCGCGACGCGAATTGCCCGCGCTGTTGCAGGGCGCGCTCAACCTGCTCCTCAGCGCCGGCGTGTCGTTGAATGATCTCGCGAGCGAGCTGGGGCGTCGGCCAGCCGAGATCGAGCAGATGATTGCCCCCTACAGCGCGTCTGAACTCCCGCTATTTGCTTCCTCAGCGGAGGCGGCTGGCTCATAGTTCTGCTGCCGCAAAACCAACCCTTCATGCCGCAAAAACGCCCTATACGACGTGCCCCGTCGTGCCCCATCGTTAGCCGCCTATGAGGTATGAAGATGAGTAATGGCGGTGGGCCCGCGCCGGATGGACCGACTCACGAACAGCAGCAGTTCATTCAGCGCGCTCTTCAATCGCACGCGTTGCTCGTGGCAGGACCGGGCACGGGAAAGACCCGCGCGTTGGCCTTTGGTGCCGCGGCCCTGATCGGCGCAGGGACGCGCGCGGAGGGGCTGGTGGTCGTCACGCTTACGCGCTCGCTAGCGAACTCCCTTAGCGAACGCATCCCGGAGTGCAGGGCCAGCACGCTGCATTCCTTCGCGCTCGCTCAGCTCAACCAGCTCGGCGAGACCTGGGGAAGGCGGGTCGCGGACGCGTGGTCGGTCGAGAACTTCATTCTGGAAGATCTCAAGCGCGGCGTGCAGCACGATTTCGGTGAGGCACCCACGCTGAAGCAGACGAAGGACTTTCTCCGACGGCTCGGCGCGGCGTTCCGCGAGGGGCAGGACGAGCCGCCGAACATGAACGCACTCGAGCAGCGGATCTACCAGGTCTTCCGCAATCAGCGGGAGCTATTTCGCTATCGGCTGATGGACGAGCTCGTCATGGACCTCGTCCATCTGATGGAGCAGGGCGCAGACCTGGACCCGTTACCGACTCACGTGCTGGTGGATGAGTACCAGGACCTGACGGCTGCTGAGCTGCGCCTCTTGCAGCTGCTCGCTCAACGGGGCACGCGTATCATCGCAGCTGGTGACGATCGGCAGTCCATCTTTCGTTTTCGGGAAGCTGATGAACGCGCGCTCCACCGATTCGGGGAGGTGTATCAGGTAGCGCTCGACCCGCTGACACAGTCTTGGCGGTGCCCGCAACGAATCTGCGAGTTCGCAGAGGCCGTCGCCCAACCGCTGCCGCCGCTTCCAGGATTCGCACGTCCCCCTCTCACGCCGCGTCCCGGACGAGCCGATGTCGGCGAGGTCAGACTACTCACGTGCCCCAGTCCCCAGGGCGAGGCGCGCTGGATCATCGGCGAATGTCAACGTCTTATCGAGGGCGGCTTGCGCCCGTGTGAGATCATGATCGTGGTGCCGAAGTTCTATGCTGCCGTGATGCAGCAGCTCACTGAGTCCGCGGCAGCGACGGAGGCGTTACCGTTTGAGTTCTACGACCCCGTGGGTCTCGACCCGGCGGCTCTAGACAAGGCCGTCCGCCTGCTGGGGGCCGGAGCGCGGATTCTCGTGGACCGCAACGACCAGGTTGCATGGCGCACGCTCGTCTGGGCAACGCCGGGAATAGGCAACGTTCGTCTCGCCCAACTTCTGTACGCGAACCAAGGCGATTATCGCCGCAATCTCGAACACGTCGCACAGGGCGATCCCGCCTGTCGTCGAGCGTTGACGGCGGGCCGTACCCTGATCGAGCGCTTAGACGGCCAGGAGAACGTAAGGGCCAGAGACATCGTAGGGCTTCTGGCTGAGCAGCTGCGTTTAGAGAACCTCGACCTGACAATGCTCGCGCGGGTTGAGGCCGCGGCGGGAGCCGACGTCGCAGCACCCGTCAAATGGGCTAGCGTGGTGGTAGAGCTATCACAGAACATCCTGATAGCTCCCGAAGAACGACCCAACGACATTCCGGTGCGGACCATCTTCGGCGCCAAGGGACTCGAAGCGCGAGTGGCCTTCGTCGTGTCCGCGATCGAAGCAGCCTTCACCAGCGACCACGCAGCCGACGACATTCGGCGGCTTTACGTCGCGGTGACCCGACCAAAGGAGCGGCTATACGTGACCGCGCCCCGCAACGTGCGCCGTACGTACCTCGGGAACATGTCTGGCAGCAACGTCGGCGGGTTGAGCCCGCTGATCACCGTGGCAGCCGCGCGGCTAGAAATAGAAGTCGAGGTGGCGCGGTGAGCTGGATTCTCCGTGGCAAGACTAGGAACTGGAGTTAGCGGCACGAACACGCACAATGGGAGAACCGACGATGACATGGGTCGACAAGGAACAGTTGATCGAGTACGACGAGGACCAGTCGCTGCATTGCCCGCGGTGTCGCAAGCGCGCATCGCTGCACCACACGGTAGTGACTTCGTTCGACCGCCCCGAGGACGATCAGTACGTCATGGTGACTTCGGTACGCGGTGACGGTGGCGCGTTTCAAAGGATGGAGAACGCGCAGGTGGAGAACCCGAGCCCGCGACGCGACGCAGTGCGCATCGCATTCGAGTGCGAGCAGTGCGGCCCAGGACTGCAGCTGAACATCGTCCAGCACAAGGGTGACACCTACCTGTATTGGACAATCGCGAAGTAGGCTGTCTCTTACGACACGGGTCCTGATGTTTCGCGCGTTCCGTCGGGATCAGAGGCCAGGGCGGAGTCATCGTGCAAGAGGGCAAGGTTATGAACCAGCCAATGGGCGCTGCGCCACACCAACGGGATTGGAAGGCGTCTTTTACGAGAACACGCTGGGCCTGCTTGCGGCATTCAGCCTGGGGATTGCGTTGACGGTTGTGGCGACCGGCGCACTTAACCGACCAGCGACCTTCGAAGAATGTATGACGCGATCGCTCAAAGGCGTGCCGAACAATGAACCGGCCATTGGTGTGATCGCGCGCGCTTGCCGAGCGAAGTTTCCCTGGCAGGCCCAGCCAGGCACCGAGACCAGGGCATTCAACTCCTTAGAGCTTGTCTACCTCACGGGCCGGGCAGGGCTCGAATACGGCAATAGGTTTGGCGGCGACCTCTACAATGGAACCGCGAACACTACAGTCAACGAGGTAGAGATCGAGGTTCGGGCCATCAGGGGTCGCGACACCACAGCACGAACCTATCGTACCTCTGTCCGGATCTCACCTCGGGCAACCTCTCATTTTGGGTTCGACATCATCGTGGGAGAGCAGAGAAGCAAGTACGAGTGGGACATCAAGAACGCGTGGGGCTACTCCACGGATCACTAAGAGAATCAGTGGCAGATTGGTGGCAGGACTAGAGGCGCGAGCAGGCACTAGCGACCACTCGATCAACCGTTTTCGCGCTCGGAAGTGCGCGTACGTGTCACTTTGTTCTACCAGGAGGTTGTCTCAAAATCCCCCGGGGGCAACCCCGTGAGAGTTCGACACTCTCCTCGGGCATAGCAATGCTCTTCGTCCTCGCCCTCGTGCAAGCCATCACAGGCCCACCATCCATCAGCGGCGCGGTACGTGGCGCCGAGTCTCGCGAGCCGCTCGGTTTCAGCATCGTGACGCTCGTCCCGGGCGCGCGGCGCCGCTTCACCGACGCGGCCGGTGCATTTCAATTCGACTCGCTCGCCGCCGGCACCTACGTCCTCAGCGTCCGACAGATCGGCTACGCACCGCTCGACACGCAGATCGTCGTGCGCGACGGACGCCCGGCGGTCGTCCAGATTGCGCTGCGACATCTCGCGATCGAGCTGCCCCCCGTTACCGTCGCGGCCGGTCGCTGCACCACTCCGGGACCTCCCGACTCGAGCGACACGGCGCTGCGCGCGGTGTTCGATCAGCTCGAGGAAAACGCGCGCCGCTTCGAGCTGCTCGCCGAT
>DATDEX010000123.1:0-6429 GCA_036522895.1 Candidatus Eiseniibacteriota bacterium | reverse complement strand
CACGCCGCCCGGCGCGATGTCGGACCGCCAGCGCCGTCTCCTCGCGCTCCTCTCCGAGCGGGAGTGGGTGACGAACGCCGAGTACTGCGGCCTCGAGGCGTGGCGCGTCGACTTTGGCACCCAGCAGCTGTTCGCACGCCTCGCGCAGCGCCGCGAGCGGCACGAGCTCGAGTCCGCAGCCTTCCGCGTCCGCTCGCTGGGCGCGCGGGAAGCCGGCGCGCGCGAACCCCATCTGCGCCGCCTCGCGGAGCCGCGCGTCCAGGCGCGGCACGCGGCGCAGCTCGCCCGAGAGGCTCACCTCGCCGAGCGCGAGCGTGCGCTCGAGCACGGGCCGGCTCCGGAAGCTCGAGGCGATCGCGAGCGCCACGCCCAGGTCCGCGCCGGGGTCGTCCAGCTTGAAGCCGCCGGTCACGGTCACGAACACGTCGTGCCGGCCCATGCGCAGTCCCACCCGCCGCTCGAGCACGGCGAGCAGCACCGCGAGCCGGCGCGGGTCGTAGCCACTCGTCACGCGCTGCGGGGTCCCGTAGAACGACGTGGACACGAGCGCCTGCACCTCGACGAGGAGCGGCCGCGCGCCCTCGAGGCTCGCCACCACCGCCACGCCCGGCACGTCGCGCGCGCCGTCGGAGAGGAACGCCTCGCTCGGATTCGCGACCTCGCGGAGCCCCGAGTCGAGCATCTCGAAGACGCCGAGCTCGTTCGTGCTCCCGAACCGGTTCTTGGCGGCGCGCAGCACGCGGTAGTGCTGGTAGCGCTCGCCCTCCAGGTAGAGCACCGCGTCCACCATGTGCTCGAGCACGCGCGGGCCCGCCACCGCGCCGTCCTTGGTCACGTGGCCGACGAGGAACACGGGCGTCCGCGACGCCTTGGCGTAGTGGAGCATCGCGAGCCCGCACTCGCGCACCTGCGTCACCGTGCCCGGGCCGCCCTCGAGGTCGGCGCGCGACAGCGTCTGGATGGAGTCCGCGATGAGCGCGTCGGGTACCACGCGTGCCGCCGTCTCGAGCACCGTTTCCAAATCCGTCTCGCAGAGGAGCAGCAGGCTCTCGGGCACGCTCCCGAGCCGCGCGGCGCGGAGCCGGATCTGCTGCTCGCTCTCCTCGCCCGATACATAGAGCACCTTTCGGCCCTCGAGCGCGAACGCGCGCGCGAGCTGGAGGAGGAGCGTGCTCTTCCCGATCCCCGGATCGCCGCCCACGAGGAGCAGCGAGCCCGGGACGATGCCGCCCCCGAGCACGCGGTCCAGCTCGCGCATCCCGGTGCGCGTCCGCTCGGTGGACTCGAGCGAGACGTCGGCGAGCGCCACGGGTCCCGGCGAGCGCTGCCCGCCGGCCGGCACCCAGCGCGGGCCGGACGCGCGGGCCCTCGACGACGGCGAAGTCCCCGCGCTCGCGACCGGCGCTTCGCTCGCGGTGTTCCACTCGCCGCACGCCGGACAGTGGCCGAACCAGCGCGGCTGCTCGTTGCCGCAGGCGGTACAGAAGAAGCTCGTCTTCGTCGACTTGGGAGCTTTCGACGTCTTGCTGCCGATCTTCATGCGGAGGTCTCGTGCGGGAGCGGGTTGCGGACGCGGGGTGACGGAACGGGGCGCGACGGCCCGTGGGAGGCCAGGTTTCAGAACACGCGCAGGTTCAGGTATTTCTTCGGGTTCTTCTTGATGTCCGAGATCAGCTCCTTCAACTGGTTCACCGACGTCCGGGCGTCGTCGTAGAGCTTGGGGTCGTTGACGAGCCGGCCGAGCGTGCCGTCGCCGTGCTCCACCTTGGTCGAGACGCTCTGGAGCGAGCTGCGCAGCGAATCCATGCGCGCCGTGAGCCGCTCCATGCCCACGGCCGTGCGCTCGAACGAGTCCAGCGTGTGCTTGAGCTGGGCCTCGCGGTCCGTGGTCAGGGATTTCGCCGTGCGCGAGGCGGCGTTCAGATTGCCCATCGTCTCCTTCAAGACGGCGCGGTTCTCGGACACCGCGAGCCTCAGCTCCTCGCTCGTGGTGCGGAAGTTCGTGAGCGTGTGGTCCAGGCTGCCGTTCTTCTCCATGGCGTCCGCGATGTTCCTGAGCTGCGAGGCGAGGTCGGCGATCGCGTCCATCGTGCCGCCCATGTCCGCAACGACCTCGGGCAGGCCCTTCTCGTAGATCCCGGGGATCGTGTCCCGCGCGCCGTACGGAACACCGCTCGCGCGCAGGTCCACCGCGATGACCTTCTCCCCCATCATGCCGACGTTGCGGATCGCCACCCGGCTGTCGGTGGTGAGCGTGATCTCGGAAGCGAGCGCCAGGTTCACGAGCACGTGATCGTTCACCAGTTGAACGCTCGAGACGCTCCCCTTGCGGAGCCCGTTCACCCGCACCTCGTCGCTCGTGGAGAGCCCGCCCGTCTGCGGGAACGTGACTTGCCAGACGCGCACCCTGCGGTCGAGCGAGAACTCCTTCAACCAGGTGACGCCCCAGAGCGTGATGCCGAGCGCCACGAGCACCGTGGCCCCGACCTGGATCTCCGTTCTCCGGCTCACGCGACTTGGCTCCTTGGGGATGGGGTGCGGCGGGGTGTTGTTTTCAGCCGCCCCGTGTGTGCGCGGCGGGACCGCCGGCGCAGTCTACACCGCGCCGGCCGCGCTCTCGCTGTTCCCCTCGATGAACTGCCTCACCAGCTCGTTGTTCGTCTCGTGCGCCTCGGACGGCGTGCCGGTGAACACGACGCGCCCATCGTGCAGCATGGCGAGGCGGTCGCCCACGAACATCGCGCTCCTGAGATCGTGCGTCACCACGATGGAGGTGACACCGATCCGCTGCTGCAGCGAGCGGATGAGCCGGTTGATGACGTCCGACATGATCGGATCGAGCCCGGTGGTCGGCTCGTCGTAGAGGATGTATGCGGGGTCCATCGCGATCGCGCGCGCGAGCGCGACGCGCTTGCGCATTCCGCCCGAGAGCGACGACGGCTTCATGTCCTCGACGCCCTGGAGCCCCACCCAGTCGAGCCGCTCGGTGACGCGGTGCGCGATCTCCGCCCGGGCGAGCCGGGTGTGCTCGCGCAGCGGGAGCGCGATGTTCTCGCCCACGGTGAGCGAATCGAACAGCGCGCCGCTCTGGAACAACATGCCGAAGCGCTTGCGGATCTCGTTCAGGTCGCGCTCGTCGAGCCCGGTGATCGGCTCCCCGTCCACCTCGATGCTGCCCGCGTCCGGCTGCATGAGGCCGATGACGTGCTTCAAGAGCACGCTCTTCCCGGTCCCGCTCCGCCCCAGCACGACCATGGTGCAGCCGGTGGGGATGTCGAGGTCGACGCCGTCGAGCACCTGCTTCACGCCGAGCTTCTTCCTGAGCCCGCGAATGCGGATCATGACGCGAAGATGAACCGGAACAGGACGTTCGCCAGCACGTAGTCGCTCACCAGCACGAGCACGCACGACGACACCACCGCGCGCGTGGTGGCGACGCCCACGCCCTCGGCGCCGCCCTCGGTGCGGAAGCCGTAGTAGCAGCCCATCCAGCCGATGATGGCGCCGAAGAACACCGACTTGATGATCCCCGACCACAGATCCTTCATGTAGAAGAAATCCTTGAGCCCTGTGACGTACGTGTGCGTGCTCACGCCGATGCTCGTGACCGAGACGACGTAGCCGCCGAAGATGGCGATGCCGTTGGCGATCATGGTGAGAATGGGCAGCATCACGATCGCCGCCACGACGCGCGGCACGACGAGGTAGCGCACCGGGTTGATCGCCATGGCCTCGAGCGCGTCGATCTGCTCGGTGACGCGCATGGTGCCGAGCTCCGCCGCGATGGCCGCGCCGACCCGGCCGCCCACGATGAGCGCGGTGAGCACCGGTCCCAGCTCGATGATGACCGAGCGCATGATCACGGAGCCGATGTACTTGAGCGGCACGACGGTCGAGAACTGGTAGGCCGCCTGAACGGCGGCCACGGCGCCGGTGAACAGGCTCACGATGAGCACGAGCAGCAGCGACTGGACGCCGATTGCGTGCATCTCGTCCACCACGATGTGGAACGCCCGGAGCCCCCGCCCGAGCGAGCGGAACGTGTCGCCCACCAGCATGGCGATGCGCCCCACCTCCGCGACCCAGTCGAACGCTCGGCGGCGCAGGTAGGCGAAGCCGCGGGTGGTGAGGCTCTCCCCGTTCATGCGCGTCAGAAGCCGATTTCCGTTTCGCCCGGCATGACCACCGCGTGGTCGACGAACTTGGTCTGGTCGCGGAGGAACGTGAGCTGGACGGTTCCCGTCGGACCGTTGCGATGCTTGCCGACGATGATCTCGGCCTTGCCGTGAACGCTCGGGTCGTCCGGCTTGTAGTACTCCTCGCGGTAGACGAACATGACGAGGTCCGAGTCCTGCTCGATCGACCCGGAATCGCGTAAGTCGCTGAGCTGCGGGCGTTTATCGGCGCCGCCTCGCTGCTCGACGCCGCGCGAGAGCTGGGAGAGCGCGATGACCGGGACCTCCATCTCCTTCGCCATCGCCTTGAGCGCGCGCGTGATCTGGCTCACTTCCTGGACGCGGTTCTCGGCGCGCCCGACAGCCTGGATCATCTGCAGGTAGTCGATCACGACGAGCCCCAGGTTCGCCTCGGCCTTGAGCCGGCGGCATTTCGCGCGCAGCTCGAGCACGGTGGGCGCGGCGGTGTCGTCGATCCAGATCGGGGCATCGCGCAGCAGGCCGCCGCCCGCGGTCAGTCGCGGCCAGTCCTCGTTGCCGAGGAAGCCGCTGCGCAGCTTGTGGAGCGCCACCTCGCTCTGCGAGCCGAGCAGACGCAGCATGAGCTGCGCGGCACTCATTTCCAGCGAGAAGAGCCCCACCGTGATCTTGTGCTTGATCGCGGCGTTCTCGGCGATGTTCACCGCAAACGAGCTCTTCCCCATCGCCGGCCGTCCCGCGATGATGATGAGATCGCCCGGCTGGAAGCCCAGCGTCACCTTGTCGAGATCCGCGAAGCCGCTCGGGACGCCGGTGATCCGCTGCTTGCGGTCGAACAGCGCCTGGATGCCCTCGAAGGACCCCGTCAGCATCTCGCGCACGGGTCGCAGCCCCTTGCGGATCGCCTTGTCGGAGATCTGGAAGATCCGCTCCTCCGAGCGATTCACGATCGCCGCGACGTCGTCGCCGGCGGCGTAGCACTCCTGCTGGATCTCGGTGGTCGCCCGGATGAGCTGTCGCAGGATCGACTTTTCCGCGACGATCTTCGCGTGCGCCTCGAGATTGGCCGACGTCGTCGACTCCTCGAACACGCCGGCGAGGTAGGCGGTTCCGCCGACCGCTTCGAGATCGCCGCGACGCCGGAGCTCGTCGCTCACCGTGATCAGGTCCGCGGGCTCGCTGCGGTTGTAGAGGGAAACGATGGCGTCGAAGATCTTCTGGTGGGCGGTGCGATAGAACGGGCGCTCGGCGATCGACTCGATGGCGCGTCCGATGCTCTCGTTTCCGAGCATCATGGCCGCGAGCACCGCGCGTTCCGCCTGGATCGCCTGGGGCGGCGTGAGGCCGGCGGCGTCGATCACGCGGCTCTCGGTTCCGAACTCTGTCATGGTGGAATCTCCCCGGTGCGTGGTTCGGGAGCGGGTCAGTCGGTGAGGTATTCCTGCGCGAGCCGCTGCAGGTCCTCCCACACGGGCCGCTTGGCGCTCGGGCTGCGCAGGCAGTAGGCCGGGTGGTAGGTCACGATGAGCTTGGCGCCGCGCCAACGATAGGTTTTTCCGCGCATGCCGCCGATCGTGCCCTTGAGCTGCAGGAGCAGCTCGGCGGCGAACTTTCCGAGGCAGCAGATGATCCGCGGCTGGAGCGCTTCGAGCTGGCGCATGAGGTAGGGCGAGCAGGCCTCGATCTCGTGCGGCAGCGGATTGCGGTTCTCGGGCGGACGACACTTGAGCACGTTCGCGATGTACACGGTTTCGCGCGAGAGCCGTACGCCGGGGATCAACTGCTTCTCGTCCATCGCGGCGATCATCTTGGTGAGGAGCTCGCCCGCGCGGCCCACGAACGGCTCGCCGCGCATGTCTTCGTCCGCGCCCGGCGCCTCGCCCACGAATACGATTCCGCTCCGCGCCGAGCCCACGCCGGGCACCGCGTTCGTGCGCGTGGAGCAGAGCCCGCACTTGGTGCAGGCGCGCGCCTCGGCGGCGACCGTGTCGAGCACCGGCAGCGCCAGGCTGGCGAGCGCGTCGCGCCCGCCCGCGAGCGCGGAGGGAAAGAGGTCGTCCGTGAAGGGCGGCAGCTCGATGCCGGCCTCCGCGGTGGCCACGGCGGCGGCGTGAGCGCCGCGACGTCGCGCGTGCGCCTCGGGCTCGGGCGGCGTGAGCGTGAACGCGTCCGGGCTCGGGGAAGTCGTGGGCGTGGACATCCCCGCGGCGGCGGGGGGCGCGACGGTCCGGGGCGGCGCGACCGACGCACTCGCGGAGTCCGCGCCCTCGGCTCC
>DATDEX010000122.1:0-16670 GCA_036522895.1 Candidatus Eiseniibacteriota bacterium | reverse complement strand
CGCGTCGCGAGGCCGGCCTGGCGCTGGCTGAGCGCGGCCGCGGCGGCGAGCCTCGTGCTCGGCGTCGGGTGGCTCGCAACGTCGCTGCCGCGCGCTCGCGCGGACGAGCGGACCGCGCGCGAGGTGGTCTCGGGCCACGTCCGATCGCTGATGGCCAGCCACTTGACCGACGTGGCCTCGACCGACCAGCACACGGTCAAGCCGTGGTTCGCCGGCAAGCTCGATTTCTCCCCGCCCGTCACCGACTTTGCACCCGTGGGCTATCCGCTGATCGGCGGGCGGCTCGATTACCTGGAGGGTCATCCGGTCGCGGCGCTCGTCTACCAGCGCAACAAGCACGTCATCAACGTGTTCGTGTGGCCGGTCGCGGGCGGGGAAGAACGCCTGGAGCCGGCCGTGACGCGGCAGGGCTTTCACGTGATCCACGCCACGCACGCCGCGATGGCCTACTGGGTGGTGTCGGACCTGAACGCGGAGGAGCTCGGCGGCTTCGCCCGCATGCTCGCCTCGCCGTCGCGGTGAGGGGCGTGGCCGGGCGGGCAACTTCTGGCTGCGCGCCTGCGTAACCCATGGCGCCGGGCTTCGTTCGGCTCGCTCGACTGGGCCCGCCCCCGGGGGGACAGATGACTCGCACGACGAACTCGAGAATCGCCGGCTTCACGTTTCTCCTTTATATCGCGGCCGGCGTCACGGGCATGGTCCTTTCGAGCCAGGCCACGGGCGGGGAGGGGATCGCGGCTCAACTCGCGACGATCGCCCGCCACGCGACGGACGTGCGCATCACCGTCGTGCTGGAGATGGTCGAGTGCATGTGCGCCCTCGTGCTGGCGGTGACGCTCTACGCGCTCACGCGCGAGCAGGATCCCGATCTCGCAATGCTCGGCCTCTGTTGTCGCGTCGGCGAAGGCGTGATCGCGGGCGCCGGCCTCCATCGGACGCTCGCACTCCTCTGGCTCGCGACCTCCGCCGGAGCGGACGCCCCGGGCCCCGGGGCCGCGAACGCGTTGGGCGCGTACCTGCTCCGGGGAAGCGTGGCCCCCTCCGCGATGTTTTTCGCGGTGGGGAGCACGGCGTTCTCCTGGCTCTTCCTCCGCGGCCGAATGATCCCCGTTCCGCTCGCGTGGATCGGCGTCGTCGCGTCCATGCTGCTCGTGGCGGCGATGCCGCTCGTGGCGGCGGGGTTCCTCAAGGGCCCGCTCGCCGGGTTCATCTGGCTCCCGATGGTCGCGTTCGAGGTCCCGCTCGCACTTTGGCTGCTCATCAAGGGCGCGGCGCCGCCGGGGCACCCACGATTCGCTCCCGCGTCCGCGTGAAGGAGCGCGCATGGCCGAGTTGAAGCCAACCGAAATCGTTCGCCGCCCGGGCACGAGCCTCCGACATGCGGCGGTCATCGCCGCCTCGGGCCTGCTCGTGATGTCCGTGCTCTCCCCGGTGGGCTACTTCTACATCTTCCCCAAACTCATCGTGCGCGCGGATGTCGTGCAGACGATCGGGAACATCGCGGCCCACCAAGGTCTCTTCCTCACCGGCATCTGCTGTTTCCTCGTCACCTTCATAGCCGATATCGTCGTGGGCTGGGCGCTCTACGTGTTTCTCAGGCCCGTGAACGCGGCGGTGTCCCTGCTCACGGCGTGGTTCCGCCTGGCCTATGCGACGATGGCCCTCGTGTCCTTGCTCAAGCCCGTGACCGCGCTGCGACTGTCGCGCTCCCCCGAGTTCGCCACCTCGTTCGGCGCCGATCAACTTCACGCCCAGGTACAACTTCTGCTCCTCTCGTTCCGCTACGACTGGAGTTTCAGCCTCCTCGTTTTTGCCCTTCATCTCGGCATGCTGGCCTACCTCGTCTATCGCTCCGGCTACGTCCCGAAGCTCGTGGGCGTGCTGCTGGCCATCACCAGCGCGGGCTACATGGTCGACAGCCTGCGGGCGTACCTCTTCCCGGACGTCACGGTGCCGTATCTCTTCGTCGCGTTCTTCGGCGAGCTGATCTTCATGGTCTGGCTGTTCGTCCGAGGCTCCCGGCTCGAGGACCCGAAGCACGCGCCGACGGTGTGAGCCGGCCGGCCCGCGGCCCCCGGTGCCGTTCGGTCCGATCCGCCCGGCCTTTGCGGCCACGCCCGGGCGATTCTCCTGCCGGGCCGAATGCGCTACCTTCCGGCGCCGCGGCGGCCCTCATGGACGGATGGCGCCACGCGTTGAAGCGCACCCCGTCCGGTCGGACCCTGCCCGAGACCATCACACGGAGGCCGCCACATGCCGGCGAAGAAGATCATTGCAGTCATTGGTGCCACGGGCGCGCAGGGCGGAGGTCTCGTCCGCGCGATCGCCGAGGACCGTGACGGGCCATTTGCGGCCCGCGCCATCACGCGGAAACCGGATTCCGACAAGGCGAAAGCCATCGCCGCGCTCGGCGTGGAGGTCGTGGCCGGCGACGCGGATGATCCCTCGGGTCTCGACCGGGCGTTGGCTGGCGCCTTCGGGGCGTTCTGCGTGACCAACTTCTGGGAGCATTTCTCCGCCGAGCGGGAGGGCGTCCAGGCCACGAACATGGCGCGGGCCACGCGCAAGGCCGGGCTCCAGCACGTCGTCTGGTCGACGCTCGAGGATACGCGGAAGCGGGTGCCGCTCGATGACGCGCGCCTGCCGACGCTCCAGGGCAAGTACAAGGTCCCGCACTTCGATGGCAAGGGCGCGGTGGATGACGTGTTCGCGCGCGAGGCCGCGCCGACGGCGTATCTGCTCGCCGCGTTCTACTGGGAGAATTTCATCTACTTCGGCATGGGGCCGCGGAAGCAGCCGAACGGCGAGCTTTCGCTGGCGCTGCCGCTCGGCGGCGTCAAGCTCCCCGGCATCGCCGCCGGGGACATCGGCCGCTGCGCGTACGGGATCTTCCTTCGCGGCACCGGAACGGTCGGGCAGCGGTTCGGGATCGCCGGGGGCGTCCTGTCGGGGCCCGAGATGGCGGCCAAGCTCGCTCGGGCGCTCGGAAGCAAGGTCGGGTTCACCGACGTGCCGTTCGACGTCTTTCGCGGGCTGGGCTTCCCGGGGGCGGAGGACCTGGGGAACATGTTCGAGTTCCAGGCCATCCTGGGCGACGAGTTCCTGCGCAGCCGCGATCCCGCGCTCGCGCGCGCGTTGAACCCGAGCCTGCTCGACTTCGACGCCTGGCTCGCGGCCAACGCCGCGCGGATCCCGATCGCGTGACGGGATGACGGAATAGCAGACACCTCTCCGACGCAGGCCGGAGGCCGCGGCATCACGTGAGCGCCTGCCCGTGGTGTTTGGTCGAGTTCCACCCAACTTCTCTGGAGGTCGCTCGATGCGTCGAATCACACTCATCGGTACGCTGCTCACGGCAACTTCGGTCGGCCTGTGTCTCCTGGCGATCTCCTGTTCGACGAACAAGCCGAGCGCGACCGCGGTGGCCAGGCCGGACCCGGTCGTCCGGGGCCGCTACCTGGTCACGATCATGAGCTGCAACGACTGCCACACCCCGGGCTATTTCTACGGTGCGCCCGACACGCTGCGGCGTCTGGCGGGCAGCGACTTGGGCTGGGTGGGCCCCTGGGGTGTCGTGCACGCGCGGAACCTGACCCCCGACTCGGCCACGGGCATTGGCAGCTGGACGATCGAGCAGATCGTGACGGCGTTGCGCTCCGGCAACACGCCGAGCGGCGTGCAGCTCGCCCCGATCATGCCCTGGGAGAACTACTCGTCCATCCTGGACCAGGACGATGCCATGGCCATCGCCTCGTACCTCAAGAGTCTGCCGCCGGTGACCCACAAGAACCTGGATCGGATCCCGCCCACGGCGAAGCCCAGCGGCGCGACCATCGCGTTCCCGCCGCCGCCCGCCTGGGACGTTCCCCCGATCAAGGCGCCGGGCGGAGGGCAGTAGGAGTCTGCGGGCTGGTGGGGAGGCGCGCGCGGCGAGCCGTGGCGCGCCCTCCCCACGAACCCTGCTCCCGGAGGGTGCGGTAAGCTCGGCGACGTTCCGCCGCTCGCCCCGTCCCAGGCTCGAACCATCCGCCACGGGAGGCACTTCATGATCGTGCGCGTCGTGAACATTGCGCTCGTTGCCTGTCTCGCACTCTCGGTCCCGGCGCCGAGTCTGGCCGCCAGGAAAGAAAAGCGCTACGCCCCGGTGGCGCACGCGCGGACGACGCCCCGGCTCGCGAACAACCGCTGGCGGCCGGTTCGGATCGGCTACGAGAACGTGATCGTGCTCGAGGGACAGCACGAGCCCTGGATCCAGCTCGATCCGCGCCAGAAGCACGTCACCGGCTCGGGCGGCTGCAACCGGATCACCGGCAGCTATCAGTCGGCCGACAGCACGCTCCGCTTCGGACCCCTGAACACGACCAAGATGGCCTGCCCCACGATGCAGACGGAGACCAAGTTTCTCCGCGCGCTCGCGGCCACGCGGCGCTACCGCATCAGCGGCAGCATGCTCGAGCTGATGGACGCCCGCGGCGAGCCCCTCGCGCGACTCGAGGAGCGAAACCCGCGGTAGCTCAAGCTCGCGCCTGGGTGTGCGCCTCGATGAACCACAGCCACTTGTCGGTGCCGCGGGTGATCTCGGTGCAGATGTCGGCCGAGGCCGTATCGTCGAGATCGTCCGTCTCGCCGATCGCGATCCGCATGCGGGAGCCAAACGCGGCGACGGCGGCGCTCAGGCATTTCACGTGGTCCTCGCCCGACGAGATCGACGGCGGGTACTCGTCCAGCTCGGAGTTTTCGGCCGCGTCGCGCACGGTCCCGTGCGCCACGCCGCCGAGCTGAACGATCCGCTCGGCGAGGAGGTCGACGTACTCCGCGACGTCGGCGTACACGTCGTCGAAGAGCTTGTGGAGCGCGATGAACGCCGGCCCCTTAACGTTCCAGTGCGCCTGCTTGCACTGGCACTGGAGGTCGATCGCGTCCGCGAGGCGGCGGTTGAGCAGGTCGGCGACCTGGGTGCGGGAGGCCTTCGGCAGATCGTTGCGGGTGGTGAACGCGGGTTCGGTGGTGGTCGCGGGTGTCATGTTCGTCTCCTCAGTGCCGATCGTGTGACACGACTTCCACAGCTCCTCCCGAGAAAGATGCCACACCAGGAAGGAATTCCGCACGCCTTCCTTCGAGGCCGCAAGCTTCGGCCCCGCCCTCAGCGCGCTCGCGCCGGGCCGGGGAGCGATTCGAGCTCCTTCCGCACCGCCCGCCAGTAGTCCGCGTCGATGGGTCCGCGCGGGCCGTGCCGGGACATGTCCATCATCCAGAAGCCATTCCGGGAGCCGTCCCCGCCGGGGAGTGCGCGCGGGGCGGGCGGGTCTCTGTGCAGCATCGCGAACACATCGGTCGTGCTGACCGGGCGCGTGGCGGCGAAAAGCGTGTCGCCCGCGGCGCCGACGAGCGCGGCGTTGCACGCGACCCCTTCCCACCAGCCGCCCGAGGGATCCGACGTGATGCGACGGGAACGCTCCGGATGCTCGTCCGTGCGCATCCGAAGCGAGTCGAGCGCGAGCGAGAGCCAGGCGTCCACGCCGTGCCCGAGCGTCGCCGCGGCCGCGGTATCGCCGGCGAGTGGGTACCAGCCGCGCCCGGCGGCGAGGACCACCAGCCGGTCGCGAAGGTTGCTCGCGATCTCGGCGCGATCGTCCTCGCTCACGCCGAGCTTCACGTGCGGCTCCGGCACCGCCAGCACGCACCCGCACGAGTCGGGCGCCGAACCCGGATCCAGGTCCTCGACCGCGAGCGCACTCGCCGCGTAGATTCCCGAGTCGAACTTGTGGACCGCGTGCAAACCCACCACGGCCTGCGCGCCGGCCGCGCGCGCCGGGGCCTGGAACAAGCGGGCCCAGAACTCGTGGTCGGGGCCGCTCGAAAGCGAGGTCGGGCCCGCGCTCTCGAGCGAGATCACGGCGAGCACGCGTACCGGTCGCGGCGGTGCGGTGCCGAGATCGAACACCGGGAGCTTTTTCCCGGTGGGCGCCGGCTGCGACGGCGGCGCGAAGCGAGTGACGCGCGGCCCGGCGTGGGCGGGGGCGGCGAGGCACAGCACGAGCGCGACGAGCGCCCGTTCGAGCCAGCGATGATAGCCCGCGATTCGGAGCATGGCGATAGAGTACGCCGCGGGCAGGCACGGAGGAAGCGCACCGCCCGAGGCCGCCCGCGGTGGGCATCTCGGGTCGCCGAGGCGGGCGGCTTCCGCTTCGAAGCACGCCCTACCGCTCGCGCATCCGCGCGGATAAGCTCCGGGGTGCGTACACGGGTGGATGTTCGGTGGTGCGCGCGTCGCACCCTTCCCACGGGAGATGACCAATGACGACGAGGTTCCTCATCGAGGTCCCGCACGAGCCGACCATGGTGGCGTGTGCCCGGGCGGTCGAGGCCCTGCTCACGGCCGGGTCGCATTTCCTCACGCGCGCGGACTGGGGATGCAAGGACGGCGAACACAAGGCCTGGATCATCGTCGAGGTCGCGAGCAAGGATGCGGCGCGCGCGATCGTGCCCCCCGCATTCCGGTCCCAGGCGAAGATCGTCCAGCTCAATACGTTTTCCATGCCCGAGATCGAAGACATCCTGCGCCAGCACGAGCCCTAGCGATGGTCACCCGTTCGCCGCGTGGTGAGCGTGGAGCGCCCATGCGAATCGGAATCCTGGGCTCGGGGCTGATGGGAGGGAAACTCGGCACGATCTTCGCACGAGCCGGGCATCGAGTGATCTTCAGCTACGCGCGCAGCGAGCGGAAGCTCGAGCGGCTCGCGGCCGAAGCGGGAGCACGCGCGCGGGTCGGAACGCCCGCGGACGCCGCCCGGGAATCCGACGTGCTGCTCCTCGCGGTGCACTGGTCCCGCGTCGACGATGTGTTGAAGCAGGCCGGCGCGTTGAAGCGGAAGGTCATCGTGAGTTGCTCGCTCCCGATGAACGCGGACGACACCGCGCTCGTGGTGGCGCATACGTCTTCGGGTGCCGAAGCGCTTGCGAAGAAAGTGCCGGGAGCTGGTCTCGTCGCCGCGTTCGGCACGGTGCCGAGCGAGGTGCTGTTCGGCGTGTTCGAGGGCAGGCGCAGGAAGCAGCGACCCACGCTCGTCTACTGCGGCGACGATCGGCGGGCGAAGGATGTCGCCGCTCGATTGATCCGCGACGTCGGATTCGAACCGCTGGACGCCGGCCCGCTGCGGATGGCCCGTTATACGGAGCCGTTCACGCTGCTGATCGCTCGGCTCGCGTACGAGATCGGTCGAGGTCCCGAGCTGGCGTACCGCTTCGAGTGGATGGGGAAGGACTGAACCGGGCCGAGCGCCGGAGCCCGTCGCGCCATCGAGCCCGGCGTGACGTTGTTCGACACGGCGGAGGCGTGCGGGTCCTTCACGAACGAGGAGGCGGGGCAGATCGCAGTTCACAGGCGCCCGTAGGTCATTGGAATGTCAGGTCTTGCGCAGGCCCGGGTCAACGAGTGATCGCTTGATTCGGACGCGAGAGAAGGCTGGCGGCGACCGGGACCCCGGCCGATACACCCGGCATGCAGAACCTACCCGGGCCTCCTCCGATTTGGGAGTACGACCCCTACGCTCGCCAACGCCGAGGGCGCTGGCTCATGAAGGCCGGCGTGACGGCGTTGCTCCTCGCGCTGGTCGCACTGCCGTTCTTGCCCGAGACCGTTCGCATCACGCTCCCCGGCAGCTGGAAGCTTCCGCACATCGAGTTCGTGCACAAGGGAGCCGGGCCGGGGCAGGACGAGCTCGCCGGCGCCGACTCGGCGGCGGCCCGCGGCCAGGACCAGAGCGAAGCCTCCGTGTTTGCGCCCGGTCTGCCGCTCGACGCGATCCGCGCGGAGCGAAGCGCCGGTAGCGGCGAAGGTCGGCTCGCCCACACCCGGCCGACCGCGCGCCTGCACCGGGCTACCCGGCAGCCGGTAGAGCAGGCGCAGAACGAGTTCGAGCAGTCGGAGGATGTGACGTACGTGCCGGAACACGGCGTGTCGCTGATCCCGAAGCGGGTCAAGACCGAGGTCCGGCTCGCGTCGGCACCCGATCACGGGGCGTTGGACGTGCACGACCCGACGACGCCGGCGGCGGAGGACAAGGACGTCGATCGTTCCACGGCGGCGCACGCGGACCGGGGGGACGGGCGTGACTGGCCGCTCCTCTGTGGCCAGGTGGTGGACGAATCCGGGGCGCCCGTAGGTGGTGCGAGCGTCGAGCTCGAATCGCCCTCGCTCACGGTGACCACGGACAGAAACGGGCACTTCTGCCTCGCGAGCCCGGAAGGCGTGCGCACGCTGTGGATCGACGGCGGAGGCCGCGGGCGGGCCACCCGCGTCGTCTCGCTCCAGCGAGGCTTCTCCGACTTGCGCATCGCGCTGTCCCAGCGACGCTGACGGCCGCGGCCGACTCGGACGACCCGAGCGGGACACCTGCTTCGGGCGCGTACCGGACGTCCCGCCTCGATCGCGTCAGCCCGCGAGGTGCGCCCGGCGTGCTTCATCACGCCAGCGCAAGCCCCCGAGGACGCCGAAGACCACGAGCGTCGCTCCCGTCAGCCAGCCGCCGAGGCTGAACGAGTCGTTCAGGTAGAGCCCGAGCATGATGCCGCCGCCGACCATCAGTCCGCACAGCACGGCGAACTGCCTCATGCCGTAGAGAAACACGAACGGCAAGTAATGGGCGCCGACCACGACCATGCAGGCGGGGTAGAACCAGTTCACATGGTGGAGCGTCGCCGCTCCCACCACGGGCATCCCGAGTGGAACCGTGAACGCGACCTGCATGGCGAGGTGTTTCAGGGGATTGTCCGCGCTCGGCCCGGTCCGCCTGCCGAGCGCGCGAAGCACGAGCTGCGTGACCGGGTAGATCAGAATGCCCCCGAGGCACAGGACCGCGATGCCACGCCCTCGCGAAACCCACGTGCCGAGCGCGGCCGAGAGCAGCCACAAGATGCCGGAGACGACCTGCCCGACCAGCCCACCCATGAAGACCGCTCGGTTCTCGGCTTGAGCTTCTTCGACGGTCATCCCTTGCCTCCCGGTCGTCGCGGCCCTGCGGGAATCCCGCAGCACATTCGGCTACACTGAGCCATCCACTGCGAGTTGGCCCAGGGTCCGGGAACGAGCATGCCCATAGAAATCGGACATGTCCAAGCGATCTACCGGTATCCCGTGAAATCCATGGCCGGCGAACGACTGGAGATCGCGTCGTTGGGTTGGCACGGCATCGAGGGTGACCGCCGCCTCGCGTTCCGCCGCATGGACGACCGCAGCGGGTTCCCGTGGCTCTCCGCGAGCAAGCTCCCCGACCTGCTGCTCTTCGCTCCGGAGCCCCGTGAGGACGGTGCCGAGGGCAACCTCCCCACGCATGTACGCACGCCGGAGCGCGAAGTCGTGCCAGCCTTCGGGGAGGATCTGGCCGCGGAGGTCGGACGCCGGCACGGGGCTCCCGTGCAGATGCTGCAGTTGAATCACGGCATGTTCGATGAAGCGGTCGTCTCCGTGATCGCCTCGGATACCGTGCGCGAGGTCGGACGACTCGCGGGGCGGAGCCTGGACGTGCGACGATTCCGCCCGAACATCCTCGTTCGGTTGTCGCGACCGGTCGCCTTCCAGGAGGACGATTGGGTGGGCCACGTGCTGTCGTTCGGTGAGGAGGATGACGCCCCCGCCATCACCGTCACGATGCGCGACGTTCGCTGCTCGATGGTGAACTTCGACCCCGATTCGGCAAGTCCGGCGCCGGAAGTGCTGAAGGCGATCGTTCGCGCGCACGAGAACACGGCGGGAGTCTACGGCGCGGTCACCCGCATCGGTCGACTGGCCGTCGGACAGCGCATCCTCCTCCATGTGGCCGCCGAGACGGGGGAACGTGGGTAATCGAGCCACGGTGCCCCGAAGCGCCGCCCAACCCGACCGCGCCGAGGCGAAGTCCCGAGCCGGGAGATCGCCCGACCGCCGCATGGTCCCGGCGCTCCTGCTGCTGCTCCTCGTCGCGTTCGCGGCCTTCGAGCCCGTGCTCCACAACGGCTTCGTCGGATGGGACGACACGTCCTACGTGACCGAGAATGCTCATGTGCGCGCGGGTCTTTCCGCGGGCGGGATCGCATGGGCTTTCACCTCGACCGAGCAGGCGAACTGGCACCCGCTCACCTGGGTGTCGCACATGCTGGACGTGAGCCTGTTCGGGCTCGCTCCCTGGGGCCATCACCTCACGAGCCTCCTGTTTCATCTCCTCAACACGCTGCTGCTGTTCATCGCGCTCGACCAGTTGTCGGGCTCGCCCTGGCGGAGCCTGGCGGTCGCGGCGCTCTTCGCGCTGCACCCGCTGCACGTGGAATCCGTGGCGATGCTCGGGGAGCGAAAGGACGTGCTCAGCACGGCGTTCTGGTTCGCCGCACTCTGGGCCTACGCGCGCTTCGTCGAGCGACCGTCGGCCACGCGCTATGCGCTGGTCGCCCTCGCTTTCGGGCTCGGGCTCATGGCGAAGCCGATGCTCGTGAGCCTGCCGCTCACGCTGCTCGTGCTCGACTACTGGCCGCTCCGGCGCGGGGGCGGAGGCGGGCTCCGGGCCGCCTGGGCACTCGCCGTGGAGAAGACCCCACTCTTCGCGATGTCGCTCGCCTCGTGCATCGTCACCTGGATCGCGCAGCGATCGTACGCCGGAGCGGTGACGAACACGCCCATCTCGGCGCGGGTCGCGACCGCGGTGCTCGGGTACTCCGGCTACCTCGAGAAGACGCTCTGGCCCGCCGGCCTCACGGCGTTCTACCCCTACCGCGAGGCTCCGCCCGCGGTGGAGGTGGCGGTGAAGGCGGCGGCGCTCGTGCTGCTCTCGGCCGCCATCGCGTGGCTCGGCCGGCGACGGCCGTACCTCGCGGCCGGCTGGCTCTGGTACCTGGTGACGCTCGTGCCGGTGATCGGGCTCGTGAGGATCGGCCAGCAGGAGATGGCCGATCGCTACACCTACGTGCCGCTCGTGGGGGTGTTCGTGATGCTCGTGTGGGGCGCTGCCGAGCTGGCTGCGCGCGGGCGCCTCCCGGCCGCCGCGCGAGCGGCGGCTGCGGTGGCCGCGGTGCTGCTGGCCATCGGGCTCGCCGCAGGGGCGAGGCGCCAGGCGGCGACCTGGAAGGACGGCGTGACCCTGTGGGGGCGGGCGCTCGCGGTGGGCGGGAACTCCACCGTGAGCCAGAACAATCTGGGAGCAGCGCTGCAGGAAAAGGGCCGTCTCGACGAGGCCGCGGCGCATTTCGCCGAGGCGATCCGCCTCCAACCGCTCCACGAACGGGCGCGCCGCAACCTGGGCAACGTCCGGTTCGCGCAGGGACGCTTGCCGGAGGCGATCCAGGCGTTCGAAGACGCGCTGAGCCTGGATCCCGGTGACGCGCAGGCTCGGCACAACCTCGCGACGTCGCACTACGATCTCGCGAACACGCTCTGGCGGAGCGGGCGGCTGGATGCGGCGGTTGGCGAATACCGCGAGGCGACGCGGTGGCAGCCCGACGACGCGGGGTTCCACCGCGCTCTCGGAATGGCCCTGATCGAGCAGGGCCACCCCGACGCGGCCGTCGCGGCGCTCCGGCGATCGCTCGAGATCGCTCCGGAGAATCCCCTCACCCACGACGTCCTCGCGGTGGCGTCGTTCAAGCGCGGGGACTACGCGGGGGCCCGGCGCGAGCTGGAGGCCTGCCGCGTGCGCGGCGGAAAGCCGACGCCGTGGCTCGTCACGGAGTTGGAGCGGCACCCGAGATGATCCCGATGCGGCTACCCCGAGTCGCCAGGCACGGAGCTCTCGCGCTGGTCGCGGCAGTCCTGCTCTTCGTGGTGATCGTCCGCGTGCGCCTCGCGGCCGCCCCCCTGGAGCGCGACGAGGGCGAGTACGCATACGCGGGACAGCTCATCCTCCACGGGATCCCGCCCTACGAGCTGGCATACAACATGAAGTTCCCCGGCACCTACTATGCCTATGCGCTCGTCATGGCGGTGTTCGGCCAGACGGCGACCGGCATCCGGCTGGGGCTCGCGCTCGTCAACGTGGCGACGGCGCTGCTCGTGTTCGCGATCGGCCGCCGGCTCTACGGCCGGTTCGTCGGGGCCGTCGCGACGGTCGCCTTCGCGCTGCTCTCGCTCGACCGCTGGATCATGGGCGTCTTCGCGCACGCCACCCACTTCGTGCTGCTGCCGGCCCTGGCGGGGCTCTTCCTGCTGCTCCGGGCGCCCACCGCTCGCCGCGCGCCCTCGCTCCTGGCGGGCGGGGCGCTCCTCGGACTCGCCGTGCTCGTCAAGCAGCACGGCTTCACGTTCATTCCGCTCGGAGCATTCGTCGTCTGGCAGGCCAACCTCGCCGCCGGCCGCGGCACCAGGCGGCTCCTGCTCGAGCTCGGGCTCCTCGCGCTGGGGGCCATCCTGCCCTTCGCGCTCCTGTGCGCGGTCTTCCAGTACCAGGGTGTCTTCGGGAGTTTCTGGTATTGGACCATTCAATACGCGCGCGAGTACGTCTCCGAGGTCCCGCTGAGCGCCTTTTTCCCGAACCTCGTCCGCGGTCTCGGGACCGTCTGGCAGGCCATGGGCCCGCTCTGGCTCGTCGGCGCGGTCGGATTCATCGGGCTCTGGAGCGGGCGGTGGGGAAGACCGGAGAAGATGTTCCTCACCGTCCTCCTCGCCGCGTCGTTCCTGGCCATCTGCCCGGGTCTCTACTTTCGCGAGCACTACTTCATCCTCGTGCTCCCCGCCGTGGCGTTGCTCGACGGCGTGGCCATCGCCTCGGCCGCCCGGCTCCTGGAGCGCGCCATGCCCGGCCCGTCCGCCCGGGCCCTGGCCGCAACGGTCTTCCTGGGATTGACGCTCTTCCTGGTCGCGCGCCAGGGTGACTTCCTCTTCCAGATGAGCCCCCAGGAGCTGAGCCGCGCGCGCTACGGCAGGAACCCGTTCATCGAGTCCGTCGCGATCGCGAACTACATCCGGGAGAGGACGACGCCCGAGGATCGGATCGCCGTCCTCGGCTCCGAGCCCCAGATCTACTTCTATTCGGGTCGTCGCTCGGCGACGGGCTACATCTACATGTATCCGCTCATGGAACGGCAGCGCTACGCGGACCGGATGCAGGAGGAATTGATCCACCAGATCGAGACCGTCCATCCCACGTATCTCGTCCTGGTGCAGATCGTCACGTCGTGGCTTCCGCGCATCACCTCGACGAAACGCATCGTGGAATGGGCGAACCTCTACACGAGCCGGTGCTACGACCTGGTGGGGATCACGGACATTGTCTCGTCTAACGAAACCCGCTACGTCTGGGATGAGGCGGTCACGGGCTATCACCCCGCGTCCAAGAACCTCATCTTCGTCTTCCGCAGGAAGAGCGACGCGCACTGTCCGCCGGGCTAGGGGGCTGCCCGCTCGAAGATGAGCAGGTCGGCCGCGCGGGATCGGTCCTGGAGGTGCCCCTCGGGATCGGGATTGTTCCCCCAGCGGATGTCCGGGGCTTTCACGGGCACGGCCACCCAAGAGTAGCGTCGGACCTCGCGTGCGAACACTTCCCAGTAGACGAACGGCACGGTGCGACGGAGGACGACGAAGCGCGGTGGCGTCGTGCGGTCGTCCTCGGCACGGAAGGCCACGATCCCGCCGCGGATCAGGTTCGGCAGGTAGTACATCATGGGGAGGTCCTCGTAATTCACGAGGATCTCGTCGCTCGGGCTGGAGTTCTTCTCGAGCCACTCGATCACCAGCCGGTTGGGGTCCGGCCGGTGCCCGAAGACGTCCGTGCCGATCAGCGAGAGCTCCGAGCGAAGGACCGTGCCGGTGTCGAACCCTCTCGGAGCCGTCCAGAGCACCGTGAGCGGCTTGCAGAGCCACGGGGTCAGCGCGACGACCGCGACCGCGAGCCACGCGGCTCGAGCGGCGTACGGGCCGAGCGCGCGGACGCACCACCACGCGGTCACCATGGCTCCCACCGGCGCGACCATGATGACGTAGCGAACGTACGTCGTCGGGGCCACCGTGGCGACCCAGACGGGCAGGGCGACGAGCATCGCGCATCCGAGCAGGACCAGTCGCGACTCGAGTGGCGGAAAGCGGCGCCAGCGCGCCACCACCCAAACGAGCGCCGCGAGCAGGATGACCACCGGCACCACGTACTCGTTGATGTTGAACACCGCGCCCTTGAAGCGGTGGAGCCACGTGCCCATTTCGCCCGACTTTCGGGTCCCGAGCCGATAGAAGAAGACGAACGGAGCGATCGCGGCGGCCAGTGCCAGCCCGGTCGCGAGCGGCTTCCAGGCCGCCTTCCAGTGGGTCAAGAGCGCGCGCACGAACGCGTCGAGGAGCAGGACGCCGAACACGGGCCACACGGTCCCGTAGTCGATCTGGAACCAGCACCAGGCCACCCCGACGAACGTCGCGGCGCCCCAGCGCGCACCCTGCTGCCAGCGGCCGTACGCGATGAGCGAGAGCACGAAGAACAGGCTCGTGAGCGGGTAATACCGCGCCTGCCTGCTGTGCAGGAGCCAGTAGACGTCGAGCGTGAGCAGCACGCATGCCAGTGCCGCGATCAGCTCGCTGCGCAGGAAGCGCCGCACGAGCCAATAGGTCGCGAACACGGTCGCCAGCCCCGCCAGCGCGAATGGAAGCCGCGCGGCGAGCGTGGTCTGGCCCAGCAGCGCGATGCCGAGCCCGGCCAGCACGAACTGGCCCCAGGGGTGGTAGGTCCACATCCCGTCGGCCGTCATGGTCCCGCGACGGACGCAGTCCTCCACCGCCTTCCGCGGGTCCTTCGTGCGCGCATCGATCGTCTGCCTGTCCTGCGCGGCGAAGTTGTCGTCGGTCAGGAGATTGCGACCATCGTATGCGAGCGGCCTGCCGTACTTGAGGAGTCGCACGGCCATCACCGCGGTGTTGGCCTCGTCCTGCCACAGATAGGTGTCGGTCAGGTTCCAAAGCAGGAGCACGGCGGCAACGCACAGAATCGCGGCAGGCGCGATCCACCGGCTCGCCCGGGAAAGGCGGGCCGACCGGAGGCGTCCCGGGGTCTTTCGCGGCTCCGACCGCGCGCCGCCGACCTGCGATCCGGCGGGGGCGGCTCCCGCGCTGCGCAAGCCACGCCGATCGCGGCGCGCTGGACTCATGGGTTCACTCGGCCTCGGAACGTGGAGAGAAGCGGCAAGGATCGCTCGAGTCTATCGGAAATCGGCGCGGGGGCGCGGAGGAATGTGCCGCCCGCCACAGGCGGCTCGGGAGGGGTGATATGCTCCGCGCACCATGCCATACGACGAAAAGCTCGCGGACCGCATTCGCGCATTGCTGGCCGGAGAGAATGCCGTCTCGGAGAAGAAGATGTTCGGCGGGCTTGCCTTCCTGTTGAACGGCAACATGTGCGTCAGCGCGTCGCGCAGGGGCGGTCTGCTGGCGCGTATCGACCCGGCTGACACCGACGTGGCCGTGTCACGACCCCACGTGTCGCTCATGAAGATGGGCGGGCGCTCGATGGCCGGGTGGATCACCGTCGCACCCGAGGGATTGAAGACCAAGCGCGAGCTGACGACGTGGGTCCATCGGGCCGTCGCGTTCGCAAGGACGCTGCCGCCCAAGAGTCGAAAGGGGCGATAGTGGAGTTCCGCAGCCGTGCGGTGCGCAGCCTGGTGGAGCTCCACGAGCGGGAGTTGCGCGCGTTCCTCGCGGTCTGGAAACGCTTCGTGGCCGCCAACCTGCCGCTGCCCGAAGCCCACGGGGACGAGCACTACGAGAACCGCGAGCGGCTCGCGGGCCACGTGCTCATGGCGGCGCGCGGGTACCTGAGCCGGATCGGCGAATGGGTCGGCCGGCCGGTGAGCGACGTGGACGGCAGCCAGGATCCCCACGACGTCGTCGCCCGCCTCGCGGAGTTCGCCGACGACGTGCTCGCCGGGTATCGGCGGCACATGGCGGAGATCACCGAACAGGAGCTCGAGCCCCAAGTCCACCGCGCCCGCTGGGGGGACCTCATGAGCGTGGAGAACCTGCTCGAGCATGCGGTGGTCCACCCCATGCGCCATCGAATCCAGCTGGAACGGATTCTCGAGAGCCGCCCCGCGTAAGTCCCACGACGACACACCCCGGAGAGAGGTTAAGGTCCGCGCTCATGCCCCCTCTCGAGCAATCGCCGGCGCCCACCGCGGCCCCCTCGCCGGTATCTTCCACACACGCGGCGCGAACGCGGGTGATCGAGGTGGCCCACCTGCGCAAACTTTACGGGTCCACCGCGGCGGTCGACGACGTCTCGTTCGAGGTGTTCGAGGGCGAGATTTTTGGATTGATCGGGCCCAACGGCGCCGGCAAGACCACGACCATGGAGTGCGTCGAGGGCGTCCGCCGGGCCGACGCGGGGCGGACCACGGTGCTCGGCCTCGATCCCACCCGTGACGCCAACGCCCTGCAGCAGCGCATCGGCGTCCAGCTCCAGCAGGCGCAGTTGCAGAAGCGGATCCGGGTCTGGGAAGCGGTCGATCTCTGGGCGTCGCTCTACCCGCGCACGGTCGACGGTCGAGCCCTGCTCGAGCAGCTCGGGCTCACCGAAAAGCGCCAGGCCTCGTTCATGAGCCTCTCGGGCGGCCAGAAGCAGCGACTCTTCATCGCGCTCGCGCTCATCAACGACCCCGAGGTCGTGTTCCTCGACGAGCTCACCACGGGACTCGACCCGCAGGCCCGGCGCGCGATCTGGGACCTGGTG
>DATDEX010000121.1:0-2998 GCA_036522895.1 Candidatus Eiseniibacteriota bacterium | reverse complement strand
GCTGCTCAGGGACCACCGGGCGCCGGCCGCGGCCGGCGCCCGGTGGTCCCTGAGCAGCTCCTCCACGAAGCGCGTGCTCAGGTCGCCGGCGCGGAACTTCTCGCTCGCGAGCGCCAGGCGGTGAAACGGGATCGTGGTCTTGATGCCCTCCACGATCATCTCCTCGAGCGCGATCTCCATGCGGCGGATCGCCTCGGCCCGGTCCTTCCCGTGCGCGATCAGCTTGCCGATCATCGAATCGTAGTAGGGCGGGATCACGTAGCCGGCGTACACGTGGCTGTCCACGCGCAGGCCCGGCCCGCCGGGCTTGTACCAGTACGTCACCCGGCCCGGGCTCGGGCGAAAGCCGTGCTCGAAGTCCTCGGCGTTGATCCGGCACTCGATCGCGTGCCCGGTCCACAGAACGTCCTCCTGGCGGAACGTCATCGGCTCGCCCGCCGCCACGAGGATCTGCTCCTTCACGAGGTCGATGCCGGTGACCTCCTCGGTCACGGGGTGCTCGACCTGGATGCGCGTGTTCATCTCCATGAAGTAGAACGAGCCGTCCTCGTCGTAGAGGAACTCCATCGTGCCCGCGTTCCGGTAGCCGATCGTCGCCGCGCCGCGCACGGCCAGCTCGCCCATCTCCACGCGCTGCGCCGGGGTCAGGACGGCGCTCGGCGCCTCCTCGATCAACTTCTGGTGGTTCCGCTGCACGGAGCACTCGCGCTCGCCCAGGTGGACGACGCTGCCCTTGCCGTCGCCGAAGAGCTGGATCTCGATGTGGCGCGGCTTGACGATGTACTTCTCCAGGTAGACCGCGCTGTTGCTGAACGCCGCGCCCGCCTCGGCCTGGGCGATCCCGAAGCCCTGGCGGAGCGTCTTCTCGTCGTTCGCGATCCGCATGCCGCGCCCGCCCCCGCCCGCGGCCGCTTTGACGATGACCGGAAACCCGATCTCGCGCGCGACCGCGGTCGCCTCGTCGACGTCGGCGAGGATGCCTTCGCTCCCGGGAACCATGGGGAGGCCCGCGGCCTTCATGGTGCGCTTGGCCTCGGCCTTGTCGCCCATCCGCCGGATCATCTCCGGGCTCGGGCCGATGAACGTGAACCCGCACGACTCGCACACCTCGACGAAGTGCGCGTTCTCGGACAGGAAACCGTAGCCCGGGTGGATCGCGTCCGCGCCGGTGACCTCGGCCGCCGAGATGAGCCGGGCGATGTAGTTGTACGACTGCGCCGGCGCGGGCGGACCGATGCACACCGATTCGTCCGCGAGCCGGACGTGCAGGCTGTCGCGGTCGGCCTCGCTGAACACGGCCACGGTCGCCACGTCGAGCTCGCGGCAGGCGCGGATCACACGCAGGGCGATCTCGCCGCGGTTGGCGATCAGGACCTTCTTGAACATGGATGCGGCCCGCTACTCGCGGGACATCCAGTCCGGCTGCTTCGCGGCGCCGCCGGTCGAGCCCATGGGACTCTGCGCCGCGCCCGGGCCCGGGGCCGTGGAGTCCGGCTCGCGGTCGGCGGCCTCGACGGGCTGCCAGGTGCGGTCCGAGGTCGCGGCGATCCCCTTGAGCTTGAGCGCCAGCTCGTTCGGGTTGTTGCAGTTCCGGAGCGCCTCTTCTTCCGTGATGAGCCCCTCGCGCAGGAGCGCCAGCACCGACTGATCGAACGTCTGCATGCCGTACTGGGTGACGCCCTCGCCGATCAGCTGGTGCATCATCGACACCTTCTCGGCGTCGAGAATGTACTCGCGCACCGTGGGCGTGCTGAGCATGACCTCGACCGCGGGGATGCGCCCGGCGCCGTCGCGGCGCGGGATCAGGCGCTGGGACACGACCGCGCGCAGGTTCGCCGAGAGCGCCATGCGCACCTCGTCGTGCTGGTGCGGCGGGTAGAACGAGACGATGCGCTGGATGCTCTGCACGACGTCCGTCGTGTGGAGCGTGCTCATGACGACATGCCCCGTGTCGGCCGCCATGAGCGCGGTGGACATGGTCTCGAGATTGCGGATCTCGCCCACCAGGATGATGTCGGGGTCCTGGCGCAGCACGTAGCGCAGGCCGTCCTGGAACGACGCGGTGTCGAGCCCGACCTCGCGCTGGTGGATGAACGACAGCCGGTCGCGGTGGAGGAACTCGATCGGGTCCTCGACCGTGATGACGTTGCGCGTCGTGGTGCGGTTGATCGTGTCGATCATCGCCGCGAGCGTCGTGGACTTGCCCGAGCCGGTCCGGCCCGTCACGAGGATGAGCCCGCGCGGCGAGAACGCCAGGTCGCGAATGACCGGCGGGAGCCCGAGATCCTCGAGCGTCGGCACCTCGACCGGGACATGGCGGAGCGCGAGCGCGGGCGTGCCGCGCTGCATGAAGATGTTGGCGCGGAAGCGGGCCAGCCCCGAGACGCCGAACGCGAAGTCGATCTCGTGGTGCGTGGTGAAGTGAGCGCGCTGCTCCTCGTTGAGCATCTGCTGGTAGACCTCGCGCAGCTCCTGCGAGGTCGGGGCGGGTTCGTCGAGTGTGTAGAGCACGCCGTCGACGCGCACGACCGGCGGAGTTCCGGCCTTGAGGTGCAGGTCGCTCGCGCGAGCCGCGATCATCTTTTCGAGCACGCTGCGGATGTTCATGTGGTCCTCACGTGGCGGGCACTCGCGCGCGGGTCCGGCCCGCTCGCTCGCACCTCGTCCGACTTCCGTGTCAGATCGGCTCCACCAGGAACAACTTTTGCCCGAATTCCACCGGCTGCGCGTTTTCCACCAGCACCTGCGCGACGCGGCCCTTGGTCTCGGCCTCGATTTCGTTCATGAGCTTCATGGCCTCGATGATGCACACCGTCTGGCCCACTTCGACGACGTCGCCGACCTCGACGAACGGATCGGCGTCCGGGGCGGGCGAACGATAGAACGTGCCCACCATGGGCGAGACGATCGCCTTGAGCCGGCTGGCGGGCTCCGGGGCAGGGGCGGCCGCCACGGCCGGCGCCGGCTCCGCCGCGGGACCGGAGGCGGGAGCCTGGCT
>DATDEX010000120.1:0-3011 GCA_036522895.1 Candidatus Eiseniibacteriota bacterium | reverse complement strand
CCGCGTGGGGCCGGCTGCGCCGCGAGCACCGCCGCGAGCGCCCGCTCCCCCACCGGGGTCACGCGCTCCTTGCGTCCCTTGCCGCGCACGCGCAGGAGCCGCGAGCCGCGGTCCAGGTCGCCCCGGTGGAGCCCGACCAACTCCGAGAGCCGGAGGCCCGCGGAATAGGTCATCTCGAGGAGCGCCAGGTCGCGCGCGGCGGCCGGGTCGGCGGCGCTCGCCAGCCGGTCGAGCGCGTCGTTCAGCTCCTCCCGCGGCAGCGTGCGCGGGAGCCGCCGGGGCAGGCGCGGGAACGCCAGCGCGCGGGCGGGGTCGGTGGCGAAGAGTCCGCGGCGCACGCAGAAGCGGCCGAAGCTCCGCCACGCCGCGAGCGCGCGTGCCGTGCTCGAGGCCTTGTGCCCGGTGCGGAAGAGCTCGCGGAGCGCGCGCTCGAGGAGCGCCTGGTCCCACTCCCCGGGGCGCACGGGCTTGCCCTCGCCCGCGGCCATGTCGAGCACGCGCGTCACGTCCCCGCGGTAGGCGGCGAGCGTGTGCCGCGAGAAGCGGCGAGCGCCCTTCAGCTCGGAGAGGAAGGATTCCAGCGCTTCACGCACGGGTCGGCTCGGCGGCGACCCTCGCGCGGCATTTCGGACACACGAGGGCCGTGCCCGACTTGGTGGTCTTCTCCACCATGAGCGGCGAATCGCCATTCGGGCACGGATGCGCCACCGGCTTGTCCCAGAGCGCGTAATCGCAGTCGGGCCAGCGGGTGCAGGAGTAGAAGATCTTGCCCTTCCGGCTCCGCTTTTCCGCGAGCTCGCCGAGGCCGCACTTCGGGCAGGGCACGCCGAGCGTGAACGGCTTGGTGAACTTGCACTCGGGCCGGCGGATGCAATGGATGTAGCGACCGTACGGGCCCTGCCGCGCCACGAGCCCGGCGCCGCAGAGCTCGCACGTGCCCTCCACGGGCACCGGCAGCTCGGCCTGGTCGAGCGGCTGCGTGTACTTGCACTCGGGGTAGCCCGGGCAGGCGAGGAACGCGCCGTTCCTGCCGAACTTTTTCACGAGATTGTGCTTGCCGCACGACGGACAGAGGATGTCCGTCTTTTCCTGGAGGTTCTTCTTGATCTCGCCGGCCCGCTTCTTCACCGCCTCGAGATCGCGCGAGAGCGGCGTCCACAGGTCGCGTACGACGTGCTGCCACTCGCGCTTGCCCTCCTCGATCTCGTCGAGCTCCTCCTCCATGCCCGCGGTGAACTCGATGTTGAACACGTCGGGAAAGTGGTCGACGAGGAGCCGCGTGACGAGCATGCCGAGGTCCGTGGGCTTGAGGGACCGTCCCTCGCGCTCGATGTAGTCGCGCTTCGTGATCGTCGAGACGATGGTCGCGTAGGTGCTCGGGCGCCCGATGTTCTCGTCCTCGAGTGCCTTGACGAGCGACGCGTCCGTGTAGCGCGGCGGCGGCTGCGTGAAGTGCTGCTCCGGGCGCACGGGTTCGGCCGGTGTGTCGTCTTCGGACGTGACGAGCGGCTCGCGTGCCACGGTGAGCGGCCAGCCCTGCTCGAGCTCGGGCAGGCGGCCCTCCTCGGCCTCGTCGTCCTCGTCGCGGCCGTACACCTTGAGCCAGCCCGGGAAGCGGAGCACGCTGCCCGAGGCGCGGAGCCCGAGCCGGCCCGCCTCGATGTCGACCGCGGTCTGGTCGAACTCGGCCGGGGTCGCCTGTGACGCCACGGCGCGCTTCCAGATCAGGTCGTAGAGCTTGAACTGCTCCTCGGAGAGGAACGGGCGGAGCGACTGCGGCGTCCGCTCGATCGCGGTGGGCCGGATCGCCTCGTGCGCCTCCTGCGCGCCCTTCTTGCTCTTGTAGAAGTTCGGCTTCTCGGGCACGAACGCGTCCCCGTACTCCTTCGCCAGCCAGCCGCGGATCTCGGCCAGCGCCTCGTTGGAGAGTCGCGGCGCGTCGGTACGCATGTACGTGATGAGGCCGACGCTCCCCTGGCCCTTGAGCTCGATGCCCTCGTAGAGACGCTGCGCCACCTGCATGGTGCGCTGGCTCGTGAAGCCGTGACGGTTGCTCGCGGCCTGCTGGAGCGTGCTCGTGATGAACGGCGGCACGGCGGCCTTCTTCTTGGGCTTGACCTCGATGCTGGCGATGCGGGCGCTCGCCCCGCGCAGCTCCTCCGCCAGGGCGGCCGCCTGCACGCCGGCGGCGTCGCCGCGGAGCTGGCCGCTGTCGAGCTTGTCGTCGTCCACGCGCACGAGCCGGGCGGTGAAGCGCTCCCCGCCGGGCGTCGCGTAGTCCACCTCGATCGTCCAGTACTCCTCGGGCACGAACGCGCGGATCAGCGATTCGCGGTCGCAGATCAGTCGGAGCGCCACGCTCTGCACGCGCCCGGCCGAGAGCCCGTACTTGACCGTGGTCCACACGAACGGGCTCACCTTGTAGCCCACGAGCCGGTCCAGCACGCGGCGGGCCTGCTGCGCGTTCACGAGGTTCATGTCGAGGTCGCGCGGGTGGGCGAGCGCCTCGGTGACCGCGCGCTGCGTGATCTCGTTGAACGTGAGCCGGCGCAGCGGCCGCTTGACGCCCTTCAACTGGAGCGCCAGGTGCCAGGCGATCGCCTCGCCCTCGCGGTCGGGGTCGGGCGCCAGGTAGATCGTGGCGGCGCGGCGGGCGGCCACCCGGATCTTGGCGAGCGCCGCGTTCTTGCCGCGGATGGGCTCGTACTCGGGCTCGAACTCGTTGTCGATGTCCACGCCGAGCTTGCTCTTCGGCAGGTCCATGACGTGGCCGTTCGAGGCCAGCACCATGAAATCCTTGCCGAGGAACTTGGTGAGCGTCTTGGACTTGGTCGGCGACTCGACGATCACCAGGTTCTTGCCGTTCGCCTTTTCTCCGAGGCTCGCCTCGAGCTCGGCCTCGTTCACCTCCGGCTCGGGCGGCGCGGGGACCCCGCGCCGGCCACGGCCGCCCGGGGCGGCCTTCGAGTTGGCACGCTCGGGCGGGTGCCCCGCGGCCTTCGCGTGCGTCG
>DATDEX010000119.1:0-10563 GCA_036522895.1 Candidatus Eiseniibacteriota bacterium | reverse complement strand
GCGCTTGACCTCGGCCGGAATGTGCCGGCCCTTCGCGCTGCCTCGCTGCGGTCGCGGCCGGCGGCATTTCGCGAACTTCTTCTTTTCGAGCAGCTCCACGTATGCGAGCGCGGCGTTCTTGAGCACCGTCGCGAGATCGCCCGAGGGCACCGAGTGACCGAGCAGCTCCTGCGCCTGGCATAGCGCGTCATGCGTTTCCTGGTCGACCGTGGCTTGCAGAGCGAACCGACCGGGCGAGAGCGGGGACAGCTTCCCACGAGCTGGAGCGGCAGTAGCCGTCGCAAGTGGCTCCATCGGGACGGCCTGATCTGGCGCATGCGATGGGACAACTGGGTCTAGACCCAGTTGCATCGTGGGAGGTGCGGCGTGTTCGGCGGACGCCAGAGTCGCGACAACCGCGGTCGCGACAGGTCGCATGACGGCCGGCAGATCCGGCTTTGGGAAGTGACGAGCGAGCAGGAGCTCGATCTTGGCCTTGGTCTTGTGCGAGGCCTCGGCGATCAGCGCGTCGGCCGTCTGGGTCGTCAGGTGCGGCGCCAACAGGAGCACGGCGGTCAGGTGCAGCCTGCCGTCCGCCACCGCCGCAAAGAGGGCCGGGAACTTCCTTGCCGCCCGCGCCGCCCGGATGCGCATGTAGGCCACGTCCTCGGACATGCGCAGCTCATGCAAGCAGTACAAGTACATCGACTCAAATGCCGCCGCCCGGTAGAGCTGGCGATGGTCCACCTCGGCGATCTGGGCCAGCATCGTGGCGGTGGTGGCGCGGTCTTGTTTGACGCTTGTGGCGAGGTCGCGCAGGAGGGCGTCGTTCGAGACATGCGACAGCAAGTACGAGTTCATGACAAGACTCCGCGGCTGGGGACAGTCGCGGGGGCAGCATTGTTTCTACCACGAGCGTTCACGGCCTTCGTGCATGCGTCGTGGACGCACGGCGAACGTCGGGACAAGAACTTTCTGAAACTCCGCCGCGAGACGCCGTGAGCGCCGAAGAGTCGTGCGTTGGCGCCGGGTTCCGGAAGCAGCCGCGAGTCGCGATGGCGAGACCCGGGGGATGCGTCAAATGAATTCTTCCGGCCGCTGCAATTCACCGCAATCTGCAGCGCCCGCAACCGAAGCCCGCGAGACCTCGGCTCGCTGGACGCTGGGATGGGCTCGAGAGCTGGCGACCCGATCGGCGACCCGAGTGACCCCGGATTTCACCCCGGAAAACACGAGACCGCTGGACTCCCGGTCGCCCTCGCGCTAGCGTCCCGTACGCGCGTTCACGCTGCGATTCCCGGGGCCGAACCGGCGGCGCAGCGGTCACCCCTGCTCGCCCCCTGGGAAGGACCCCATGCTCGAACGCCTCGTCATCCGCGACCTCGCATTGGTGGATCGCGCCGAGATCGCGTTCGGCCGCGGGCTCTCCGCCGTCACCGGCGAGACCGGCGCGGGCAAGTCGCTCACCGTGGAGGCGCTCGCCCTGCTCGTCGGCGGCCGCGCCGACGCCGACATCGTGCGCGAGGGGGCGAAGTCCTGCGTCGTCGAGGCCGAGTTCCGCCTCGGCGGCGATGCGGCACAGCGGGTCGCCGAGCTCCTGGACGAGTGGGGCCTCCCGTTCGACGGCGAGTCGCTCATCGTGCGCCGCGAGGTTTCGGTCGAGGGCAGGAGCCGCGCCGCGGTCAACCAGTCGAGCGTCACGCTCGCGAACCTGAAACGCCTGGGCGAGCAGCTCCTGGACCTGCACGGCCAGCACGAGCACCAGAGCCTGCTCCGCGACGGTGCCGCGCTCGCCACGCTCGACCGCCTGGCCGGGCTCGAGCCCGAGCGCGCGAAGTTCGCGGACACGCTCGCGGCCCTGCGGGAAGCCGAGGGCGAGCTCGCGCGGCTCCGCGAATCGCTCGCCACGTTCGCCGAGCGCCGCGACTACCTCTTCGCCGCGGCAGCGGAGCTCGACGAGGCGAAACTCCGGGAGGGGGAGGAGGACGAGCTCAAGGCCGAGGCCGCCCGGCTCGCGCACGCCGACCGGCTGCGCGAGCTGGCCACGCTCGCCTCGGCGCGTCTCTCCGAAGGCGACGGCGCGGCAGTCGACTCGCTCGGCGCGGCGCGACACGCGATCGAACAGGCCGTCACGCTCGATCCGTCGCTCGCCAACGCGCTCGCGCAGCTCGCGGAAGCGAACATCGCCGCACAGGAGGCGGCGCGCACGCTCGCCGACTACCTCGATTCCCTGGAAGCCGATCCCGACCGCCTCGAAGCCGTCCAGGCTCGGCGCGAGCTCTACGCGCGGCTCACGCGCAAGTACCGCCGCCCGCTCCCCGATCTGCTCGCGTGGCGCGAGGAGCTCGCCGCCGGGCTCGCCCAGGGCGACGACGCGGAGGGCGCGCTCGCGCGCGCGGAGGAACGCGTGGTCCGGGCGGAGGCGGCGTGCCTCGCCGCCGGAAAGTCGCTCGGCCGGAAGCGGCAGGCGGCCGCGAAGGAGTGGAGCGGCGCGCTCACCCACGAGCTCAAGCCGCTCGGCTTCCCGCACGCGCGGGTGGCATTCGAGGTCGCGCCGGTGCTGCACGGCCGGCCCACGCGCGACGGGCTCGACGAGGTGACGCTCGTCTTCACCGCCAACCCCGGCGAGCCGGCCCGCCCGCTCGCGAAGATCGCCTCCGGGGGCGAGCTCTCCCGGGTCATGCTCGCGCTCAAGTGCGCGCTGCAAACCCGTGACCGCGTTGACCTTCTGGTGTTTGACGAAGTAGATTCCGGCATCGGTGGTGCGGTCGCACAGGCGGTCGGGGAGCGGCTCCGGAGCCTGGCGGAGCACCGCCAGGTCGTCTGCGTCACCCACCTGCCCCTGATCGCGGCCCTGGCCGGCCACCACCTGGCGGTGTCGAAGCACGTCGCCGGCGGCCGGACCACCGTCCGCGTCTCGGCGCTCGAGCGGAACGAGCGCGTCGAGGAACTGGCGCGTATGCTCGCGGGCGGGCGGGTCACGGAGACGACTCGCCGGCAGGCGCGCGAGCTGCTCGCCGCGCCGGCCGCGAAGGCGTGAGCCGCACGGACTCGACCCCCGAGCAGCGGCCCACGAGCATGCCGTGAACCAGTCGCTGCACCACGCCGGAGGCGTGGCACCTCTCCCGATGCTCGTCCCGACCCGCGCCGAATTCCACGCCCTCGCCAAGACCGGCAAGCTCGTCCCGGTCTACCGCGAGGTGTTCGCGGACCACGACACGCCCGTCTCGGCGTTCCGGAAGATCGACGACGGCCCGTACGGGTTCCTGCTCGAGAGCGTCGAGGGCGGGGAGAAGTGGGGGCGCTACTCCATCCTCGGCAGCCGGCCCTCGTTCGTGTTCATCGCCCGCGGCGGCAAGTGCGAGCTGCACGAGGGCGGGAAGGTCCGGGCGCTCGCGGGCTCGCCCGTGGAGGAGCTCGCGCGGCTCCTCAAGGCGCACCAGGCCGTGCCGCTGCCCGGGCTGCCGCGCTTCTGCGGTGGCGCGGTGGGTTATCTCTCCTACGACGCGGTGCGCTGGTTCGAGCGGCTGCCCGAGCGCGCGAAGGACGAGCTGCATTTACCGGACGCAGTATTTCTGTTCGGCGACGTCGTGAGCGTGTTCGACAATCTCACGCACACGATGAAGGTGGTCACCCACGCGCGCGGCGGCGAGGATCCGGACCAGTCCTACGACGCGGCGGTCGCGCGGCTCAATGCCGAGGTCGAACGGCTGCGGAAACCCCTGGCGTGGATCGAGCCGCCCTCGTGGGGCGAGGCGAGCGAGCCCAAGTCGACGGTCTCGCGGGAGCAGTTCATGCAGGCGGTCGAAACGGCGAAAGAGCACATCCGGGCCGGGGACATCTTCCAGGTCGTGCTCGCGCACCGGATGAGCGCGGACGTCTCGCAGCCGCCGTTCGAGGGCTACCGCGCGCTCCGGGTCACGAACCCCTCGCCGTACATGTACTTCCTGCGGCTCGGCGAGTTCGCCATCGTCGGCAGCTCCCCCGAGGTGCTCGTGCGCCGCACGGACAGCCTGATCGAAGTCCGGCCCATCGCGGGAACGAGACCGCGGGGACGAGGCGCGGACGAAGACCGCGCCCTGGAGGAGGAGTTGCGCGCGAACGAGAAAGAGCGCGCCGAGCACGTCATGCTCGTGGACCTGGGCCGGAACGACGTCGGGCGCGTCGCCGAGTTCGGCACCGTCGAGACCAACGAGTACATGAGCGTCGAGCGCTACTCGCAGGTCATGCACCTGGTGTCCAACGTGCGCGGCCGCGTCAAGGGCGAGCTCGCGCCGCTCGACGCGGTGCGGGCGACGTTTCCGGCCGGCACGGTGTCGGGGGCCCCCAAGGTCCGCGCGATGGAGATCATCGACGCCCTGGAGCCGGTGCGGCGCGGCATCTACGCCGGCGCGATCGGGCATTTCGACTACCACGGCAACCTCGACCTCGCGATCACGATCCGCACGCTCGTCTACGCGAACGGTCGCGCCTACTGGGGCGTGGGGGCGGGGATCGTCGCCGACTCGGACCCGCAGGGCGAGTGGGACGAGACCATGAACAAGGGCCGCGCGCTGTGGCTGGCGGTGCAGCGCGCCGAGCGGGGGGCGCGGTGATCGCGGTCATAGATAATTACGATTCTTTTACGTACAACCTGGTGCAATACCTCGGCACCCTGGGCGCCGAGGTGCACGTCCGCAGGAACGACGCGATCACGGTCAAAGAGCTCGTGGCCCTGGCGCCCGACGGGCTGCTCATCTCGCCCGGGCCGGGCGAGCCGAGGGACGCCGGCGTCACCGAGGACGCCATTCGCGCGCTCGCGGGCACCGTGCCGATTCTGGGCGTCTGCCTCGGTCACCAGGCTCTGGGTGAAGTGTACGGTGGGAAGGTCGTGCGCGCGCCACGGCTCATGCACGGCAAGACGAGCCCGATCCTGCATCGCGGCCGCGGGCTCTTCGCCGGGCTCGACAACCCGTTCGAGGCCACGCGCTATCACTCGCTCATCGTCGAGCGCGAGACGCTCCCCGACGTCTTCGAGGTCATGGCCTGGACGCCGGAGAACGAGCTCATGGGCATCAAGCACAAGCAGCACGAGACCTGGGGCGTGCAGTTCCACCCCGAGTCGATCCTCACGCTGCCCGGGCTCAAGCTGATCGAGAACTTTCTCACGCTGTGCCGTCACCAGGGGAGTGCGCGGACGTGATCGTCTCCGCCATCGCCCGCGCCGTCGGGCGCGCGAACCTGTCGCGCGAGCTGGCGAGGGCCAGCATGGAGCAGATCCTCGCCGGCGAGGCCACCGCCGCCCAGATCGCGGCGCTCGCGATCGCGCTCCGCATGAAGGGCGAGACGGCGGACGAGATCGCCGGCATGGCCGAGGCCATGCGCCTGCGCGTCCCCCCGCTGCGCACCCGGCGCTCGCCGCTGCTCGACACCTGCGGCACCGGGGGCGGGGACAGCGGTGGCTCCAAGTTCAACATCTCGACCACGGTCGCGATCGTCACCGCGTCGTGCGGCGTCGCGGTCGCCAAGCACGGGAACCGCGCGGTCACGAGCCGAACCGGCAGCGCCGACGTGCTCGAAGCACTCGGCGTGCGACTCGACCTCACGCCCGAGGCCGCCGGCCGCTCGCTCGACAATCTGGGGATCACGTTTCTGTTCGCGCCCAACTACCACAGCGCGATGCGCAACGCCGCCGGGGCGCGCCGCGAGATGGGCGTGCGCACGGTGTTCAACCTGCTCGGGCCGCTCACGAACCCGGCCGGCGCGAGCCGCCAGCTGCTCGGGGTCTACGCGGATACGTTCGTCACCACACTGGCCGAGGTCCTCCGCCAGCTCGGCAGCGAGCGCGCCATGATCGTGCACGGCGAGGACGGAATGGACGAGCTGACGGTGTTCGGCAAGAACCACGTGGCCGAGCTGCACGCCGGCCGGATCCGCGAGTACACGATCGACCCGGCCGATCTGGGGCTGGCGAACACGGATCGCGAGGCGGTGAGCGGGGGGAGCGCCCAGGAGAACGCGACGCGTGTCCGCTCCGTGCTGTCCGGAGCGAAGGGTGCGGCGCGCGACATCGTGTTGTTGAACGCCGCGGCGGCGCTCGTGGTGGCCGGCGTCGCGGACGACCTCGCGGCGGGCGTCGAGCGCGCGCAGCGCGCCCTCGATCGTGGCGAGGCGGCGCGCAAGCTCGACGAGCTCGCGTCGTTCCGGGGCTGACGGTGTTCTGCTCGCGCTGCGGCACCTGGGCCCCGGACGACACGGCCCTCTGCCCGTTGTGCGGGCTCGTGCTCCAGGTCGACAATTTGCCGAAGTCCACCGTGCACGAGCGGCCGCTCGCCCCGGTCGTGGCGCTCGTCACCTACGGCGGCTTCTGGCGCCGATTCGCGGCCGCGGTGCTCGACTCGATGATCCTGTTCTTCCCGGCCGCCACCGTGCGCGTGCTGCTCGGGCTCTCCGCCGCGGGCATGTTCGATCCGGACACGCCGGCCTCCTGGGTGGCCGCGCTGTTCGAGTTCGCGCTCGACGGGATCTATGCGACGCTCTTCCTCTGCTCCTCCGCCCGCGGCACACTCGGAATGCAGGTCATGGACCTGCACGTGACCGATCTCAAGGGGGGCCGCATCACGTTCGCGCGCTCGGCCGGGCGCTACTTCGCGCAGTTGCTGAGCATTCTCACGTTCGGGATCGGCTATCTCGTCCAACTCTTCACCCCCCGCCGCCAGACCTTGCACGACCTCATGGCGGGCACGGTCGTCGTCCGCCCGCGCCCCGCGCCCGAGACGGTCGCGGCCCCGGTCATGAGGCTCGCACCATGAGCCGCGCCGCCGGGTTCCTGTCTCGCATCCTCGACGACCGCCGCCGGCGCGTGGCCGAGATGAAGCTCGCCACCCCGCCGCACGTGCTGCGCGCGCGGCTCGGGGCCCGGCGCGAGGGCGGACGGCTCGAGCGCGCGCTTCGCCGCGGCGGACCGGCGGGCCCGCTCAAGCTCCTGTGCGAGGTGAAGCGCGCATCACCCTCCAAGGGGATGCTCAACGAATCGCTGGATCCGGTCGCACTCGCGCGCGTGTTCGCGGCCGGCGGCGCCGCCGCGATCTCGCTCGTCACCGAGCCCGATCACTTCCAGGGCGACCTCCGCTGGATGGACGCGGTGCGGCCGCACGTCGCGCTGCCGCTGCTGCTCAAGGACTTCGTGATCGACTCCTACCAACTGCTCGACGCGGCCGTTCGCGGGGCGGACGGTGTGCTCCTGCTCGGCGCGCTGCTCTCGGGGACCGAGATGCAGCGGCTGGTCGGGGAGTCCAAGGTCCTGGGGCTCGACCCGCTGGTCGAGGTGCACTCGCTCGAAGAGCTGAACGTCGCGCTCCGCGCCGGGGCCACGCTCGTGGGCATCAACCATCGCGACCTGCACACGTTCGAGCTCGACCTGTCGCTGGCGGCGCGGCTGCTGCCGCTCGTCCCGGCCATGGTCACCGCGGTCGCGGAGAGCGGCATTTCCCGACCCGAGGAGCTCGCGAAGCTCCGCGAGACCCGCTGCGACGCCGTGCTCATGGGCGAAGTCTTCGCCACCAGCGCCGACCCGGCCGCCACGCTCGCCACGCTCGCCGCCGCCGCGCGGGGTGGGGCATGAGGCGTCACATGAGCGAAAGCGCGCCATGACCCGGCGCCTGGTGGTGAAAGTGTGCGGGCTCACCCGGCAGGAGGACGCGGCGTGGGCGCTCGCCTGCGGCGCGGACTGGCTGGGCTTCATCGTCCACGGCGAAAGTCCGCGCCTTATCGAGCCCGAGCACGCCGCGCGCATCGCGGACGGGCTCGCGGGGGGCGTGCCGGTCGCGGTCATGGTCGGTGTCTCGCCGGAGCAGGCGCTCGACCTCGCGCGCCGCGCGCACGCCCAGCGCGTCCAGCTCTCCCGCGTCTCGCCACGCGCGTGGCCCGAGGACTTTCCGCTCCCGTGCACGTTCACCGTAGGGGTGAGCCCGGAGGGCGAGCTCGAAGGCGAAGAGCCCGACCCGCGGCACCTCCTCATGCTCGACACATCGGTCGCGGGCCGCCCGGGTGGAACCGGCAGGGTGTGGCCGTGGGCGGTCGCGCGTCCGCTCGCCGCGCGGCGGGACGTCCTTCTCGCGGGGGGCCTGAGCGCCGACAACGTGGCCGACGCGATCCGGGCGCTCGCGCCGTTCGGCGTCGACGCCTCCTCGGGGCTCGAGGCGAGCCCCGGGCGGAAGGACCCCGAGCGGGTGCGCCGTTTCGTCGAGGCCGCGCGCCATGCCGCCGCCACGTCCGGGACGGTGCGATGAGCAAGCCGGCGGTCGTCCCCGACGCGACCGGGCACTTCGGGCCCTACGGCGGCCGGTTCGTGCCCGAGACGCTCATGGTCGCGCTCGACGAGCTCGAGCGCGAGTACGAGCGCGCGCAGGCCGACCCCGCGTTCCGCGACGAGCTGGCGGCCACGCTCCGCGATTTCGCGGGCCGGCCGACGCCGCTCTTCGAGGCCAGGCGCTTCTCCGAGAAAGCCGGGTGCCGCGTGCTCTTGAAGCGCGAGGACCTGCTCCACACCGGCGCACACAAGATCAACAACACGATCGGGCAGTGCCTGCTCACGCGCCGTATGGGGAAGCCGCGCGTCATCGCGGAGACCGGCGCCGGCCAGCACGGGGTCGCCACCGCCGCCGCCGCCGCGCGCTTCGGGCTCGAATGCGTGGTCTACATGGGCACCGAGGACGCGCGCCGGCAGAAGCTGAACGTTGAGCGCATGAAGCTCCTGGGCGCCACGGTGAGCGAGGTGGACTCCGGCAGCCGCACGCTCAAGGACGCCATCAACGAGTCGCTCCGCGACTGGGTCACGCGCGTGCGCGACACGCATTACGTGCTCGGCTCGGTGCTCGGCCCGCATCCCTTCCCGCGCATGGTGCGCGACTTCCACCGCGTCATCGGCCTCGAGGCGCGCGAGCAGGTCCTCGCCGCCGCCGGCCGGCTCCCCGACCTGCTCGTGGCGTGCGTGGGCGGCGGCAGCAACGCGATCGGGCTCTTCCACGCGTTCCTGGGCGACGCGGCCGTGCGGAAGGTCGGCGTCGAGGCGGGCGGGGATGGCCTCGCCTCCGGCCGGCACGCGGCGCGCATCCCCGAGCACAGCGTCGGCGTGCTGCACGGCACGCGCACGCTCGTGTTGCAGGACGCGCGCGGGATGATCCGCGAGACCCACTCGGTCTCGGCCGGTCTCGACTATCCCGCGCTCGGCCCGGAGCACGCGTGGCTCCACGACGAGGGGCTCGCTCGGTACGACAACGTCACCGACGCGGAGGCGCTCGAGGCGTTCGAGGCGCTCGCGCGGCTCGAGGGGATCCTGCCCGCGCTCGAGTCGGCGCACGCGCTCGCCTGGGTGCTGCGCGAAGGCCATGCGCTCGGCCGCGACGCCCTCGTGCTCGTCAACCTCTCGGGCCGTGGCGACAAGGACGTGGCCGAGGTGCTGCGCGTGACGGGCCGGTGACGGAGTCCTCACGATGAGCGAGCGTTTCATCCATCGCTTCGAGCCCGCGCTCGAGGGCGCGGGCGACGGCACGCTGCTGCTGCTCCACGGCACCGGCGGCAACGAGAACGACCTGCTGCCGCTCGGCCGCGCCATCGCGCCGAACGCGGCGCTCCTCTCGCCGCGCGGCCAGGTGCTCGAGCACGGGATGGCGCGTTTTTTCCGCCGGCTCGCCGAGGGCGTTTTCGATCACGACGACCTCGTGGCGCGCTCGCACGCGCTCGCCGAGTTCGTGCTCGAGTCCGCCGCGCGCTACCGATTCGATCCCGCCGGGGTCGTCGCGCTGGGTTTTTCCAACGGCGCCAACATCGCGGCGGCGGTCATGCTGCTCCGGCCCGAGATCCTCGCCGGCGCCGTGCTGCTGCGGGCGATGGTGCCGTTCGTGCCGGAAAAGCTACCGGATCTTTCCGGCCGGCGCGTGCTCGTCGCGGCGGGGAAGACCGATCCCGTCGTGGCCCCGCGCGCGAGCGAGGAGCTGGCCGAACTGCTGCGCGGCGCGGGCGCCGAGGTCACGCTCCACTGGTCCCAGGGCGGGCACGTGCTCGAGCGCTCCGACCTGGCGGCGGCGGCCGCGTGGTGGCAGGCGAAGGTGCCCAAGTGACGCGGGCCGACCGCTGTGCTATAAAACGCCCCCGCTCGTGCGCCCGTAGCTCAACTGGATAGAGCGTCAGCCTCCGGAGCTGAAGGCTACAGGTTCGACCCCTGTCGGGCGCACCATCCCTTCCCGGGGAAGCGTGAACACTTCCCAACCCCCATCGGACGAGCGCTTCAAACCCAAGGCGACGCGCGAGATGGCGTCGATGTTCGACGATGTCTCCGGGCGCTACGACCTGCTCAACCGGATCATGACGCTGGGCCAGGACGCGACCTGGCGCGAGGCCATGTGGCAGCGGGTGCCCGCGACCGCGCGACGAGTGCTCGACCTCTGCACCGGCAGCGGCGCCTCGCTCGCCGGACTCTGCCGCCCCGGCCGCACCGTGCTCGGGATCGACGTCAGCCTCGCCATGCTTCGCGTCGCGGCGGAAGCGCAGGCGGAGGGCGGCTGGTCGCCGCGGCTCGCGTGCGCCGACGGCTTCCGCCTGCCG
>DATDEX010000118.1:0-8319 GCA_036522895.1 Candidatus Eiseniibacteriota bacterium | reverse complement strand
CGCCCGGTAGAGCTGTCGCTCGTCCACCTCGGCGATCTGGGCCAGCATCGTGGCGGTGGTGGCGCGGTCTTGCTTGACGCTGGTGGCGAGGTCACGCAGGAGGGCTTCGTTCGAGACATGCGACAGCGAGTAGGAGTTCATACCGGGTCTCCGCGGCTAGGGTCAGTCGCGGGGGCAGCATTGTTTCTATCATGAGCCGTCGCGGCCTCCGTGCGGGCGCAGTCAGCGCGCAACGAGCCCCGCGACGACAACTTTCCGATTCGCGGCGCACTCACGTCGCCAGCCCCCGACCTGTGGAGTCTGCAGCGCAATCTCGGAACCGCCGGCGAGCTTCGGGAAGCGGGGCGCGAAAGTCTGTCAAAGTAATTCTATGGTTCAGACCGGGCACACTGGTAACAAATCAGACCGGGGACATGGGTTACAGCCCACCGGCTTCAAGCGCGCGGGCGACGTTCGCACGAGCAAACCCGACCCTCACGCACCCGCGCGCTTCGCCGCACGCGACCTCAGTCCCCCGTCACCCCCGCCGGGCGCCCGCGCGCTTCCCCGCACGCGACCTCGGCCCCCGCCGCCCCCGCCGGGCACCCGCGCGCCTCCTGGTACGCGGCCTCACTCCCCCGCCGGGCGCCCGCCCGCCGCGCTCCCGCCCGCCCGGCGCTCACGGTGAGCAGCGTCAGCCGTCCGCTCGGTCTCCGCGTCAACCGCCCCCTCGCCCTCGGCGCTCACCGCCCCGGCCGCCGCCATCTCCTCCGCCAGCAGCCGGTCGTACTCGCGCGGGTGCTCGTGCTGCATCTGCCAGCCGGGGATCCGGCCCGTGAGCCAGGTCCAGTTCATGGGATAGATATCTGGATTCAAGATATTCTGGTACAAGTGCCAGACGACGATGGCGAGAAACGCGAGCCAGGCCTCGTAATAGTGAACCACGGTGGCGAGGTCGAGCGCCCACTTGGGGAGCACCCGCAGCGCCGGGTTTTCGAACCACAGGAGGAGCCCGGTCGCCGTCATCACGAGCGTGCCCCAGATGAGCGCCCAGTACTCGGCCTTCTCGATGTAGCCGAATGCTCCGAATCGCGGCGCGGCGCGGCGCAGCCCGAACAAGTGGGCCGTGTTCTCGAGCATCTCCCACGCGTCGCGCGGCATCGGCAGCAGCCCCGCGAGCAACGTCCGCCCGCGTTTCGTGAAGAGATACGCGACATGCGCGAGTGAGACCGTCACCATGACCACCGCCGCGACCCGGTGCACGATGCTGCGCCAGGCGTAGCCGGATTCGAGCCGGGCGAGCCACGCGAACGGGTAGGCCTCGGGGAACTTGAGCGCGAAGCCCGTGTACACGAGGGTGAAGAAAGACACCGCGAGCAGCGAGTGCTGGATCCGCTCGGCGATCGTCATGCGCTCGAACCAGCGGCCCACCGCGTGCGCGTGCGGTGCCACCCGGCCCGCCTGCACGGACAGGCTGCGGCGGAGCTTGCGAACGAAGTCGGCGCCGTTGTGGAGCAGCATGAAGCCGATCGTGAGCGCGATGAGCCACAGGTAAAGGCGCCGCGCCCAGAACGGCACCGGCTGCGATGCCGTGGCCATCGTCACGTGCACCTGCCCGATCCGGAACCGCTTGTCGGCGCCGTCGTGGCAGCGGCCACAGGTCTCGCCGAGCCGTGCCGGCGACACGCTCGAGCGCGGATCGCTCGACGGCAACACGTCGTGGTAGCCGTGGCAGCTCGCGCAGTTCGCCACCACCGGGGAGCCCCCGCGCGCGGCGAGGCCGTGAAAGCTGTCGCGGTACGACGATAGCCGCCCGGCCGGCAGGCCGTACGTCTCGCGAATCCCGGTCGCCTCGTGGCAGCGCGAGCAGGTCTCGGTCACGTGCCCGGCAGCGACCGGTGAGCCCGCGTCGTGCGGGCCGCGGATCAAGTGCTCGCCGTGGCAGTCGGTGCAGACCGGCGTCGCGGTGACGCCGCGCGCGAGCGCGGTGCCGTGAATACTCGCGCGGTAGGCGGTGAGCTCGCGGAGATGGCAGTGGCCGCAGGTGGCCGGGATGTTCGTGCGATGGATCGACGACGTGGGCTCCGTGGCCCGCCGCAGGTTGTGGCTCTCGTGGCAGTCGTTGCACGTCGCCGCGTCCGGACGCTTCGAGCGGCCGTGCACGCTGTCCCGGAAGAGCTGCACCGCGTCCGGGATCGTGATCTTCCGGCGGGTGGTGAGCGCGCGATCCGCGTGACAGCGCGCGCAGGTGGTGGCGAGGTTCGCCCGGTTGACCGGCGAGGCAGCGTCCTGGTGACGCAGCATCCGATGCGCCGGACCGTGGCAGTCGCGGCACGTGGACGCCTCCGTGTCGCCGTTCGCGCGCGCCACGCCGTGCAGGCTCGCGCGGTGCTCGGCGGCCTGCTGCGCATGACAGGTGGCGCAGGCCGGAGCGCCGGCGGCCGTGACGCGCGCGACCGCGTGCGTGCCGTGGCAGCGGCGGCAGGCCGCTTCCTCGCCCTCACTCCCCAGGTGAACGCTCCCGGCCAACGCCGCGGCCGGCTCGCGATGGCAGGAGACGCAGCGCACCGCTGCGAGCTTCGGCGCGTGGTTCGCACCGCGCGCGTCCCGATGGCAGTCCTGGCATGCCAGCGCGCCGTGCGCGGAGGCCTCGAACGTCCGCGCGTCCACGCTCAGCGAGCCCTTGAGCCCCGCGTTGCGGGCGAGGTCCTGGACGTGGTGACACATGAGGCAGGCGTCGTTCGCCGGCGCGGCGTGAGTGCGGGCGGCGAGCGCGAGGAGCAGAAACGCGCTCGCGAGCCACGCGAGCGCACCGGGGGAGCGCCGCCGCGGCATGCTGCGCGGTGCCGTCACATCCGACGGCGCGGTCTCGCATGCCGCGCCTGCGAACGCCCAGCGACTCCCTCGGTGGCCCATGGGTCCTCGTGCCGGTCGGTGCCGGCACCTCGACACGTGTCCGATGGCGGATTCGATTGCCGCAGCGGACGTTGCAAGTCACGGACCATGGCCGGCCAAGCCCGCTCCGGGCTCGCTCGCGCCGGCTCGATCGCCTGCTCCGCGCCCGCTCGGGCTGCCCTGCGCAATCACCGCATGGAGTTCGGCCGCCCTCGTTGGCGACCACGCAGAGCCCCCGGGTGCCCTGCCTCTCGGTCCCGCGACCTCGACGTCATAGCCCGTAGCGTCAGCCGCGCGTTTGCATGACAGGATGGCAGTGTGGGGGCTCGTCTGGCAGAGCGGAAGGCCCGCGCTTGACCCCGCACTGACTTGCGCCCGCATGCAACCGGTTGCGCGAGCATGGCCGGCCCGTGCGACCAACGGAGCGCCGCGGGAGGCGCATGAATTGCATCGATCACCCGCGGGGGCACCCGTGCCGTCCTGCCTGCCCCGCGTGAACGAGATGCGCGCCGATGCGTGCAGGTCCCGGACGGGCAATCGAGGATCGAGGCTGCGTTCGATGTCGGCCGAGGCGTCCGCGGGTCGAGGGGCAGCGTGATGCGGAGGACGTGGATCGGCGTCGCGGCCTCGGCCGCGCTCGCGTGCTCGCTGCTCGCCGCGGCGGCCCGCTCGGCCACGACCGCAAGCTCGACGCCCCCGCTCACCGGCGCCGACGAGTGCCTCCAGTGCCACGAGCCCGGCGCCCCGACGCCGCGCGTGCCGGACGAGGCGCCCCACTTCGACGCCAGGGGACTCGCCGCCTCGCCGCACAAGGGCGTGGCGTGCGTGGACTGTCACCACGCGCTCGAGAAGGTCGAGTTCCCGCACGATGCCAAGCTGCCACCGGTCGACTGCGGCCGCTGCCACGCGACCGAGCAGCGCGAACACGCCGAGAGCCTGCACGGGCAGGCCGCCGCGCGCGGCGAGTCGCTCGCGCCCACCTGCAAGACCTGCCACGGCACCCACGACATCCTCCGCCCGAGCGACCTCTCGGCGCCCACGAGCACCGTGAACGTGCCGCTCCTCTGCAATCGCTGCCATCGCGAGGGCTCGGCCGTCCAGCGCTTCTATCACATTCCGCAGGATTCGATTTTGCAGAATTACAAAGAGTCCATTCATGGGGAGGGGCTCTACAAGAAGGGCCTCGTCACCACCGCCGTGTGCACGAGCTGCCACACGGCACACCATCAGCTGCCGCACACCGACCCGCGCTCGAGCATCGCCCGGGCGAACGTCGCGAACACCTGCAAGAAATGCCACGTGCGGATCGAAGCCGTGCACGCGAAGGTCGTGCGCGGCGAGCTGTGGGAGAAGTCGCCGAACCAGGTCCCGGCGTGCGTGGACTGCCACGAGCCCCACAAGGCGCGCCGCGTCTTCTACGCGGAAGGCATGGCGGACCGCGACTGCATGATGTGTCACGCCCGGAAGGACCTGCGTGCCGCGGGCGGGCAGGGTCGCTCGATGTTCGTGTCCGAGGACCAGCTCTCGCACTCGCGCCACCAGAAGATCGCGTGCGCTCAGTGCCACACCGGGACGACCCCGTCCGCGCAGCGGCCATGCAGCACGGTGAAGCCGCGGGTGGACTGCTCGACGTGCCACGCCGCCGAGGTGGCCATTTACCAGTCGAGCGTGCACGGGAAGCTCGCCGCGATCGGGAGCCCCGACGCCCCCGAGTGCACGGACTGCCACGGCTCGCACGGCATCCTGGGACACCTGGAGACCCCGTCCCCCACGTATGCGCGCAACGTGCCGGTGTTGTGCGGCAGCTGCCATCGCACCGGCCAGAAAGCCGCGCTTCGCTACAAGGGCTCGCAGACGCAGATCCTCGAGCACTACGAGGAGAGCATCCACGGGAAGGGGCTCCTGAAGAGCGGCCTCGTGGTCACGGCCACCTGTGCCGACTGCCACAGCCCGCACGGCGAGCTGCCCTCGGCGGATCCGGCCTCCACCGTGAACCGCGCGAACGTGGCCTCGACGTGCGCCAAGTGCCACCGCGGGATCTACGAGCAGTTCATGGGCAGCGTGCACGCCTCGCCCGCCGCGGCGAAGCAGGGCCGGCTGCCCGTGTGCAGCGACTGCCACACCGCGCACACGATCGGCCGCACCGATCGCGACAGCTTCCGGCTCACGATCATGAACCAGTGCGGCAACTGCCACCGCCAGCTCGCCGAGAGCTACTTCGAGACCTACCACGGCAAGGTCTCGAAGCTCGGGTTCCTGAAGACCGCCAAGTGCTACGACTGCCACGGGGCGCACGACATCATGCCCGTGGCCGATCCGCGCTCCCACCTGTCGCGGGCGAACATCGTGAAGACCTGCCAGGCCTGCCACCCGGGCAGCAATCGCCGCTTCGCCGGCTACCTGACGCACGCGACGCACCACGATCCGCGCAAGTACCCGGCGCTCTACTTCGCGTTCTGGGGCATGACCGGGCTGCTCGTGTTCACTTTCCTGTTCGCGGGGCTCCACACCCTGGCGTGGCTCCCCCGCTCGCTCCAGTACCGGAAGATGCTCCAGGCCTCGCACGCGCTCGACTCGCCGGTGCACGTTCGCCGGTTCCCGAAGCTCTACCGGAACCTGCACATCATGGTGATCTCGAGCTTCCTGGCGCTCGCGCTCACCGGTATGACGCTCAAGTTCTCGTATACGCCGTGGGCGTACTGGCTCTCGCGCGTCTTCGGCGGATTCGAGGCCGCAGGGTTCATCCACCGCATTGGCGCGCTCGTCACGTTCTCGTACTTCGGCATCCACATCACCGACCTGATTCGCCGCAAGTCCGCGAGCGGGCGCTCGTGGTTCGCCTTCATCACCGGACCCGACGGGATGATGTTCAGCCTCACCGACCTGCGCGAGATGCTGGGCTCGCTTCGCTGGTTCCTCGGCAGGGGCCCGCGGCCGGAGTACGGGCGCTGGACCTACTGGGAGAAGTTCGACTATTTCGCCGTGTTCTGGGGAGTCGCGGTCATCGGGCTCTCGGGCTTGCTCCTCTGGTTCCCGACGTTCTTCACGAACTTCCTGCCCGGCTGGTTCCTGAACCTTGCCACGATCATCCACAGCGACGAGGCGCTGCTGGCCGTGGGCTTCATCTTCACCGTGCACTTCTTCAACACCCACTTCCGGCCCGAAAAGTTCCCCATGGACACGGTGATCTTCACCGGCGGCATCCCGCTCGAGGAGTTCAAGCAGGACCGCCCGCGCGAATACGCCGCCATGATCGCGAGCGGCCGGCTGGAAGAGCACCTCATGCCCGCGCCGGACCCGCGTGACGTCCGCCGCTGGCGCGCGTTCGGCTGGGTGGCGCTGTCACTGGGAATCGGGCTCGTGGTGCTGATCCTGGGCGCGGAGGTGTTCAGTTATCGCTGAGCGGCGCTGCGGCGGCCACTCGAACCAGAATGCGAACCGGGCCGCGACCACACGAGGTCGCGGCCCGGCGCTCGTATCACGGTTCCTCTGCGTGTCGGCAGAGGGTGGATTCCTTACTCCGCCGCCTTGAACGCGTGCACGCCCTTCGTCTTGTACGTCGCGAAGTCGAACTTCGGGCTCATGGTCGGCGTGTGGCAACCCTTGCACAGCGTCTCCGAGACCTTGCCGTTGATGAACGTCTTCTTCACGGCTTTCTCCGCCGCGACGTGCTTGCTGCCGGGGCCGTGACAGGCCTCGCACGTCACGAACGCCAGCGCGGCGTTCTTCAGCGTGTCGGCCGCGGGGTAGCCGCCGGTGAGCTTGTAGCCGGTCACGTGGCAGCTCAGGCAGACTTCGTTCTCGAAGGCGGGGCCGGAGAGCGTCACGCCGGCGCGCGTGGCCATCTCCTCGATCTTCTTGGGATCGCCGGTCTTCAGCACCTCGAGGGACTTGGCGTGCGGCGTGTCCTGCCATGACTTGTACTCGGTCAGGTGACAGGTCTTGCACTTGCGGTTGCTCGTGAACTCCGCGCCCTCGACGCTCGCGGCCGGCACCTTGGTGGAGTCGGACTTGAACGCCTTGCCGGCGTCCGTGAGGTCCGCCCCTCCGGCGACGTTGGTGTGACAGGTGGCGCACGCCATGTTGGTCGCGCGGGCGAAACGCGGCAGCGCCGACGCCGCGGACGCGCACATCACCAGCAGCGCCGCGGCCGTGATCAGGGTCGAGAGTTTATTGCCATGCATGGGCTCCTCCTTCTAGGGGTCCGACCTCGGGGGTGCTTCCAGCTGTCGAATCTTCAGCACCAACAGCATGATCGCGAACAGAATGGCGGCGAGCGAGAGACCCATCCCCACCCGTCGCTGGTGCCAGTCCTTGAGTGCGGAGTTGCCGCCGGCGACCGCCTTGTCGGCGTAGCCCCGGCCCTCGTCCAGCACCGTCATGATCTGCTTGTAGTTGAAGCTGTGCATCGTCGCGCGTGCCGCCACGACCTGGTCGTTCGTCTGCTTGAGGAGTTCGCGCGGCCCCGCGGTCGGCATGCCGAGCTCGTCGACGTACGCGAGCAGCGATTCCGCGGCCGCCATGCGGTGCTTGAGATCCTGAAACGCGGGCACGATCCTCGCCGCGGCCTGCTCGCCGAGCGAGCCCTTGTCGTGGCAGCGGCCGCAAACCCCCTCGCCCCGGAGACCGATCATCGCGTCGGTGGGGGCCTGGACGTCGTGATTGCTGTGACAGGTGACGCAGCCGCGCTTGCCTTCCAGCTCGAGCTGCTCCTTCACCTTGCTGGCCTCGAACAGTTCGCCCTCGCGGCCGTGGCAGTTGCCGCACACCCGCGAGATGTCGCGCGTGTTGGGCGGCACCGCGCCGTGGTTGCCGTGGCAGTTGTTGCACGCCGGCGCCGACAGGTCTTCCTTCTTGAGCAGCGCCCGCCCGTGCACGCTCCCCTTCCAGAGCGTGTACTGGTTCGTGGGGATCTTGCGGCCCTGCATGTAATCGGGATTGTGGCAGTGAGCGCACGTCGCCGGAACGTTCGTGTGGTAGACCGGCGAGGCCGGGTCGGTGTGCCGGAGGATCCCGTGCACGCCGTGACAGTCGGTGCACGTCGCCACCTTGGTGTCGCCCTCGGCGATCTTCTTGCAGTGCACGCTGGTGCGGAACTCGGCGATCGAGAAGATGTAGGGCTGCGGGTTGTAGCGCTTCATGAAGGCCGCGTCGGCGTGGCACTTGGCGCACACCTCGGCGATCTGCACCTTCTTCGGCTTGCCGATGTAGCCCTTGTCGGGATCCATCCCCGTGATGTCGGGGTCACTGGCGTCCCCGCCGTGGCAAGCGACGCAGGTGAAGCCCTGGTGGGCATGCACGTCGTCGGCGAAGTGGAGCGTGGGCGCCGAGAGCCGCGCCTCCTTCTCCTTGCGGTGGCAGTCGAGACACTGATTGACCACCTGCGGCGGCGCGGGAGCCTGCGGCTTGGCCGCCTGCGGTGCGGCGCCCGCCTGCGGCCTGGCC
>DATDEX010000117.1:0-14206 GCA_036522895.1 Candidatus Eiseniibacteriota bacterium | reverse complement strand
CGGCGGCGCCCGCCTCCGCCCTGGCGGTCGTAGCCCGTTCCGGGGACGCCGTTCGGGCCGGGGGGGCCGCTGCTGGTGGGGCCCATCGGGTTCCCGGGGCTCATCGGCGGGCCCCCGGGCGAGGGTGGAGCCGAGGCATCGGCGGGGGGGCCGCCATCGTAGGCGGCGGGGGGAGCGGACTGCATGGGGTCATAGCTGGATCCTTCTGGGGCGGCGCCCGGCTGTTGCGGATCGTTCGGGCGCATGCCGCGGGGGCGGCGACGACGTGGTCTCATGAACATTCCTTCCGGCGCGCACTTTTTCGTGCACCGGGGGGTGGACCTGTGCGCAGCGCGGCGGTTCTGAGCCAAAACTCTGCGCGGTTCGACCGGCGAGCGCTTCCGGGGCGATGGCCGTGGGTGACCACGGATTCATCGCGCGCGCGGACTTTGGCGCGCTCGACCTGCTTGCTGCCGGTGGGCGGCGCATCGGCTCGCCCCGGCGTCACCGGTGCCCGACGTCGGCATCGCGGTGGGGATTCGTTCGGCGATCAGGTCCGCCGCAAGCGGCGCCTGACGCCATGGGCCTCGGCCTTCTGTTCCCAGCGCACGAGGCTTCGGGCGGGAACCTACACGCTCGGACGCCGTCGCGCCAATTGAAACGCGGTACACGTCGCGGGCCGGCCGCGGGGGGGACATGCAAGGCGCGGCTCGAACGGAACGCCGCGGCTCCACCGCGAAGAAGGTGACGGGATGATTATCGGCAGGGGGGCGGAGGAATTCAAGTGGACGTTCTGGCGCCCGTTCGGGGCCCTCGCCGTGTCCGCCGACCCCGGGTTAGATGCCCCCGCCGCCGGCCCAGGTTCGATCCGCCACCCCGGCGCGGAAATTGGCCCAGCGCGCCATCACGAACAGCAGATCCGCCACCCGGTTGAGCCAGTGGACGAGCCGGGGGCTGACCTCCTCGCGCGCCGCGAGCGCGGTGACCCGCCGCTCGGCCCGCCGGCACACCGTGCGCGCGTGGTGGAGCGAGGCGGCGAGCGGGGTGCCGCCGGGAAGGACGAAGCGGGTGAGCGGCGCGAGGTCCGCCTCGAGCCGGTCGATCTCGCGCTCGATCCCGGCCACGTCGTCGTCCGAGACGCGCGCGAGCCGGGCGAGGAGCGCGAGGTCGGTCGTGGCGAGCTCGGCGCCCACCTGGAAGAGGGCGGCCTGAAGCCCCGGGACGAGCTCGCCGAACCAGCGCTCGGGATCGAGCGCGTGCGCCACGCCCAGCGCCGCATTGAGCTCGTCGACGCTGCCGTACGCCTCGACGCGCGCGTCGTGCTTGGCGACGCGGGCCCTGCCGAGGAGCCCGGTCGTCCCGTCGTCCCCGGTGCGGGTGTAGATCTTCATGGCGGCCGAGTGTAGCGGGGAGGGGGAGGCGGGTCACGCCGCAACCGCCTCGGGTTCGGGCGCGGGCTGTGAGAGACTGTCGTGCGTACCACTTTCGGAGGCCGCCCGATGCCGCAGCCGTCGCACCCATGATCCTCAAGCGTTTCTTCGACGAATCGCTCGCCCAGGCGAGCTTCCTGCTTGGCGACACGGAGACGCACGAGGCCATCGTCCTCGACCCCAATCGCGACGTCGACGCCTACCTCCAGGCCGCCGCGGCCGAGCAGCTTCGCATCGTGGCGGTGACCGAGACGCACATTCACGCCGACTACCTCTCGGGCACGCGCGAGCTGGCGCAGCGTGCGGGCGCCCGCGCGTACCTCTCGGACGAGGGCGACGCCGACTGGAAGTACGCCTGGGCCGGCGAGCCCAACGTCACGCTCGTGCGCGACGGCGGCACGATCCGCGCCGGCGGGATCCGCCTCGACGTGCTCGCCACCCCCGGGCACACGCCGGAACACCTGAGCTTCCGACTCACGGACGAGACGGCGAGCCGCGAGCCGCTCGGCGTGTTCACGGGCGACTTCGTGTTCGTGGGCGACGTGGGCCGGCCCGACCTGCTCGAGCGCGCCGCGAACCAGGTCGGCACGATGGAAACGGGCGCGCGCACGCTCCACGCCTCGCTCGCCCGGTTCCGCGAGCGGCACGCGGACCACCTCATGCTCTGGCCCGGCCACGGCGCGGGCTCCGCGTGCGGGAAGAGTCTCGGCGGCCTGCCGGTCACGACGCTCGCGTACGAGAAGCTCACGAACTGGGGCGTGCGGTGCGCGAACGAGGACGAGTTCGTGCGCGAGGTGCTGGCCGGTCAGCCGGAGCCGCCCGCGTACTTCAAGCACATGAAGCACCTGAACAAGCTGGGGCCCGCCATCCTCGGCGGCTTCCGCGAGCCGCCGCGCCTGGACGGCGCGGGCATCGTGGCGGCGCTGGAGCGCGGCGACACGGTGGTGGACGTGCGCCCCACGAAGGACGTGCTGGCGGGCGCGATCCCCGGCGTGATCGGGATCCCGGTGGGCGGCTCGTTCACGACCTGGGCGGGCGGACTCCTGCCGTACGACCGGCCGCTCACGCTGCTCGCCACCGACCCGGCACGCGTGCTCGCGGCGGTGCGACAACTGGCGCTCGTGGGTCTCGATCGGGTGAAGGGATGGTTCGGACCCGATGCGCTCGCCGCCTGGGCGCGGGAGAAGGCCGCGCTCGCGGTCACGCCGGTGATCGCGCCCGACCAGGCATTCGAGCGCGCCCGGCGCGGGGAGGTGGTGCTGCTCGACGTGCGCGGCGCCGCCGAGTACGCCGCGGGCCACGTGCCCGGCGCGCGGCATGTGCCGCTCGGCGACCTGCCGGAGCGCGCGCGCGAGCTGCCGCGCGATCGGCCGCTCGCGCTCTACTGCAGCGGCGGCACGCGGTCGCGTATCGGCGTGAGCCTGCTCCGGCGCGCGGGGTTCACCGAGCTCATGGACCTGGGCGGCGGCTTCGGAGCGCACCGGGAGGCCGGCCTCCCGGTGGAGTGAGCCGCGGCGCTTCGCCGCGGTCACCGGCGGGCCCGGCGACGCTCGCGACCTCGCCCGCGGGCGGGCTCGCGCGCTTGCGCTCGCGGCGCGCGTGGGCCATAGTCCGTTGCCCTTTCGCCGAGCTGCTGACTCTTTCATCCCGCGAGGCCATGTCCGTTCGCGAAGCCCTCCCCGCTGTGCTCCGTGGCGAAGTCGGAGCCGACCTGTCGGCTTCCTCGCGCGCGGAACTCGAGACGCTGGCCCACGCCGCCCAGCAGGAGAAGCGGCTGACGTGGGTGCGCGACGAGCTGGGCGGCCGGCTGAAGCAGGCGCAGCCGCCCCCTTCCTGGGGCGTGTACTACCTGCTCTCGGCCGTGTGCGCGCTCCACGGCGAGGTCGAGCGCGCACAGCAGACGCTGCTCGCGCTCGGCGACAAGGTGCTCGCCGCCAAGAAGTGGGAGCCGCTTGCGGCCATCGCGGAGCGTTCGCTCTCGCTCGTGCAGACGCAGGCCGCCGCGCGGCTCCTGGTCGAGGCCCATGAGGGCATGGGCAAGGATCCCGCCCGGCTGGAGGCGCTGTCCCGCGCCTGGGCCATCATGCCGGACGACCTCGAGCTGGCCCAGAAGCTCGCCAAGCGCCTGGGCGACGCGGGCCGCGGCGACGACCGGCGCGCGCTGCTCGGCGATCTCGCCGCGCGTTTCGCCGAGGAGGGTCAGTACGACGATCTCGAGGAAGCCACCGAAGAGCTGGCGGAGCACGACGACTGGGAAGGGCTGATCCACGTGGCGGCGGCGCTCCCCGCGGTGGCGGGCCAGGGTGCGTTCAAGGAAGCGCAGCGGATCGCGGATGCGGCACTCGCCGGACTCGAGCGCACCGGCCATGCCGGCGAGGCCCTCGAGCCGCTGCGAAAAGTGGTCGGCATCGCGGTCGCCGCCAAGGGCGAGGACGGGGCCGAGCCGTTCCGCGGCGCCGTGACCGCGGCGCTGCGGCAGGGTCCGGGCAAGCTCGTGCCCGCGCTCGATGCCGCGGTGGAACAGAGCGGGCTCGCGGACGGCGAGACGCCGCTGCCGCGCGCGATCGAGGCGTTCGACGCGATCGCCTCGCTCGCGCCGGGACGCGGCGTGCTCCACGACGGCTTCGGGCCCGGGCGGATCGCGAGCAACGACACCGTCACGATCACCGTGGACTTCATGAAGTCGAAGGGCCACAAGATGCCGTATCTCGCGGCGCGCCGCACGCTGACCCCGGTCGCCGAGGACGACATCCGCCTCATTCGCTACACCAACCCGGCCGAGATCGTGCGCCTGCGCACCGAGGACCAGGCGAGCATGATCGTGAGCGCGCTCAAGTGCCTCGGCGGCGCCGCGGACGCGAACCGGTTGAAGCTGTTCCTGATCAGCGCGGAGCTCGTGCCCGCCAAGGACTGGACCGTGTTCTGGCGGAAGGGCAAGCCCGCATGCGAGCGGGACCCGCGCATCGACCACGCGCGCGCGTTCGAGCAGTTCTACAAGCTCGCTCCCGCGGGGCGCCCGGCGTCCGCCTCGGGCGCCGGCACGAGCGGCACGGCGGCCGCCGGGAGCGCGCAGTCCGACACGCCGCTCCCCGCGCTCGAGGTGCGCAAGCCGGCCAAGACGAACCTCGGGACGATCCGCAAGTTCCTCGCCCAGCATCCGGCCGCGGAGCCCGCGCTCAAGGCCCGGTTCGGCCGCTTCGTCCAGAAGATCACGCTCGACCCGGACGGCGACAAGTCGGACCGCGCGCGGGCCGGGCTCTACTTCGCGCGCTGGTTCCCGGAGCAGCACGAGGTGTGGCTCGGCGTCGTGCGCGCGCTGTGGGGGCTCGAGATCGGCATCAGCGACCTGTCGTACGAGGACGAGCAACTGGCGTTCCTCGCCGACTCCCGCTCCGCCGGGGTCGCCGCCGAGGCGACGCTGTCCGCGCTCGATTCGCGCTTCTCCGCCGTGCGCGAGGCGGCCGAGCGGGACCTCGCGACGCTCGACGACGCGGGCAAGGCGCTGGTGCGTCGCGCGCTCGTGGATCGCGCGGTGCGCTACCCGGCGGCGATGCTGCGGCTCATCGAGGACGAGGTCTCCGCGCCGAAGGCGCCGGACGACGCCTGGCGGCTGTTCATCGCGGCGCTGCAGCTGATCGAGGAGAAGCCCAAACCTTCGACCGGCGAGAAGGTGCTGCGCTGGATCGACGAGGGCGGCGCTTTCCAGCGCATGCTCGCCGGCGTCCGGCCGCCGAACGAGGCGCGGCTCAAGCTGCGCGTGCTGCTCCGGCAGTGGCACTCGAGCGACCGCTACCTGTTCCCGGCGCTCGACGCGGTCGCCCGCGTCGGCATGCCGGACGAGAAGCAGTGGGTGCTCGACCACCGCCAGAAGAAGACCGATGCGCTCTTCAGCCAGGTCGGCGAGCAGGCGGAGGAGTTCTCGAGCCCGGTCATGACGCGCGCCACCTGGGCGATGCTGCAGCGCGAGCTCGAGGATCTCGAGCGCGAGCTGCGCACGGTCATCCCGCAGACGATCCAGAAGGCGCGCGAGCTCGGGGATCTCAAGGAGAACGCCGAGTACCACTCGGCGAAGTTGAAGCAGAGCAACGCCCAGAAGCGCGCGGGGTCGCTCCAGAAGCGCATCTCGCGGGCGCGCTTCGTGGAGGAGGCGGAGTACCACGAGGGGGTGGCCGGGCTCGGCACCGAGGTGGTGCTCGAGAGCGGGGGCGAGACCGCGTCGTACTGGATCCTCGGCGACGGCGAGCACCACCTCGCCGAGCACGTCATCTCGCACCAGACCCCGATCGCGAAGGCGATCCTCGGTCGCGGTGTCGGCGACTCGCTCGAGTTGGGCGAGGGTGGGGAGCGCCGCACGTGGCGCGTGCGCTCCGTGACCCGACGCCTGCCGCCGGCGGAGACGCCCTCCAGCGCGTCCTGAAGCGCGCGCTGCAGCGCGTGCATTCGCAGCGCTTTCGGTGCGGTCCGCGCGCGCGTCCTGACCGCGCGCCACGCCCGCAGCGCGCCCGCGCACGACGCCGCGGCGCGGCCGAGCCGGCGCGCGGCCCGCACGTGACGCGCGCGGGAGGCACCCTGGTTCGCAAGTGGAATGGAAACTAATTCTGCTCGATTCGCGCGCGCGTGGCACGCGCGCGCCGGATCCCGCGCGGCGCGGAAAAATCTCCCGGCCATGGCGAAAATCGTTTGGCAGCGCTCGCCGCGCAGGCTATGTTCCGCCCACGTTTCGCACCGCCTGTCGCGCATCCACGACGAGCAGTACGCGCGATGGTCGTGCCGGTGGGAGCAGCGCGCGACGAACATCCGAGGAATCCGCGAGCGCTCTTGCAGGACCCGGGGACCGGCGGGCGGCGATGACAAGAGTTTAGGCCGCAACTTCACGGCCAGGCGTCCGCGCCGAACCGTGCGTTGGGTCGGAAAAGGATTTCCCGCCGCCTGCTCATTCTCCTCCGCTCGTGCTGTCGCGACGGCGACGGGATGGGCCAGGGTTCCCAGGAGTTGCCGATGTCCCTGCAGGCCCGCCCCGGTGGTCTCGCGCTCGAGATGGACGATGCGCTCCGCGGGATCGTGACGCTCGGCTGGCTGGAAGCCGACGGCCTGCACGACGAGCCGCTCGGCGAGGCCTACGCCACCGAGCGCGACGAATCCATCCGCACGATGCTGCGGCGCTTCGCCGGCCGGCAGGCGGCCGACATCCCGGGCGTGTCCGAGACGCGCGGCATGTTCCACCGCCTCGGCGTGGACCCCACCAAGTCGCGCCCGGCGAGCGAGGCGCTGCTGCGCCGCGTGCTCCAGGGCAAGGGCCTGCCGCACATCCACCCCGCGGTGGACGTCTGCAATCTCGCCTCGCTCGAGCACCAGCTGCCGCTCGGACTCTACGATCGCGCGCACGTGAAAGGGGCGATCTACGCCCGCATCGGCCGCGCGGCCGAGGGCTACGAAGGGATCCGCAAGGGCCGCGTGAACCTGAACGCGCGCGTCCTGCTCGCGGACGACGAGGGCGCGTTCGGTGCGCCCACCGCGGACTCGGCCCGCACCCAGGTCTCCGCGGAGACGCGCGCGCTGCTCGCCGTGATCTACTGCCCCACGGAGCGGCCGAGTGAACATCTCTCGGCGATGCTCGCCCGCGTCGCCGATCTCCTCGCGCGTCACTGCGGCGCCACGGTGCATCTCGTCCAGACGCGTCAGTAGCGTCGCGTCGCCCGGGCCGCTGCGCGCGCGGCGCCCGCTCTCGCAATCGTTACCGGGGCTTCGCGCGACGCGTGCTTGACCCTCCCCGCGGGCTCGGTCACCCTTCGCGCGCCGCGTCCCCGGACGGCCGCCGTCGCGGGCGTCCCGTTCCAAGAGAGGAGTCCCCCATGAGCAAGCTTCTCGTGGTCGCGCTGCTGGCGCTCGCGCTCGGCGCGGGTGGCGCGCGTGCCGGCAGCATCGGTGTGGGCGTCTACGGCGGTCCGAGCGTGCCGGTGCTGCAGGACGACCAGGACAACGGCACGCTCTACGGCATTCGTGCGCCGGTCAAGCTGATCCCGCTCTTCACCGCGGAGCCGTTCTACTCGAAGTCCTCGCTCGGGGACAAAACGTTCGATCTCGCCCCGGGCGTGAGCGTGACGCGCGAGGGCTCCGACGTCACGACGTACGGCGTGAACGCCATGCTCACGCTCGGCGGGCCGATGGCGTTTTACCCGTACGTCGGGATCGGCGAGGCCAAGTTCGAGCGCACGGGACAGGACGAGGAGTTCACGTCCTACCACGTGGGCTTCGGGCTCGGTCTGTCGCCGATCCCCAAGTTCAGCGTCGACCTGCGCGGCGAGCTGCAGGCGGCGGTCGACGGCGACGTGTCGCGGAAGCTCTTCAACATCACGCTCGGCGCCTCCTACGCGCTCCTGAGTCTGCCGTGAGCGGGGCTACGAGCGCGAGGGCGCTTCGCGCCGGCGTGCCCGCGCTGGCGCTGGCCGCACTCGCCGCGGCCGGCTGCATCCTCGTCTCCGGGCAGTTCGTGGTGAACGACGTCCTGCCGTCTCCGATCACGTTCAACAGCGTCGGTTCGTTCGCGGGCATGCCCGTGGACCTCAACACGATCAGCGAGTACAGCGACCACAAGTCGGACCTGAAGCGCGTGGACGACCTGGCCTTGATCGGCGAGTTCCACAACAACAGCCTGACGAGCGCGGTTTCGATCGAGATGTGGCTCGTGCCCTCGGGAGCGATCAACCTGACGCCGGTGACGCTGACGAGCAGCGGCGTCATCCTGTGGGGCCCGCTCACGATCGCCGCGAACGCCACGGCGCCCGTGGACTGGAACACGTCCGCGACGCTCTTCGTCGGACGCCAGGCGTTGATCGACGAGATCAAGGGCGACGGAAAGTTCTCGCTGTACATTCGGGGCACCGGGCCCACGTTCGACGTCACGCTCACCCATGGCGCCGTGATCGCGGTCATCGCCGCCGCGAAGTAAGTCACGCACGAGGAGACTGCGGGCCCCGGCGCCTGAAGGTGCCGGGGCCTCGGCGTGTCCGGCGGGCGATCGCGGGAGGGCCGCCGCGCGCGGACCCGGGGCCGTCGGGCCGATGGCTCGCCGAGACTTATTGAAGGAAGTTGAATTATTTCAATAACTGTCCTAGGCTCTATTCCATGCGCACCCGGCCTCCCCGCGACTTCGCCATTCGACGTCAGGATCAGCTCCGGGTGCTGCGCTCGCCGCTCCGGCAGGAGATCCTGGACGCGATCGCCGGCACGGGCCCGATCAGCGTCGCGGGTCTCGCGCGCGTCCTTGACCGGGCCCCCGACGCGCTCCACTACCACGTCCGCCACCTGGCACGCGTGGGCCTGCTGGATGCTTCGGATCGCAAGCGGCCGGGGCGCCGCCGCGACCGGGTGTTCGACGTCCCCGGGCGGCCGCTGCACATCCCTCCACGCCCTGCCGACGCCGCCTACCGGAGCACCCTGCGCGGGATCGTCTCCGCGATGTTGAACCTCACCCGCCGGCAGCACGCCGCGGCGATCGGCGCCCCGCGCACGACGTTCGAGGGTCCCCGCCGGGAGTTGTGGGCCTCGCGCGTGACGGGCTGGTTGACGGCCGCGGACCTGGAGGAGTTGAACCGGCGGCTCCTGCGCATCCACGCGGGCTTCCGCCCCCGCCGGGGCCGCGAAGCCGATCAGCTCCTCGCGTTCACGTTCGTGCTCGCCCCGGTCGTCTCGACCGGGCGCCGCGCCGCGGGCGCGATCCCCGAGCGACGGAAATCGAGCCCCCGCCGGAGGTCGTCGTGACGCATCCGGGCGGAGCATCCGCTCGCCGCGCGATCGCACGCCGCGCTTCCGCGAGGCTGCTCGTCGTGCTCGCCGCCCTGCTCCTCCGCGCCGCGCCCGCTCGCCCCGAGGTCGTCGCCCGCCCGAGTCCGATCGAGGCCGTTTGCCCCATGCCACCCCAACCGGTGCGAGCCGACGGCAGGAGCGCGCTCTGCTACGAGCTCCACCTCACGAACTTCGGCGCGGCGCCGCTCGTCCTTCGGCGCGTCGAGATCTTCGCGCCGTCCGCGCGGGGCGGAGGCCCGGCGAGCGTTCCGGAGCGGCCGCTCGCCACGCTTGCCGACACGGCGCTCACCCAGAGCCTGCGCCTCGTGGGCCCGGGCGACGATCCCGCCCGGATCGATCCCGGCCGTCGCACGATCCTGTTCGTGTGGCTGCCGATGCCGCTGGCGCCGGTGGGCGCCACCGGCCCGGTGGCGCTCCGCCACCGGCTCACGTTCCAGCTCACCGACTCCACGACGACCGCCGGGGCGCCGCTCCACGAATCCCGACTCGACGGCGTCGTGGTCCCGATCCGCGGCGCCGGCGCGGCCGGGTCGCACGCACCTCCCGTGCTCGCGACACCGTTTCGCGGTGGCGTCTGGCTCGCCGGAAACGGGCCCGGCAACACGTCGGCTCACCGCCGCTCGGTCATCGCGCTCGCGGGCCGGGCCACGATCGCCCAGCGGTTCGCGATCGACTGGTTGCTGATCGGCGCGAACGGCGACACGTGGCACGACGACGTGACGCAACTCGGGAACTGGTGGGGGTACGGCGAGCACATCCTGGCCGCGGCGGACGGGGTCGTGACCCGGGTGGTCGACGCCTACCCCGACAACCCGCCGCACACGCCGCCTCCGCCCGTGACGGTCGACAACATCGCGGGCAACCACGTCATCATCCGCTTTGCGCCCGATCGCTACGTCATGTGCGCCCACCTCAAGCGCGGCAGCGTGCGAGTGCGGGAGGGCCAGCGCGTTCGGCAGGGCGACTGGATCGCGGAGCTCGGCAACAGCGGCAACACCACCGGCCCCCACGTTCACTTCGAGGTCATGGACGCGAACTCGCCGATGGCGGCGGAGGGCGTGCCGTGGCGGCTCGCGTCGTTCCACTGCCTGGGGTTCGGGAAGGATTACGATCCCGCGCACCACCCGGACGTCGTCCACCACCTCGAGATCCCGGCGGACGACATGGTGGTGCGGATTCCGTAGCCGCGAGAGGAGCGCACCCCGCTACGCCGCTCACCCCCGCCAGCGGTTCGTGATCGGCAGCCGGCGATCCTTCCCGAACGCGCGCGGCGTGATCTTGATGCCGGGCGGGCTCTGGCGGCGCTTGTACTCCGCCAGGTCCACCAGGCCCGCGACCTTACGCACGAGCGCCTCGTCGTGCCCCATGCGCGTGATCTCGGCGATCGAGCGGTCCTCCTCGACGTACTCGCGCAGGATCGGGTCCAGCGTCTCGTAGGGCGGCAGCGAGTCCTGGTCGGTCTGACCGGGCCTGAGCTCGGCCGACGGCGGGCGCGTGAGCGTGCGCTCGGGGATCACCGCCGAGCGCGCGTTGCGCCAGCGCGACAGCGCGTACACCTGCGTCTTGTACACGTCCTTCAACACCGCGAAGCCGCCCGCCGTGTCGCCGTAGAGCGTGCTGTAACCCACGCTCGTCTCGCTCTTGTTGCCGGTCGTCAGCACCAGCCAGCGGAACTTGTTGGAGAGCGCCATGAGCACGTTCCCACGAATGCGCGCCTGCAGGTTCTCCTCGGTGGTGTCCGGGACGCGGCCGGTGAACGACGGCGCGAGCGCCCGCTCGTAGGCCGCCATCACGTCCTGGATCGTGACCGTCTGGAAGCGGATCCCGAGCGCCTTCGCGAGCGCCGCGGCATCGCTCTGCGACGCCTCCGAGGTGTACGGGGAGGGCATCGCCACGCCGACCACACGCTCCGCCCCGAGGGCGTCCACGGCGAGACAGGCGGTGAGCGCGGAGTCGATGCCGCCCGAGAGCCCGAGCACGACCGTTCCGAAGCCGTTCTTCTCCACGTAGTCGTGCACGCCCAGCGTGAGCGCGGCGTAGATCTCGGCGTGCTCGTCGACCTCCTCGCGCGGGGCGCGCGGCTCCAGCGCCGGCCGCGCCAGCGTCGCGACCGTGCCCCCCGCCGGCTCCCGCCCCGGCCCGGTCAGGTGCACGCGCGGCATGGGCTCGGACTCGTCGAGCGAGCGCTCCTCGCGGAGCCGCGGGTCGTGCAGCCGCACGTTGAACACCTCGTCGAGGTCGACGTCGGCCACCACGAGGTCCTCGGCGAACGCCGCGCCCTCGGCCACGACGCGGCCGTGCTCGTCCAGGATCAGGCTCGAGCCGTCGAACACGATCTCGTCCTGCGCGCCGACCAGGTTCACGTAGCAGACGATGGCCTGGTTGTCCGCGGCGCGCGTCGAGATCATCCGGCGGCGCTCCCCGGCCTTGCCCGCGTGATAGGGCGACGCCGAGAGGTTCAGGATCACCTCGGCGCCGCCGCGCACGACCTGCTCCTCGGAGGGGCCGCCCGAGAGCCAGATGTCCTCGCACACGTTGACGCCGAACACCATGCCGTCGCGCGCGAACACCAGGCTCCGGCGCTCCGCCATGAAGTAGCGGTTCTCGTCGAACACGCCGTAGTTCGGCAGGTAGCGCTTGCGTGCGGTGCCGACGAGGCGGCCGTCGTGCAGCACCGCGGCCGAGTTGTAGAGGTCCACGTCGCGCTCGAGCGAGCCCACGACCACGGTCATGCCACGGGTCGAGGCGGCGAGCTCCCGGGTGCGCTCGATACAGCCCTGGATGAACGCGGGCTTCAAGAGCAGGTCCTCGGGCGGGTAGCCCGGGACGCACATCTCCGGGAACGCCAGCAGCTCCACGCCCAGTGCGCGGGCGCGGTCGATGGACTCGCGGATCTTGGACAGGTTGCCGTCGAGGTCGCCGACGGTGGGGTTGATCTGGGCGAGACCGAGGCGAAGCAAGCGCATGGGCCCGTCAGTGTGCGGGGCGCCCCGCGGGCGTGCAAGCCCGCGACGGCGGCGCCCGGCGGAAACGCCGGAAGGTGCTCGCCCGCAGGCAGCTCCGGGTTCCGGAGGGGGCGGGGGGAAAACGAAAGCGCCCGGCCATGGACCGGGCGATCCCGTTTCGTGCGGAGGGGCCGCAGGCCCGACCGCGTGCGCAAGAGAGACCGGGTATTCCAGCTCTTTGGTGCCGACTCCCGGGTCCGACCCATCTACCGGCAGGGACCTCTCGGGTCCATGTCTTTACTAGCCGAAGACGGGCTCTTGCTGCATGGCGGAGCATCCGGCTCGCTGGCCGGGCTCCACCCGGAAGGCTGCAAGGATCATTCCCTGCCGCTTCCCGGCTTCGCCATGCTGGTAACCGATTGTGAATAAACAGGCGCATCGACACAACGCTTTTCTTCGATGCGACACGACCGGGCAGCGATGCGCCACCCGAGGCGCAATACGCCCACTTGGTGGCCGGTGTGACGGGCGACCCGGCCCATGACCGTCAACTTGTTGTCTTACATAGCGATGCCGCGCCACCGGGCGGTCAGGCGACAGGGGTCGCCTGGGGTGGCGGGGGCCCGCCCGAGCGCACCCGCCAGGCGAGCCAGGTCGCAAAGAGCCCGACCACCGCCAGGGCCTGGAACGTCTCGTGGGTCGCGAGCACGAACCCCTGCCGGTCCACCCCCCCGGCCGCCCCGAGGTGGAGGGCCGAGCCCGAGTGCCCGTGGTAGAGCGCGGTGACGAGGGCGCCGGTGAACGCCACGCCCGAGGCGAGGCCCAGGTTGCGCGTCGTCCCCTGGAGCCCCGAGGCGAGCCCGAGCCGCTCGGGGGGGACGAGCGAGAGGAGCGCGCTCGCGTTGGGGACCGTGAAGAGCCCCTGCCCGACCCCGATCAGGACCAGGCCGGCGGCGAGCTTCGCCCCGGCGGGCATGAGCCCCAGGTTCGCGAGCAGCCAGAAGCCGATCGCGGTGAGCCCCATGCCGGTCACGGTGAGCGCGCGGGCCCCGAGCCGGTCGGCGAGCCGGCCGGCGACCGGCGCGCAGAAGAGCGCCGCTACGGGGAGCACCGCGAGCCAGGCCCCCGACTGGGCGGCCGTCAACCCGCCGGTCTCCTCGAGCACGAGCGGCATGTGGAAGCCCACCGCGGCGCTCAGGAGCTGGCTCAGGTAGGTGAGCGAGACCGCGGCCCCGAGCGGGCCGGCGATCAGGTCGAGCGGCAGGAGCGGCTCGCGCGTCCCGGCCTGGGCGGCGAGGAAGCCACCGAGCAGCAAGGCGCCGCCGATGGCGCAGCCGAGCACGACCGGGTCGGCCCAGCCGCTCTCCGGGGCGCGCGTCAGCGCCAGCATGAGACCGGCGAGCCCGCCGGCCCAGAGGAGCGGCTGCGCGATCGACACCTGGAGCCCCGCGGGCGCGGGCGGGTCGCGGGGCACGCGCCGCTGGAGGAGCGCCCACGCGAGGAGCCCGAGCGGCAGGTTGACGAAGAAGATCCAGCGCCACGACGCGTGCGCCACGAGCATGCCGCCGAGCGGCGGGCCCACGGCGAGCCCGATCCCGACCATGGCGCCGAACGCGCCGAGGGCGCGGCCGCGCTCCTCGAGCGGAAACGCCTGGACGAGGAGCGCGGAGCCGTTCGCGGCGACGAGCGCCGCGCCCACGCCCTGCAGCACGCGGAGCGCGATCAGCGCCTCGACCGAGGGGCTCGCCCCGCAGAGCACCGAGGCGAGCGTGAAGAGCAGCAGGCCCGCGCCGTAGACCGCCCGCCGGCCGCGCGCGTCCGCGAGCCGGCCCGCGGCGAGCAGCAGGCCGGTGAGCGTGAGCGAGTAGGCGAGCGCCACCCACTCGACGGTGGAGAGCCCGGCGTGCAGCGTGCGCTGGAGCGTCGGGAGCGCGATGTTCACCACGCTCGCGTCGAGTGTGGCCATGACGACGCCGAGCGCGATGGGCGGGAAGACGCGCCAGCGCGGCCAGGCCCCGGCGACGGCGCCCGGCGCCGCCGGCGCCG
>DATDEX010000116.1:0-7893 GCA_036522895.1 Candidatus Eiseniibacteriota bacterium | reverse complement strand
AGGCCCGGCGCGGACGCCGAACGGCGTTCGCCGCGGCGCGCGGCGGCGCCGCGGACCGCGAAGAAACGCCGGGGCTGAGCGGGTGCGGGCCTTGAAGCGTTGACGGTTCCGCCGGTGCGAGTGTTCCATGCGGGCATGGATATCCGCTCCGTCACGCTCGAGGGCCGTTTCGTGCGGCTCGAGCCGCTCGATCTCGCGCGCCACTGGGACGGCTTGCGCGCGGTGGGGCTCGAGCCGGAGCTCTGGCGCTTCACGAGCTCGCTCGTGCGCGACGAAGCCGACCTCCGCCGCTATTTCGACAAGGCGCTCGAGGAGCGCGATCGCGGCAGCGCGGTGCCGTTCGCCACGATCCACCGCGCGAGCGGCCGCGTGGCGGGATCGACGCGGTTCGGGAGCATCGTGCGCGAGCACCGTCGCGTCGAGATCGGCTGGACGTGGCTCGGCGGCGAGTTCCAGCGCACGGCGCTCAACACCGAGGCCAAGTACGTCATGCTCCGGCACGCGTTCGAGACCTGGGGCTGCATGCGCGTGGAGCTCAAGACGAGCAGCACCAACCTCAAGTCCCAGGCCGCCATGCGGAGGCTCGGGCTCGTGGAAGAGGGCCTGTTCCGGAAGTGGATGTTCAACGAGAACGGCACGACGCGCGACACGATGTGGTTCAGCTGCATCGACGACGAGTGGCCGGCGATGAAGGCGAGGCTCGAGGGGATGCTCGGGGTGTGAGGGCGTGCGGCCGCGAGACGTCCGGCTACGACACCTTCTCCAGCGCCTCGAGCACGTCGTGCCCGCCGCCGATGTGGTGCGAGCGGAGCGAGCCGGCGAGCATCGACTTGAGCGTCTCGCGGTCGAACGCGAGCCCCTTGGCCTGCGCGTCGCGCTCGAGCTCGCCGACCAGCGCTCCGAGCACGGCCGGGAGCTGGTCCGGGACCCCGCTCCAGTTCGCGCGCACGTAGTCCCCGATCCGCTGGTCCTGCTCCGCCGCGAACGCGGCCAGACCGCGCAGCTGCCCGCCGCCGAAGAGTCGTGCGAACGAGCCGGGGGCACCCGCCGGGCCGGTCGCCTCGGTCGTGCGGGGCGCGCCGAACGCGTCGACCGCCCCGTTCCCGCCGCCCGCCCCGTTCCGCCGGCGAAGCAGGAACATGAGCACGCTCCCCGTGATCACCACGTCGACGGCGAGGAACAGGATGAGGAAGGGTGACATCGAGCCTCCGAGCCTCCGGGCGGGTTCCCGAAGCTTATCGGACCCCGGGGCCCGGAGCTTGAGGGCTGCCGTTCGCGCGCACGGCCTGGGCCACGGCGTCGGGCCGCAGCCGCGGCAGCCAGTGCCCCACCCGGGGCATCACCTCGATGTGGGCCGAGGGGAGCACGCGCTTGAGCCAGTCCACGTGACGCGCCGGGGGGGTCACCCGGTCGTATTCGCCCGCCAGCACGGTGAGCCGGGCCTGGAGCTGCGGCAGGTGGGCTTCGAGCCACGCGAGATCGGCGCGCAGCGCGCGGAAGTTCCGGGCGCTCGCGTGCATCTGCGACGGCACGTAGGCGAACGCGCGCGATGCCCCCCAGCCGCGTGGGGCCCGCTCGGGGTGCCAGGCCTGGGCGCGCAGCGGAAGCCCGAACGGGACGAGCGGCAGCGCCGCGAAGTGGAAGAGCGCGAGCCCGGCGGGCGCGCCGGCGAGCGGCGCGTTCGCGTAGCGCGCGTTGCGGCTGTCGATCGCGGTGCACGGGGCGACCGCCACGACGTGGCGCACGAGCTCCGGGGCTTCGAGCGCCGCCCGCAGCGCCACTGCCGCGCCGTAGGAGTGCCCGACCAGCGTCGCGCCCGTCGCGTGCTGCGCGCGGAGCAGCGCGAGCACGGCGGCCGCGTTCTCGTGCATTCCGAGCGGGCCGGCGGTGGCTTCGCTCCAGCCATGCCCTGGCCGGTCGAGCGCGAGCACGGTGTGGTCGCGCGCCAGCTCGGCGAGCAGCTCGGGCGGAAAGTCGCTCCGGGTGCCGTTCGCGCCGTGCACCAGCACGACCGCCGGGCCCGCGCCGGTGCGCGTGTAGTGGACCCGGGCGCCCGCGTGCACGAACGATTCGCCCGCGAGCGGAAACCGGCGCCGCACCCACGCGGTGTAGGCGACGTGCGCGAGCGGAGGCAGCGCCAGCACGAGGAGCGCGAGCGATGCGAGGAGGAACGGGTGCCCGAGGAAGGTCGATGCCATGTCGCCGTTATCGGCCGTCGTGATGCAGGTTCGTCAGCGACCCGTTCGGGCCGGCGCGGTCGCGACCGGAACGGTTCGGCGGCCGGAACGACCCGCGCTCACGCGTCGCGCGGGTCGGTGGCCTCCGCGGCGAGGCCGTACTCCTGGATCGCCCTCGCCACCAGCTCGGGCTTCACCTTGCCGTCGAGCGAGAGCGCGTGCAGCGTCGCCACGACGACGTGCTCGGCATCGGTCTCGAAGTGGCGGCGGAGCGCTTCGCGGGTGTCGCTGCGACCAAAGCCGTCGGTGCCGAGTGCCACGAAGCGGTTCGGGATCCAGCGGGCGGGCATGTCGTTCACGGACTTCACCCAGTCGCTCGTCACCACGACCGGGCCCTCGGCGCCCTCGAGCGCCTGGGTCACGTAGGGCACACGCGGCGTCGAGGCGGGGTGGAGGCGGTTCCAGCGCTCCACCCCGAGCGCGTCGACCTTGAGCTGCTGCGCGCTCGTCATGCTCCACACGTCGGCGGCCACGTCCCACTTCTCGGCCAGCATCTCCTGCGCGCGGAGCGCTTGCAGCATGAGCGGCCCGCTCGCGAAGAGCTGCGCCTTGAGCTTCGACTTGGACTCCGAGCGGCGATAGCGGTAGAGCCCCTGCAGCAGGCCCTCGTCGATGCCCGGCGGCTTGGGCGGCATGGAGTAGTCCTGATTGTAGACCGTGACGTAGTAGAAAATGTCCTCGCCCCGCTCGTACATGCGGCGGAGACCATCCTTCACGAGGACCGCGACCTCGTACGCGAACGAGGGGTCGTAGGCGACGCAGTTGGGCACGGCACTCGCGAGGAGCTGGCTGTGGCCGTCCTCGTGCTGCAGGCCCTCGCCGTTCAACGTCGTGCGGCCGGCCGTGGCGCCGAGCAGGAAGCCGCGCCCGCGCGCATCGCCGAACGCCCAGATCTGGTCCATCGTGCGCTGGAAGCCGAACATCGAATAGAAGATGTAGAACGGCACCGCGGGGACCCCGTGCGTGGCGTACGCCGTGCCGGCGGCGCTGAACGACGCGACCGAGCCCGCCTCGGTGATGCCCTCCTCGAGCAGCTGGCCGTCCGGCTTTTCCGTGTACGACAGCACGAGCTTGGAGTCGACCGGCTCGTACTTCTGCCCGAACGGCTGGTAGATGCCGATCTCCCGGAACAGCACCTCCATGCCGAACGTCCGCGCCTCGTCGGGGATGATCGGCACGACGAACTTGCCGTAGGCCGGGTCGCGCAGGAGGTTCCGGATGAGCTTGCCCATGACCATCGTGGTCGAGACCGCCTGGTTCTCGCCCGTGCCGCCGTCGAACTCGGCGAACACCTTGGGGCTCGCGGGCGGCAAGGGCTTGCTCCGGACGACGCGCTTGGGGATGCAGCCGCCGAGCGCGTTCCGGCGCTCGAGCAGGTAGCGCACCTCGGGGCTGTCCATGCCGGGATGGAAGAGCGGCGCCTCGGGGATCTTCTTGTCGGGAATCGGCAGCTCGAGCGTATCGCGGAACTTCTTCAGCTCCTCCTGGTCGAGCTTCTTCTTCTGGTGCGTCATGTTGCGGGCCTCGGCGCCGCTGCCGAGCGTCCAGCCCTTCACCGTCTTCGCCAGGATCACCGTGGGCGCGCCCTGGTGCGTGACCGCCGCGGTGTAGGCCGCGTAGAGCTTCCGGTAGTCGTGTCCGCCGCGACGCAGGTGCTTGATCTGGTCGTCGGTCAGGTTTTCGACCATCTTCAAGAGCCGCGGATCGGCGCCGAAGAAGTGCTGGCGGATGTAGGCGCCCGACTCGATCACGTACTTCTGCCAGTCGCCGTCCACGGTGTCGTTCATGCGGTCCACGAGCACGCCGTCGTAGTCCTGGGCCAGCAGCGGATCCCAGTCGCGCGCCCAGATGACCTTGATCACGTTCCAGCCCGCGCCGGTGAACACGGCCTCCAGCTCCTGGATGATCTTGCCGTTGCCGCGCACCGGGCCGTCGAGCCGCTGGAGATTGCAGTTGATGACGAACGTGAGGTTGTCGAGCCCCTCGCGAGCGGCGAGCGTCAACGCCCCGGTCGCCTCGGGCTCGTCCATCTCGCCGTCGCCCAGGAACGCCCACACCCGCGAGTTCTGGGTCTTCGCGAGCCCGCGGGCCGCGAGGTAGCGGTTGAAGCGCGCCTGGTAGATCGCGTTCATGGGCCCTAAGCCCATGCTCACGGTGGGGAACTCCCAGAAGTCGGGCATGAGCCGCGGATGCGGGTAGCTCGAGAGCCCTTCGCCCCGCTTCACCTCGCGGCGGAAGTGATCGAGCTGGCCTTCCGTGAGCCGGCCCTCGAGGAACGCGCGCGAGTAGATACCGGGCGCGGCGTGACCCTGGAAGAAGATCTGGTCGCCCGAGCCGCCGTCGTCCTTGCCGCGGAAGAAGTGGTTGAAGCCCACCTCGTAGAGGCTCGCCGCCGAGGCGTAGGTGGAGAGGTGGCCGCCGAGCCCCGAGAACTTCGCGTTCGCGCGCACGACCATGGCCGCGGCGTTCCAACGGATGATGCGGCGGATGCGCTTCTCCATCTCCTCGTCGCCGGGGAACGGCGGCTCCTGCTCGGGCGAGATCGTGTTGATGTAGCGCGACTGGACGAGCCCCGGCAGGCCCACGTGGAGCTGTCGGGCGCGCTTCAAGACCCGGCGGAGCAGGAAGTCGGCCCGCTCGCGGCCCTGCGTCTCGACCACACCGTCCAGCGCCTCCAGCCATTCGCGCGTCTCGACCGGGTCGCTGTCGGGCAGCTGGCGCTTGAACCCGACCAGCATGTTGAGGCGGAAATGCTCGGTTTCGCGGCGGTCGTCGAGCGATGCGGGGTCCGGCTTGGCGATGCTCATGGCGTCCTGGTTCCGCCGCCGGCGGGGCGGCATTCGGTGGCCCTGGGGCGCTTCCGGGGAGCGAGCTTCGCGCTCACGCTTGGGGTGGGGCCGGAAGGCGTGCGGGCAGGCACGGGATCGGTGTTTGCACCTGCAGCATAGCGCCCGCCGCCGGGGGGTCAAACGGGGCGGAACGGCCGCTCCGTGGACGGGGTATGCCGGTTGGAAGGGTCGGCCCGCGAGGGCAGGCGGATGCCGACGGCCGCGCGGCGGACGGCGGTGGAGGAAGAGTGGGAGGAATGATGGGCCCATTGCGTGCTTCCGTGGTGGCCGGGGTCCTGGTCATCGTCTCGGCGGGGGGGAGCTTCGCGAGCCCTGCCTCGCCCGCGAACTCCACGGTTCCCGATCACATCACGCTCGTCTGTTCGCGCGCCGGTCAGCCGGACATCGTCGGATCGTTCACCGTCATGCTTCGCGACTTCACGAACAACCCGATGTTCAATCGGGATGTCGACGTGGATCTCTCCGGCTGCACGGATCTGGAGATCTGTTCCGATCAGCTCGATCCAGCAGCCAGCGTGGATTGCGCTGCGAAGCGGATTCGCAAGTTCACGGGCGCGACCGGTAGCGTCTCGTTCACGGTCCTCGGGCACTCCAACGGCTTGGGAGACGCCACGACGCTCCAGAATGGTGTGAAGATCTTCGGCACGGGCGTGCTGCTCCGTTCGTTGACCGCATCGGCGTTCGACCTCGATGGTTCGAACGGCGTGGGCATCAATGATCTTGCCGTGTGGCTGAACGATTTCGGCACGAGCGGCAATCCGCCCTACGGCCGCTCGGACTTCGACGGAGACGGCAAGGTCGACGTCGATGACCTGTCGGTGTGGCTGGCGGCGTTCGGTACCGGCGGTGCAACAGCGAGCTGCGCGGCGAGCTGCCCGTAGGGATCTCCGCGGTTTGAGCTAACGACGCTCGGCCTCACGGCGCTCGGCGGGCGAGGCCACCGCGCGCACGCCGGGTTCGAGCGGAGCGAATCAGGCGGGGTGCCCGCAGGACCGATCGAGTACCATGGAGCCCGGTGGCGATCGGATGCGCGCGATCCCGGTGCTGCCCGTTGTGGCAGCCACGGGGGTGAGCGATGCGTTCGATGCGTCCTTCGGTCCTGATCGGGGTGGTGTTCCTCCTGTCGGCGCGGCAGAGCCTGGCCGGACTACCCACGGTGGCCACCTGTCACTGTCCGGCCCGGATCACGCTGGTCGGGTTCACTGCCGGAGTGGCGGACGGGTTCGGCACGTTCACGCTCGACGTGAGAGACCAGGGGAACAATCCACTGTATGGCGCCTCGGTCGTCATCGACTTCTCCGGCTGTGCGGACATCGCGATCTGCGCCGATCAGCTCGACCCTGGCGCGACCGTGAACTGCGCCGCCAAGACGACGCGCAAGTTCACCGACGTTTCCGGAGCGGTTTCGTTCATCGTCCTCGGGGGCTCCAACGGCGCGGGCGGCGTCCACGCGCCGCTGCACGGCGCCAGGGTCTTCGCGAACGGCACGCTCCTGGCCACTCCGACGGCCGCGGCGCTCGACCTCGACGGCAGCTCGGGCGTCGGAATCAACGATCTCTCGGTGTGGCTCGGTGATTTCGGGGCGACGAGCCCGCGCGGGCGCGCGGATTTCGACGGCGATGACTCGGTGGGCATCAACGACCTGTCGGTCTGGCTCTCCGCGTTCGGACTGCAGGGATCCACCCAGAGCTGCGTGACGCGCTGCCCGTAGGCATCACCGTTGCGGGGCGGCGAGCGGAGTATGCGCCGCCGCGGTGAGCGCGCGGCGCCGCACGCCGCGAACGGGCCGCCCGCCCGCGGGCTCGACCGGTAGCCAATGGTCGACCTCCGCCCGGAATGGGCGTTCGGCGCTTGGCCCGGATACGCCCGTCGGCTACGGTCGGGGTCGATCACGCGTCGAACCGACCAGAGGGAGTCGATGACGAACGAAGCCAGCGCTGCCTCCATGACGTGGCCCGTCCTCATTCAGGGTGGAATGGGCATCGGCGTGTCGGGCTGGCCGCTCGCCCGCGCCGTCTCGCGCCGCGGGCAGCTGGGTGTCGTGTCGGGCACCGGGATCGACTCGCTGTTCGTTCGCCGACTCCAAGACGGAGACGTCGGGGGCCACGTGCGCCGCGCCATGGAGCGCTTCCCGATCCCGGCCACCGCGGCCGCGGCGCTGCGCGACTTCTTCCACCCGGAAGGCCGCGCGGGCGGCGCTCCCTACAAGCTCCTGCCCATGTACCAGCAGGTCGTCTCGCGGGCGCGCGAGCGGCTGGCGATGCTCGCCGCGTTCGTCGAGGTGACGCTCGCGAAGGAGGGTCACGACGGCATCGTGGGCATGAACCTGCTCACGAAAGTGCAGCTGCCGAACCTGCCCACGCTCTACGGCGCCATGCTCGCGGGCGTGGACTACATCCTGATGGGCGCGGGCATCCCGCGCGAGATCCCGGGCGCGCTCGACGCCATGAAGGACGGGCGCGAGGCGCGGCTCCGCTTCGAGGTCGAGGGCGACGCGAGCGCCACGGTCGAGCAGCTCCGCTTCGATCCGGCCGAACACGCCGCGGGCGCGAAGCCCCCGGAGCTCGCGCGTCCCCGCTTCCTCGCCATCGTCTCGAGCCACTCGCTCGCGAGCGTACTGGCACGCAAGGCCACCGGCCGCGTGGACGGTTTCGTGATCGAGGGCCCCGCCGCGGGCGGCCACAACGCGCCGCCGCGTGGCGACGCGCCGCTCAGCGACCGCGGCGAGCCGGTCTACGGCGAGCGCGACGCGGTGGACCTGGCAAAGATGCGCGAGCTCGGCGCGCCGTTCTGGCTCGCGGGTGGCG
>DATDEX010000115.1:0-3133 GCA_036522895.1 Candidatus Eiseniibacteriota bacterium | reverse complement strand
CTCGAGCTCGCGCGCGCCGGGGCCGAGGAGACGCTGCCGGCCGTGGTGCGGCGCTGCCACGCCGGGCTGCACGTCACGCGCGGCGTCGCGCTGAGCCTCGCGCACATCGACGCGGCCGCCGGCACGGTCACGTGGATCGGGGTCGGCAACGTGACCTGCCTGATCGCTCGCCCGGACGGCTCCCGAGCCGCTCCGGTTCACAACCTGCTTCCCGCGCGCGGGGTGGTGGGCCGGCGGCTGCCGCCGCTCGCCGCGCGCACCGTACCCGTGGCGGCCGGCGAGGTGCTGATCCTGTCCACCGACGGCGTCGACGCGCATTTCCAATTCAACCTGCCCGGGCTCGATCCGCTCCAGGGGGCCGCGGACGACATTCTGCGGCGATTCTCGACCGGCGACGACGACGCGCTGGTCGTGATGCTCCGCTACCGGGGGGTGGCGGCATGACCGCGCTCGTGCGTGAACTCGAGCGGCAGTGCGGGGATCTGCTCCGGGAGCACGTCCGCGAGGCCGACGAGCAGACGCTCCACCGCGCCTACGAGCTCGGCCGGCGGGCGCTCGCCCGCGGGGTCGGCGTCATGGACATGGCGGCGACGCTGTGGTCCGCGATCCTCGAGATCGGTCCGAGCGCGTTCGATCGCGACCTCGAGGTCCAACAGCGCATCGAGGCGTTCGTGCTGGAGAGCATGTCGCCTTTCGAGATGACGCACCGGGGCGTGCGCGAGGCCAATCTGGCCCTGCGCCAGTTCGAGACGCGGCGCGAAGAAGAGGCGCGCCGCATCGCACGCGAGCTGCACGACGAGGCGGGCCAGCTGCTCGCGACCGTCTACTTCGCGCTCGAGTCGATGCGCGGCGACGTGACCCCGGCCGGCGAGGGACGGCTCGCGCGGGTGTTCGAGCTGCTCCACCACGTCGAAGAGTCGATCCGCCGCATCGCCCACGAGCTGCGCCCCACGATCCTCGACGACCTGGGGCTCGTGCCGGCGCTGCAGTTCCTCGCCGAGGGCGTGTCCCGTCGCTCGGGGATTCCGATCGACGTCGTCGGCAGCACCGGCGGCCGGCTCGCCCCGGCGATGGAGACCGCGCTCTACCGGGTGACCCAGGAAGCGCTCACGAACGTGACCCGGCACGCGCGGGCGCGCCGCGCGAAGGTCACGGTCGCGCTCGAGGACAGCGAGGTCGTCTGCCGCATCCGCGACGATGGCCGTGGCTTCGATCCGTCCGCGGTGGTCGCGCCCATTGCCGGACGCGGGCTGGGCCTGGAGGGAATCCGGGAGCGCGTCAGCACGCTGGGGGGTCGGCTCGAGATCGCCTCGAGTCCGGGAGCCGGAACCGAGATGGTGGTACGGATACCTGTGGAGGTGATCGATGCACACGCGCATTCTGCTCGCTGATGACCATCAGCTGTTCCGGCAGGGACTCCGTTCGATGTTGCCTGCCGAAGAGTTCCAGGTCGTGGCCGAGGCCGCGGATGGGCAGGAGGCCATTCAACTCGTGCGCCGCCACGAGCCCGATGTTGCGGTGCTCGACGTCTCGATGCCCGGTTTGAACGGTGTCGACGGCACGCGGGAGGTATTGCGCACGTCGCCACGCACGCGCGTCGTGGTGCTCACGATGCACCGCGAGACGCCCTATGTGGTCGGTGCGCTGGCCGCGGGCGCACGCGGCTACGTGCTCAAGAGCCAGCCGGTGAGCGACGTCGTGCAGGCGTTGCGCGAAGTGGGCTCGGGCGGCGTCTACGTGCCGCCGGAGTACGTGAAGGTGCTCGTGGACATGCATCACGACGGCGCGGATCGCGTCGTGCAGCCGCTTTCGGCCCGCGAGCGACAGGTGCTCCAGCTGGTCGCCGAGGGCAAGACCACCAAGGAGATCGCGTACACGCTCGGGATCAGCTTCAAGACCGCCGAGTCCCACCGCACGCGGATCATGGCCAAGCTCGGTATCCACGAGACGGCCGGGCTCGTGCGCTACGCGATTCGAAACCGCCTGATCGAGGCCTGAATTCGGCCTCGATTCGAGGCGTGATCCAGGCCTGATTCCGACGCGCGTCCCCGCCCCTCGGGTGTTCACCTGCGCGCATTTGCCGGGCTCGTCCGCATTGTTTGCGAGCCCCGCCGGCCGCTAGCGTCGACTACGTCGCTAGGAAGCTTACGGCCCGGTGTGAACCGCCGGGTGGCCGGGAGCGGAACCCGATTCCGCAACGGGGATCCGGCATGAACGGATGGGTGTCCTCACCCCGAGGCTCTGAGCCGGTCGCAACGGGCAGTTCCGAACAGGGTGTCGCCACGAGCTACCGGATGCCGGTACGCCTCGAGGCGAACTGGCAGGTCGCGGAGACGCGCGGCGTTCCCGGCGTGCGGGTCACGCTCAGGACCGAGCTCGTCCTCTCCGCGGTGGAGGTACGCATGTCGCTCCGGACTCCGGGCAGCGCGCCGGGGGCAGCATCCGTAGACGTCACCCGGCGGATCAGCCTGTTCCCGCTCGGCACGCGCGTGACGCGCCACGAGCGTCGCGTGCTCCCGCTGGCGGGCGGCAGCCGGCAGTCGATCCGGGTCATTGACCACGACGGACAGCCGCTCACCGACGAGTGCGCGATCGGCCCCGGCGACGTCATGCGGCAGGCGGACCTCTCGTTCTCGACCCCGGTGGAAGTGTTCGCATGGGTGGCACCGGGCCCCGGCCCCCGTCCGGGAACCCGGCACCTCGCCGTGCGGGGCGAGCTGACGTTCGCCCGCGGGCTGTCGCTGGAGGTCAGCTCGCGGCCCGGCTCCCCGGCTTCCCCGCGCGGCAGGACGACGCCCGCGCGCATTCAGCTCGTGGGACCCGGGACCACGTTGCACGCGCGCGAACACACGCTGGAAGAGGGGTGTCCCGCGGAGGCGTGGGTGTTCGCGGGCTTCGTCGACGAGTGGGGCCACGAGCTCAGCGACCGGTGCCTCCTCGGGCGGTATGTGTTGCCATGACGCGGCCCGACGCATCCGCCCTTCGCGGCACCCGCTTCGCACCCGGCTGGCTCACCGCCATGCTCCTGGTGATCGCGGGAGCCGGCGCACTCCCGCAGGTCACCGCTCGCGGCGCGACGTTCGACGCGGCGATCGCGGCCGGCTGGCGGGTCGAGCGGGCCGGACGGGCGACG
>DATDEX010000114.1:0-6997 GCA_036522895.1 Candidatus Eiseniibacteriota bacterium | reverse complement strand
CGCGCCACCGCGTCGATGGCGTCGATCACCTTGATCCAGCCGGTGCAGCGACAGAGATGCTCGCCGAGGGAAGCCGCGATCTCGGCCCGGCTCGGCGACGCGTTCGTCTCGAGGAGATGGTGGGCGCGGATCACGAGCCCCGGCGTGCAGAAGCCGCACTGGAGCCCGTGCGTGGCCGCGAACGCGCGCGCGAACTGGTCGCGTTCGCCGGCGGCGAGGCCCTCGACCGTCACCACGTCCAGCCCCTCGCAGGCGTCCGCGGCGATCGTGCACGTCGCGTGCGGCACGCCGCCCACGAGCGCCACGCACGAGCCGCACTGCCCGGCCGGCGCGCAGCCGCGCTTGGGCGAGACGACCCGGCAGCGCTCGCGAAGAAGGTCGAGCAGCGTCTCGCCCGCGTGCGCTTCGACGACGCGCTCGGCCCCGTTCACGCGAAGTCGAACCGTGCGGGCCACCCCCGCGGCGGTGGCTCCGCTCCGGCCCTCGATCACCCGTTCGCTCACCCTGCGGCCCCCTCGTGCGCGGCGCGCGTCGCGCCGCCCTGCATTCAGCGGTTCGCGGCGAGAACGCCCGGGTAGCGCGCGAGGAACGCGATCGCGTGCTCCAGCTCGCGCGTGTCCAGTACCTCGCCGATCTTGTGCGTGTTCTGCTCGATCCCGGTGCCGATGCCGAACATCGCGGGATGCCGATAGCGGTCGGCGCACACCCATCGCTTGTCATCCGGCACCTCGATCGAGCGATCCGCCGTCCGGACCGGCCAGCCCACGCCGTCGGTCGAGAAGATCCAGCGGTCCACGCGCGGCTCGCGCCGGATCGCGCCACCCTCGGCGGGGCCGCGGGCGACGTGCGGCGAAACGGCCGCGCGCCAGGTGGCCACGGCTGCGGTGATCGCGGGGTGCTCCTCGGGCGTGACCCAGCCCATGTAGATCTGCGGATTGTCGGGCACGTAGCCGCGCCAGGTCGGCTGCTCGTAGCGCGGCACCGAGAGCTCGACCGTGAGCCCGGCGGCGCGGGCCTCGCGCACGGCGTCCAGGGACTCGATGTCGGCGACGGCGCCCTCGGGGGTCTCTCCCACCGTGAGCCGCCGGTCGAAGCGGAACGTGAACCGATCGGGAACGGCGCAGTCGCTGGGCGTCTCGAGTTGCGCCCACGAGGCGGTGCGCGTGCCGGGCCCCAGGAACTCGTGCTGCGCGAAGCCCTCGCCCGCGTGGTAGCGCGCGGCGGCCTCGACCAGCAGGGCGGCGCCCCACTCGAGCGGGTTCAGTCCCTCCCACGGCATCGAGCCGTGGCAGGAGCGGCCGGTGAGCTTCACCTCGATCTGCATGCGCCCGCGTTGGCCGCGGTAGATCCCCAGCGCACCCTTTCTCGCGTCGCCGGTCGAATCGGTGAGGATCACCACGTCGGGGATGCGGTCGGGCGCTGCGCCCGGGAGGACGGAGCGGGTGATGAACAGCGGGCCGCCGCCGTCGTTGTCCTCCTCGGCCACGGTGATGTAGCCGCGCACGATCACGCCGTGGAGCGAGCCCTCGGCAAGCGTCTCGACCAGGATGCGTGACGCGACGATCTGCGAGACGACGCCCCCGAGCTGGTCGGCGGCGCCCCGGCCGAACACCAGGTGATCCCACTCCGCGTCGGGCGGCAGCCAGCCGAGCTCGCGGCGGAGGTACGTGCGATCGAGCTTTGCGGGATCGACGAGTCCCAGGTAGGGATCGAGCCCGCCGGTCTTCGCGTGCCAGACGTCGCGCAGGGCGCGCACCGTGTCGCAATGGCCGTCCCAGTACACGACGCGCTTCTCCGCGCGGGGCGTGTCGTCCTCGGGATCCTCGAGCACCCATTCCAGGTTGCCGAATGCGTCGAACCGGACGTCGTCCGGCGCGCGCACCGCGCCGATCTCGAGCATCGTGCGGCGCAGGTACTCGAGGCGCGGGCCTTCGTGGTTGCTCAGGCCGCACGCCGGGTCGCCGCCCAGCGGCTCGGGCCGGTCGACGTGATCGGCGGGGATGCGGATCGCTTCCTTGAGGATCCGCACCGCGAGCGGAAGATCGCGGGCGGCGAGCGCGGCGATGCGCGCATCGAGCGTCGTGGTGATCGCGGACGGGGTCATCGCTCGAGCCCCCGGAGCCGCGCGGCGAGGTCGGGCACACGCCCGATCGCCAGCAGCGCCATGACCACGTAGAGCTTCTTGTTCGCCTGGCGCGCCACGTTCATCCGCTGCGCCTCCATGACGCCCGGCGAGACCTCGGCGCCGATGTCGGCGGGCAGGCAGTGGAGGTAGAGCGCACGCCCGTTCCGGGTGAGCCCCATGCGTCGCTCGTCGCAGATCCAGTCGCGATGTCCCGCGTTTCGCTCGAGCGCCTTCCGCTCGATCGCGGCCATCTTCGCGCCGTCGTGATCGCGGTTCGCGGCGACGCGATCGAGCATCAGGTCGTACGGGCCCCAGCTCTTGGGGTACACCGCGTCGGCGCCCGTGAACGCGTCCTCCATCGACGAGGTGACGCGGAAGCTGCCGCCGGAGCGCTCGGCGTGCGTTCGCGCGGTCGCGAGCGTGTCCTCGGTGAGCCGGTAGCCCTCCTGGTGCGCGAGCACCACCTCGGCGCCGTAGCGGGTGAGCAGCATCGCCAGACCCTGCGGGACCGAGAGCGGCTTGGCGTAGCTCGGCGAATAGGCCCAGCTCACCGCGATCTTCCTGCCCTGGAGCCCGTCGGGGAAGCGCTCCCGGAGCCACATGAGGTCGGCGAGCGTCTGGGTCGGGTGGTCGACGTCGCACTGGAGGTTCACGACCGGCACCCGGCGCGGATCGTTCGTCGCGGCGAGGTAGTCGTCGATCCCCTGCTTCACGGCCCCCATGAAGCGGTTGCCCTCGCCGAGGATCAGGTCGTGACGGATGCCGAGCGCGTGCGCGTTCATGCCCAGCATCGCGCCCGTCTCCTCGGCCGTCTCCCCGTGCTCGACCTGGGTCGAGCCGCCATCCACGATCACCGGCCGCATGCCGAGGCGGGCCGCGGCCCCGGCCCACGCCGACTTGGTGCGCGTCGAGTTGTCGAAGAAGAGCGCGTACGCGAGCTCGTCGGGCAGGAGCGCGGTGGAGCGGCGGCCGCGATCGAGCGCCTCGAACCGGGCGGCGACGCCGAGCAGCGCGTCGAGCTCGTCCGTGTGCCAGTCGCGGGTGAGGAGCAGGCTTCGGCCATGAAGCGCGGCCAGTCGCTCGGCATCGAGCCGGGTCAGCGTCTCGGAAGCGTTCATCTCGGTCAGCCCTTTCGAATGATGGTGCCCGCTCGCCCGGCGAAGGCCTCGGGGAGGGCATCGGGAGTGCAGATCACGACCTCGTCGCCGCCGCGCGCGAGGAATCGGAGCGCGGCCTCGACCTTGGGACCCATGCTGCCGGGCGGGAACTGTCCCGCCTCGGCGTGGCGCCGGAGCTCCGTCGCCGTGATGCGTTCGAGCCGCGTGGGGCGGCTCGTCAGGTAGTCGAGCCAGACACCGTCCACCCCGGTCGTGATCACGAGGCGCGAGATGCCCAGCTCCTCGGCGAGGAGCGCGCTCGCGCGGTCTTTGTCCACGACCGCCTCGAGCCCGCGCAGGTGCCCGTCGGGACCGCGCGCGACCGGGATCCCGCCCCCGCCGCACGCGATCACCGTGACGCCCGCGTCCACGAGCCGGCGGATGGTCTCGAGCTGGACCACCGCGGTGGGCGCGGGCGAGGGGACGACGCGCCGCCAGCCGCGATGCGAGTCGTCGACCATCCGCCAGCCGCGCTCGGCGACGAGCCGCTCGGCCTCGGCGGCGGTGTAGAAGCGCCCCACCGGCTTCGTCGGCTCGGCGAACGCCTCGTCCTCCGGGTCGACCTCGACCTCGGTGACGATCGTGACGACCTCGGCGCGCACGCCGCGCCGCTCGAGCTCCTCGCGCAGGTCGCGCTGGATCATGTAGCCGATCGCGCCCTGCGAGTCGGCGACCAGCGAGTCGAGCGGCACGTCGTGCATCTGGCTCTTCGCGAGCTCGACCCGGAGCTGCATGAAGCCGACCTGGGGGCCGTTCCCGTGCGTGAGCACCAGGTGCTCGCCCGCCTCGATGAGCGCGGCGATCGGGACGACCGCGCGGGCGGTCACGGCGAACTGGTTCTCCACCGTGGGCGGCCGCGTGGGGTCGAGGAGCGAGTTGCCGCCCATGGCGACGAGCGTCGGGGGCTGCTTCGGCGATGCGATATTCCGCCTCGCTCCCACCGCGGCCTGAGCCACCCCTCCCGGCCCGGCTTCTCGACCTCCCATGGGCGAAGCCTCCTTATATGCCCGCATGGCAGCATTCCGTGCCGAAATGTCAGGCGAGGCCGGCGTGCGGGTCGGCTCCGGAAACTGACCCGGGGCCGCAAGTCCTGCGATTGCAGCGAGCTTGGGGAGGTGCGTCCGACTCCGGCACGCGACTCGCTGCGGGTCTGTGGGATAGCACTGCTGAAACCATGCCATCGAGGCCACCCGTGACCGCCACCGCACCCGAGATCGCCGACCGCGCCGCCTACGAGCGCGCCATCCGCCACCTGCGCGAACACCGCGTCGCCCTCCCCACGTTCGAAGAGCTGGCGGAGCCGGGGCGAATCCCCGCGCGCCTCTCCGCCTCGCTCGCCGCGGTGGATCCCGACGCCGCGCACCCGCTGAACCTGTTCCGGGTGCACTGGTGGAACGACGCGAGCCGGCGCGGTCGTGCCCCGGTGCCCGAACACGTCGTGCTGCCGGAATCGTTCACGGGCGTGCGGGCGCCCATCGTGGTGGCGCTCGGGAACCGCTTCCCGATGATCCACGCCCACAAGGTGCTCGCGGCGTACGCGTGCCTCGCGCCACGACTCGTCACGGGGCAGTTCGACCCGACGAAGCAGCGCGCGATCTGGCCCTCGACCGGCAACTACTGTCGCGGCGGCGTGGCGATCTCGCGCCTCATGGGCTGTCGCGGCGTCGCGGTGTTGCCGGAGAACATGAGCGCCGAGCGCTTCCAGTGGCTCGAGCGCTGGGTGAGCGACCCCGGCGACATCGTGCGCACGCCCGGCTCCGAGAGCAACGTGAAGGAGATCTACGACCGCTGCGCCGAGCTCGAGCGCGATCCCGCGAACGTGATCCTGAACCAGTTCTCGGAGTTCGGGAACCACCTCGCGCACGTCCACGCCACCGGGAACGCGCTCTCCGCGGTGTACGAGTCGCTCCGCTCGCGCAATCGCTCGCTCGAGCTCGCGGCGTTCACGTCCGCGACCGGCTCCGCCGGAACGCTCGGCGCCGGGGACACGCTCAAGGAGCGCTACGGCACGCGGATCGCGGCGGTGGAGCCGCTCCAGTGCCCCACGCTGCTCGAAAACGGGTTCGGCGAGCACAACATCCAGGGGATCGGCGACAAGCACGTGCCGCTGATCCACAACGCGATGAACACCGACATCGTGGTCGGGGTGAGCGACCGCGCCACGGACCAGCTCGGGCTGGCGTGCGCGACCGACGCCGGCCGCACGTGGCTCCGCGAGAGCCGGCGGGTGCCCGAGCGCACGATGGCGGCGCTCGCCTCGTTTGGGCTCTCGAGCCTCTGCAACATCGTCGCGGCGGTGAAGGTCGCGCGGACGCTCGACCTGGGCCCCGACGACGCGGTGATCACGGTGGCCACCGACGGCGACGCGATGTACGCGAGCGAGCACGAGCTGGCCCGCACCAGGTACTACGGCGGCCGGTTCGGGAGCCGCGAGGCCGCGGAGGCGTTCCAGCGCTGGATGCTCGAGGCCGACACGGACCACGTGGAACTCCTCGACGACCAAGCCCGCCGGCGCATCTTCAACCTCGGCTACTTCACCTGGGTCGAGCAGCGCGGCGTGCCGATCGAGGCATTCGTGGCGCGGAGGAGCCAGGGCTGGTGGCGCGATCTGCGCGACTCCCTGCCCCGGTGGGACGCCATGATTCGCGAGATGAACGCGCGCACCGGCGTGCTGGACGCGTGATGAGCCCCCTCCCCTGGCTCTGCTGCGCCGGCTGCGGTGCGCGGGTGAGCGCGGACGCCGCCGACCCGTTCCGTTGCCCGAACGCCGGTCGCCGTGACGGCCGCGATCACGTGCTCGTGCCCGAGCCGCCGCCGGAGGCGGCGAGCATCTCGTTCAGAGAAGAGCGCCAGCCGTTCCTCCGCTACCGCGAGTTGCTCTGGAGTTACCGGCTCGCGCGCGCGTGCGGGCTCTCCGACGACGACTGGTCGGAGATGGTCGGCGCGCTCGACGCGAAGGTCCAAGCCGTGGACGGCCGCGGCTTCGAGATCACGCCGTGCGCGCCGTCCGCGTCGCTCGGGCAGGCGCTCGGGCTCGGGCCCGACGCGGTGTGGGTGAAGGACGAGACCCGCAACGTCTCGGGCTCGCACAAGGCGCGGCATCTCTTCGGCATCGCGCTCGCGCTGGAGGTCCGCGAGCGCACCGGCCTCGCGGATCCCGCCGATCGAACCCGCCGCGAGCTGGCGATCGCCTCGTGTGGCAACGCGGCGCTCGCCGCCGCGGTGATCGCGCGCGCCGCCGGGCGTCCGCTGCGCACGTTCGTTCCCGCCGATGCCCACCCGCGCGTGCTCTCCCGCCTCGCCGAGCTGGGTGCGCGGGTCGAGCTGTGCCGGCGGGAGCCGGGCCAGAGCGGGGACCCGTGTGTCACGGCGTTTCGCGCCGCGCGCGCACGTGGCGCGGTTCCGTTCTGCGTCCAGGGCAGCGAGAACGGGCTCACCATCGAGGGCGGCGAGACGCTGGCGTGGGAGATGGCCGAGGCGTTCGCAGCCGCGGACGTGGCGCCCACGCGGCTCATGGTCCAGACCGGTGGCGGGGCGCTGGCGAGCGCGTGCGTGGCCGGGCTGCGACTCGCGATCGCGCACCACATGCTCCGGAGGATGCCGCGGCTCCACGCCGTGCAGACCGTGGGTGCGTGGCCGCTCCGTCGCGCATGGGAGCGGGTGGCGGCCCGGGCGCTCGTGGGGTCGGAGCGGCGTGCGCCCGTGCCGAGCCTGG
>DATDEX010000113.1:0-6547 GCA_036522895.1 Candidatus Eiseniibacteriota bacterium | reverse complement strand
GGACGAGCCGGGCCACGAGCGTCGAGCGAGCGGCCGCGCGGGCGGTCACCGTGCGCGCGCGCTTGAAGTACGCCCAGGCGTCCCCGTCGTAGGCGACGAGCGTGGTCTCCGCCGGCGCCAGCATGCCGCGCGGCTCGGTGCTCACCCGCACGCGCACGCTGTCGGGCAGCGGGAGATCGTCGGCGTCGAGCACGCGCACGCGTGCGCCGACGAGGGTGCGCTCCCGCTCGAGCGGCGAGCCCGCGAGCGACAGGACGAGCCGGGCCGGAGCCTTCCGGACGTGGAACCGCACCCGGCGCACGCGCGAGGAGCCCTCGGTCGCAAGTCGCGCCGCGAGGCTCGCCTCGTGCGTTCCGGCCGCGAGCGGCGGCGTGCGGTCCCAGGTGACGCCGCCGCCGGACACCGTCGCCGCGACCTCGGCGCCGTCGATCCGGAGCGTGGCGGCATCGAACGCTCCGCTCACCTCGCCCGAGAGGCGCGGCGTCCCCGTGAACGTCGTGTCGGCGCGCCCGGCGGGATCGAGCGCGTCCAGGCGCGCGAGCTGCGGCGCGCGCCGCATGAAGTAGTGCGCGAGCCCCAGGTAGAGGATCTCGGCCTCGAGCCGGCGCGCCCCGGGCGTCTTGAGTTTCGCCTCCGTGGGCGGGTAGGTGAGGTAGCTCGCCTCGATCAACAGGGCCGGGGCGGTGCTCCCGCGCACCACGAAGAAGTTGCCGGGGATCATCTTGGTGGTCTCGATCCCGAGGTTGCGGGTGATCGCGCGGAACACGTCCTGGGCCGCGTCGTACGACGGACCCTCGTCGCCGAGCTGGTAGTAGGTCTGGCTCTCGTTCACGTCGTGCGCGCCGCCCGGATCGGCGTTGTGGTGAATGCTCACGAACAGGTCGGGCCCGAACGCGTTCGCGATCCGCACGCGCTCGGCGAGGTCGGAGCGGAGCGACGAGTCGGCAGGGGTCAGGTAATCGCGGTCGGTCTCGCGCGTCAGCTTCACCTCGGCGCCCGCCGCCACGAGCAGGTCGCGGAGCGCCAGCGCCACGCCGAGGTTCACTTCCTTCTCGGTCAGGCTGTCGACGCCGATCGTGCCGGGAAAGAACCCGCCGTGTCCCGGGTCGAGGACGATGCGCTTGCCGCGGAGCGCCGCCGCGTCCACCGAGCCGAGCGAGTCGCGCAGGCCGTCGTAGCCGGCGTGCGGAGGGAGCTTCTGCACCGCGGCCTCGCCGCCCGGCACCGGCGCGGGCCGGGGTACCACGCCGCCGGGCGGGCCGCAGCCTCCCGCGAGGGGACCCGAGAGCAGCATCGCGAACGCCGCGGCGCGAGCGACCCACGCGGCGGTCGACAGGCGGCGCGTCCGTGCGACCGTGTCCCGCATGCATCGGACCGTAGCACCCGCGCAAACGCGGCGGCAACCGCGCCGCGGCTGCCGCGACCGCCACCGCATACGGCAGTAGCGCCTTGCGGTCGCGGATATCGGCATGCTACCTCTCACCGCTCTTCCCGGGTCCACATGCCGGTCAGCACGCGGGGTCCCGCGGGGCCCCGGGCCGCGCCGCACGGCGATCCCGCCGCGAGCGACGGCCCACGTACTCCCACGAGGGGGCAGTCATGAGGCTTCGCCACGGAATGATGCTCGCCGTCGCACTGGGCGCCATGCTGCTCGCCGCGGGTTGCGGCGGCGCGGGCGGCGGCAAGGACGAGCTGGTGATCGGCGAGTACGGCTCGCTCACGGGCGGCGACGCGACGTTCGGGCAATCCACCAAGCTCGGGGTCGACGTGGCGCTCGCGGAGCTGACCGCGAACAAGCAGGGCAAGATCGGCGGGCTCCCGGTCCGCGTCGTGGTCGAAGACGACCAGGGCAAGGCGGAGGAGGCGGCGAACGCCGTTCAGAAGGAGATCAACCAGGACCGCGTCGTCGCGGTGATCGGCGAGGTCGCCTCCTCGCGCTCGCTCGCCGCCGCCCCGATCTGCCAGGCCAACGGCGTCCCGATGATCTCGCCGTCCTCGACGAACCCGAAGGTCACGCAGGTCGGCGACTACATTTTCCGCATGTGCTTCCTCGACGACTTCCAGGGGCACAGCGTCGCCCAGTTCGCCACCAAGACGCTGGGCTTGAAGCGCATCGCGATCCTGAAGGACGTGAAGAGCGACTACTCCGTGGGGCTCACGGAGTTCTTCACGAACGCGATCAAGGAAATGGGCGGCACGGTCGTCGCCGAGCAGGCGTATTCCTCCGGCGACCAGGACTTCAGCGCGCAGCTCACCGCGATCAAGGCGAAGAATCCCGAGGCCATCTACATTCCGGGCTACTACACCGAGGTCGGCCTGATCGCGCGCAAGGCGCGCGAGCTGGGGATCACGATCCCGCTCCTCGGCAGCGACGGCTGGGAGAGCTCGAAGCTTCTGGAGATCGGCGGCGATGCGCTGAACGGCGCCTATTACACGAATCACTGGGCGCTCGACATGCCGGACCCGCGACTGCAGGCGTTCCTGAAGACGTTCCGCGACAAGAACGGCGGCACCGACCCCGACGCGATCGCGGGCCTCGCCTACGACGCCGCGAACGTGCTGTTCGGCTGCCTCGAGAAGCTCGCGGCGGACGATCCCGCCACGTTCAAGGCGCTCGGCTCGTCCAAGGCCGGAACGCCGGAGCGGAAGGCGGCCACGCAGAAGCTGCGCGACGCGATCGCCGCCACGAAGGAGTACGCCGGCGTCACGGGGACGATCACGCTGGACGCGAACCGCAACGCCTCGAAGCCGCTCGTCGTGCTCGAGATCAAGGGCGGCAAGAAGGTGTTCAACACCACGATCAACCCCTGACGTGACGAGGGCCGGACGGGCCGCGGGTGACTCGCCCGCGGCCCGTCGCCACGCATGAGCGAGTTCCTCCAGCAGCTGGTCAATGGCGTGACGTGGGGCAGCGTGTACGCGCTCATCGCGCTCGGCTACACGATGGTCTACGGCATCCTGCGGCTGATCAACTTCGCGCACGGCGACGTGTACATGCTCGGCGCGTTCGTCGGGCTCTACGCCTCGCGCTGGTTCCACGCCGGCGAGAACCCGAGCCCCGTGAAGGCCCTGCTCGTGCTGCTCACGAGCATGGTGGTGTGCGCGTTGCTCGGCATGGTCATCGAGCGGCTGGCCTACAAGCCGGTGCGCAAGTCGCCGCGGCTCTCGGCGCTCATCACCGCGATCGGCGTGTCGCTGCTGCTGGAGAACGGGGGCGTGCTGCTGTTCGGCGCGAGCCCGCGCTTCTTTCCGCAGGTCGTGGCCCAGAAGAACATCCAGCTCGGCATGGGCGTCGTGCTCTCGAACCAGCAATTGATCGTGCTCGTGGTCTCGCTCACGCTCATGCTCGCCTTGCGCTGGCTCGTCATCTACACGCGCGTCGGCAAGGCCATGCAGGCGGTGTCGCACAACCACATGGCGGCGGCGCTCATGGGGATCTCGGTGGACCGCATCATCACGTTCACGTTCATGATCGGCTCCGCGCTCGCCGCCGCGGCCGGCGTGCTCGTGGCGCTCCAGACGCCGAAGATCGAGCCCTACATGGGCATCCTGCCGGGACTCAAGGCGTTCGTGGCCGCGGTGCTGGGCGGGATCGGCAACATCCCGGGCGCCGTCGTGGGCGGGCTCGTGATGGGGATCGCCGAAGTGCTCGTGACCGGGTACCTCTCGCCGACCTACCGCGACGCGATCGCGTTCGTGCTGCTCATCGTCATCCTGCTCGTGCGGCCGGCCGGCATCTTCGGCAAGGCCGTGGCCGAGAAGGTGTAGCGTGCGGCGCCTGCTCGGACCGGTCGCGATCCTGCTGGCGCTGGTCGTCCTGAACGTGCTCCTGCCGCGCGTCGTCAACCCCTATTTCTTCCAGGTGCTGATCTTGATCGGCATCAACATCGTGCTCGCGGTGTCGTTGAACTTGGTGAACGGCTTCACGGGGCAGTTCTCGATCGGCCACGCCGGCTTCATGGCGGTGGGCGCCTACACGTCGGCCATGTTCACGCTCAAGCTCGGCATGCCGCTCGTGGCCTCGCTCCCGACGCTGCCCGTACCGGTCGCGCAGGGCATCGCGCTCCTCATGGCCCTCGTCGCGGGCGGCCTCCTCGCGGCGGTCACCGGCTGGCTCGTGGGGCTGCCGAGCCTGCGGCTCCGCGGGGACTACCTGGCGATCGTGACGCTCGGCTTCGGGGAGATCATCCGCGTCGTGATCCTCAACGTGGAGGCGATCGGCGGCGCGCGCGGTCTCCCGGGCATTCCCGCCTACTCGAACTTCTTCTGGGTGTTCGGCACCGTGGCGATGGTGATTCTGCTCGCGCGCAACCTGGCGCACAGCACGCACGGCCGGGCGCTGTTCGCGATCCGCGACGACGAGGTGGCGGCCGAGGCGCTCGGCGTGGACACGACGCGCTACAAGGTGCTCGCGTTCGTGATGGGCGCGTTCTTCGCCGGCGTGGCGGGCGGGCTGTTCGCGCACTTCCTCTCGTACCTCAACCCCAGCTCGTTCACGTTCTTGAAGAGCATCGAGGTCATCGCCATGGTCGTGCTGGGCGGCATGGGCTCGATCAGCGGCTCGGTGATCGCGGCCGTGGTGCTCACGCTCCTGCCCGAGGTGCTGCGGCCGGTGAAGGAGTTCCGCATGGTGATCTATTCGCTCATGCTCATCGTGCTCATGATCACCCGCCCGCAGGGCCTCCTCGGCACGCGCGAGCTGTCCCTCGACTGGCTCCTCGGCCGCGGCCGCGCCGCGAAGCAGACGGCGCCATGAGTTGCGCGAAGGGGCTGCGATGAGCCGTGCGAAGGGGCTGCGATGAGCAACGCGAAGAGCTCGGCTCATAGAGACCTCTCCACGCCGTTGCTCGCGATCGACGACGTCACCATGCAGTTCGGCGGGCTCAAGGCCGTCGCCGATTTCTCGCTCGCGATCCACCCGGGCGAGCTGGTCGGCTTGATCGGCCCGAACGGCGCCGGGAAGACCACGGTGTTCAACGTCGTCACCGGCGTCTACGCGCCGACGCGCGGGCACGTGACGTTCGAGGGCCACACGATCAGCGGCATGAAGTCCCACCGGATCGCCTGCGGCGGGATCACGCGCACGTTCCAGAACATCCGGCTCTTTTCGCGGCTCACCTGCCTCGACAACGTCTGCGTCGCGGCCCACCCGCACCGTGTCGCCGGGCTCGCGTCCGCCGTGCTGCGCACCCCCGCGTTCGAGCTCGACGAGGCGTCGCTCAAGCGCCAGTCCCTCGAGATGCTCGCCGTGCTGGGGCTCGCGGACCACGCGAACGAGCCGGCCACGAGCCTCGCCTACGGCCAGCAGCGCCGGCTCGAGATCGCGCGTGCGCTCGCCGGCAAGCCGCGGCTCCTGCTCCTCGACGAGCCCGCCGCCGGACTCAATCCCCAGGAGAGCGACGAGCTGATGCGGTTGATCCTCGACATCCGCCGCAAGTTCCAGCTCACGATTCTTCTGATCGAGCACGACATGCGGGTGGTCATGGGGATCTGCGAGCGGATCAGCGTGCTCGATTACGGGTTGAAGATCGCCGAGGGCTCGCCGGCCGAGATCCGCGCCGATCCGAAGGTGATCGAGGCCTACCTGGGCGAGGAGACGCCCGCGTGAGCCAGCTCGCCGTCGAAGGGCTCGACGTCTACTACGGCGCGGTCCACGCCTTGAAGGGCGTGTCGCTGCACGTCGACGCCGGTGAGATCGTAACGCTCATCGGCGCGAACGGCGCCGGCAAGACCACGCTCCTCCGCACCATCTCCGGCGTCGTCCCCGCGCGGGGCGGGCGGATCGTGTTCGAGGGCAAGGACATCAGCAGGCTGCCCGCGCACGAGATCGTGGGGCTCGGCGTCTCGCAGAGCCCCGAGGGGCGCATGGTGTTCGCGAACCTCTCGGTCGAGGACAACCTCGAGCTCGGCGCCTACCGCCGGAAGGATCGCCCCGGCATCCGTGCGGACCGCGACGCGGTGTACCAGCTCTTCCCGCGGCTCCTCGAGCGCCGGAAGCAGCTCTCGGGGACGCTCTCGGGCGGCGAGCAGCAGATGCTGGCGCTCGGCCGCGCGCTGATGCTGGCGCCGAAGATCCTGCTGGTCGACGAGCCGTCGGTCGGGCTCGCGCCGATCCTGGTCGCCCGCACCATCGACACCATCAAGGCGCTGAAGGAGAAGTATCAGCTGACCGTTCTGATGGCCGAGCAGAACTTCAACCAGGCGATCCGCATCGCCGACCGCGGCTACGTCATCGTCCACGGCAGGATCGCGTTCGAGGGCAAGTCGACGGACGAGCTCAACAACAACGAGCTGATCCGCAAGTTCTATATGGGCATGTGACGGTGTCCTCTTTGCGCATGATCACGTCCGGAAACCGGTTCTCGCTTTTCGCGATCATGCGCTAATCACCGCGATGCAGAACGCCGGAACGCTCATCACCACGGATATCGATTTCGCGCGCGACGGCATCCAGACCGGCACGCTGCGCCTGCCCTATTCGCACGACCGGTCGGCCTACGGGCACATTCCGATTCCGTTGATGGTCGCGAAGCGCGGCGACGGCCCG
>DATDEX010000112.1:0-16047 GCA_036522895.1 Candidatus Eiseniibacteriota bacterium | reverse complement strand
AGGCTGGCCGTCGCGAGCGCGAGCGACGCGGCCATGCCGAGCCCCAGGCCCCGCCACGCCCTGCCCGGGCCGGCGCGCCGCCGCTCACACGACGAACGCGGGCAGAAGGTCTCCCTCCCGCCCGCGTCGAAAACCAACTCGGCTTTCCGGAGGGTCAGTCTCAGCCTCCACCGACCTTGCGCGGGCCACCGCGGCGCTTCGCACCACCGCCACCGGTCCCGACGCCGGCCGCCTCCTTCTTCTTGCCGCGCTTCGGCCTGTCCTCGGCCGCCGCTTCGGCCTCCGCCTCGGACTCGGCCTGCTTCTTCTTCCTGGACGACTTCTCGCCCGCCTGGGCCAGCGCCTTCGCCTCGGCCGCGGCGGTTCGCGCCGCGCGCTCCTGCTCCTTCTGCTCGACGCTCTTCACGAGCTCCAGGTAGGCCGTCTCGCCCGCGTCGCCCAGCCGGTGCCCGATGCGGATGATGCGCGTGTAGCCGCCCTGGCGCTCCGTGTACCACGGGGCGATCGTCGTGAACAGCTTCGCGACGACCTCGGGCTTAAGAATGAAGCTCGCGACGTGCCGGCGTGCGGCGAGATCGCCCTGCTTGCCGAACGTGATCATCCGCTCGGCGAAGCGGCGCGTCTCCTTCGCCTTCGCCACGGTCGTCTCGATGCGCTCGTACTGGAACAGCGCCGTCACCAGGTTGCGCAGGAGCGCGCGCCGGTGCTCGCTCTTCCGTCCGAGCCTGCGATGGTCTTTGCGGTGTCTCATGGGTCAGCTCGTCCTCTCGTCACCGTGCGGGGCCCGATCCCGCGCGCGGGCAGCCCGCACGCGGACCCCGGGCCCTCGGGCGCTAGACCTCGGCCCTCGCCGCCGGCTTCGCCTCGTAGTAGGGGCTCACGTCCATGCCGAAATGCAGGCCCATCTCGGCGAGGATGTCCTGGATCTCCTTGAGCGACTTGCGGCCGAAGTTCCGGAACTTGAGCATCTCGGCCTCGCCCTTCTGCACCAGCTCGCCGATCGTCTTGATCTCCGCGGCGCGCAGGCAGTTGCTCGAGCGCACAGAGAGCTCAAGCTCCTCGACGCTCTTGTCGAGCAGCTTGCGCTTGCGGACGATGTCCTCGTCGACGGTCGCCTCCTCCTCCTGCTGCGGCTCCTCCTCGAAGCTGATCAACAGGCTGAAGTGGTCGCGCATGATCTTGGACGACATCGAGATCGCGTCGTTCGGCAGGATGCTGCCGTCCGTCCACACCTCGATCGTCAGCTTGTCGAAGTCGATGCGCTGGCCCAGTCGCGTGGCCTCGACCGTGTAGTTCACCTTGGTCACGGGCGAGAACAGCGAATCGATCGGGATGACGCCGATCGGGCGGTCGGTCGTCGAGTGCTGGTCGGCCGACACGTAGCCGCGGCCGCCGTTGATCTCGACTTCCATGCGCAGGTCGCCGTCGCGATTGAGCGTCGCGATGTGCAGGTCGGTGTTCAGGACCTGGACCTCGGCGTCCACCTGGAGGTCCCCGGCGCGCACCTCACCCTTGCCGCGCATCTCGAACACGCCCTTCTTGGGGCCGTCCCCGAACAACTTGAGCCGGACCTGCTTCAGGTTCAGCACGATCTCGGTGACGTCCTCGATGACCCCCGGCAGCGTCGAGAACTCGTGCAGCACGCCCTCGATGCGAACCGACGTGATCGCGGCACCCTGCAGCGAGGACAGCAGCACCCGCCGCAGCCCGTTGCCGAGCGTGGTGCCGAAACCCCGCTCGAGCGGATCGAGCGTGAACTTCCCGTACCGCTCCGTGTTGGCGGGATCGGGCACGAGCCCCTTCGGCATCTGGAGATTCTTCCACTTCATCTTCAAGCCTCCCGGAAAAGGAAAGGCGATCGTCACTTCGAGTAGAGCTCGACGATCAGCTGTTCGTTGATCGGCACGCCGATGGAGGCGCGCGTCGGCACGTGGAGGACCCGACCCGAGAGCTTCTCGGAGTGCAGCTCCAGCCAGTCCGGCACGCCCTGCCCCTTGCGGGAATCGAGCGAGTTCTTGATCACCACCATCTCGCGACTCTTCTCGCGAACCCGGATCTCGTCACCGGGGCGCACCTGGAACGACGGGATGTCCACGTTCCGGTCATTCACCCGGAAATGGCCGTGGCGCACGAGCTGGCGGGCGGCGCTGCGCGACGCCGCGAGCCCGAGGCGGAACACGACGTTGTCCAGGCGCCGCTCCAGCATCTGCAGCAGCAGCTCGCCCGTCACGCCCTTGGCCTCGATCGCCTTGGCGAACGTGTGCCGGAACTGGCGCTCGAGCAGGCCGTAGATGCGGCGGGCCTTCTGCTTCTCGCGCAGCTGGGTGCCGTAGTTCGTCTCCTTGGCGCGCCGGCTCTTGCCGTGCTCGCCGGGGGCGTAACCCCGGCGCTCGAACGCGCACTTGTCCGTCAGGCAACGGCTGCCCTTCAAGAACAGCTTCATCCCCTCGCGCCGGCAGAGCCGGCATCGGGCATCGTGATAGACCGCCATGCTCGGATTCTCCTAAACGCGGCGCCGCTTGGGAGGGCGGCAACCGTTGTGCGGGATGGGCGTGACGTCCTTGATGGCGGAGATCTCGAGTCCCGCGACCTGCAAGGAACGGATGGCGGCTTCGCGACCCGCGCCGGGGCCCTTGACCCAGACCTCGACGCGCTTGAGACCCATCTGGATCGCGTCGCGCGCGCTGGCCTCGGCGGCCATCTGCGCCGCGAATGGCGTGCTCTTGCGCGAGCCCTTGAACCCGGCCTTGCCGGAGCTGCCCCAGCTGATCACGTTGCCGTCGGTGTCCGTGATCGTGATGATCGTATTGTTGAAGCTCGCCTGAACGTGGGCCACACCGTTCGTGCCCACCTTGCGGTCGCGCTTCTTGGGTTTCTTGACGTCTGCCACGCAGAACCTCCTGGCCGGGCGCATGCGCGCCCGACGGAATCAGCCCTTCTTGCCGGCCTTCACCTTCTTGCCGCCGACTGCCATCTTCTTCGGACCCTTGCGGGTGCGCGCGTTCGTCTTCGTGCGCTGCCCGTGCACCGGCAAGCCGCGGCGATGCCGCAGCCCCCGGTAGGCGCCAATGTCCATGAGGCGCTTGATGTTCATGGCGTGCTCGCTCCGGAGCGCGCCCTCCACCTTGTGTTCGCGCTCGATGAGCGTGCGCAGCTTGCCTGCGTCCTCGTCGCTCAGGTTCTTGACGCGCGTGTCGTGGCTCACGCCGGCCTTCTCGAGCAGGCGCTTCGCCGTCGTCGGACCGATGCCGAAGATGTACGTCAGCGCGACTTCGATGCGCTTTTCCATCGGGAGATCGATGCCTGCGATACGTGCCACCGTTCTTCTCCTCTCAGCCCTGACGCTGCTTGTGCCGCGGGTTGCGGCTGCAGATCACACGAATGACGCCCTTGCGACGCACCACCTTGCAGTGCTCGCAGATCTTCTTCACGGACGCTCGAACCTTCATGATGGCCGCTCCCTTCAGCGCGCTGCGAACCCGGGCGTTACTTGTACCGGTAAACGATCCGGCCGCGAGACAGGTCGTAGGGGGACATCTCCACCGTGACCTTGTCGCCCGGCAGGATCTTGATGAAGTGCATCCGCATCTTGCCCGAGATGTGGGCCAGCAACCGATGGCCGTTCTCCAACTCCACGCGAAACGTCGCGTTCGGGAGCGCCTCGACCACGGTGCCTTCGACCTGGATGCCCTCTTCCTTCGCCAAACGGATCCTTTCTACTGCTCGTCCGCGATTCCCGAGAGAATCTCGGGGCCGTCCGGACCCACCGCCACGGTGTGCTCGAAGTGCGCCGACCATCGGCCGTCCTTCGTCGCCACCGTCCAGCCGTCGGGCCGCGTGACGACCGCGAACCCTCCCGCGTTCACCATCGGCTCGATCGCCAACACCTGCCCGACGACCAGCCGAGGCCCTTTTCCCGGTGACCCGTGATTCGGAATCGCCGGCTCTTCGTGCATCTCGCGCCCGATGCCGTGCCCGACGAGGTCACGCACGACCGAGAAGCCGTGCCGTTCGACGTGCGACTGCACCGCGTGCGAAATGTCTCCCACCCGGTTCCCCGCGCGGGCCTGCCCGAGCCCCCGTTCCAGGGCCTCGGCGGTCACCCGCAGGAGGCGGCTGGCCTCGTCGGACACCGCGCCGACCGCGAAGGTCTTCGCCGCGTCCCCGTACCAGCCGTGAAGCTCCGTTCCCACGTCGATCCCGACGATGTCGCCCTCCGCGAGCGCCCTCGGACCGGGAATGCCGTGTACCACCTCTTCGTTGATCGATGGACAGATCGATGCGGGAAACCCGCGGTAGCCCTTGAACGCCGGCCGCGCGCCGTGATCGCGGATCACCGTCTCCGCGAGACGGTCCAGCTCGGCCGTCGTGATACCCGGGCGGATCGCCCGGCCCACCTCGTGCAGCGTCCTCGCGACGATCTGCGCCGCCGCGCGGATGCCCTCGATCGCCTCCTCCTGCCGGGCGTGCCCCATCGCGTCAGCGGGCCACGGCCGCGACGAGCGCGCCATAGACCTGGTCCAATGCTCCGGTGCCGCCCACTTCCTGCAACCGGCCCTGCCCGCGGTAGTAGTCCGCGAGCGGAGCCGTCTGCTCCCGGTACACCCCCAGCCGGCGCTTCACCGTTTCCACGGTGTCGTCCTCCCGCTGGCGAAGCACCGCCTGGGGATGGTCGTCGCAATGACGTCCGTCCCGCGACGGTGCACTGATCGCGTTGTACACGCGACGGCACACCGGACATTCCCAACGCGCGCTCAAGCGGCGGACGAGCTCCTCGTCCGGCGCCGTGAGCGCCACCACGACATCCAGGGGTTTGCCGCGCTCCGCCAGGAACGCGTCGAGCGCGTTGGCCTGGGGAACGGTCCGCGGGAACCCGTCGAGCACGAAGCCCTTCTGGGCGTCGGGCTCGAGCGTGCGCTCGCGCACCAACCCGATCATGACTGGATCGGGAACCAGCAATCCCTGGTCGATCAACATCCGAGCCTCCGTCCCGAGCGGCGTTCCCCGCGCGATCGCGTCGCGCAGCATCTCGCCAGTCGAGATCAAGGCCCACCCGCGATCGCTCGCGAGCCGGCGCCCCTGGGTCCCCTTGCCCACGCCGGGCGGACCCAGCAGCACCACCTGCATATCACATCCGAGAACGGCCACGGATCCGGCCGCGCTTCACGAACCCTTCGTAGTGGCGCATGAGCAGGTGCGATTCGACCTGCTGCAGCGTGTCGAGGGCGACGCCCACCACGATGAGCACACTGGTTCCGCCGAAGCCGACCGCCGGAACCTTGAACCACGCGATGATCACGTCCGGCAGCACGGCCACGGCGGCGAGGAAGACCGCGCCGGGGAGCGTGATGCGCGACAGCACGCGATCGATGTATTCCGCCGTATGGCGACCCGGGCGGATCCCGGGAATGAAGCCACCATACTTCCGCATGTTCTCCGCCAGGTCGTTCGGGTTGAGCACCACGGCGGTGTAGAAGTAGGTGAAGAAGACGATGATGATGGCGTACAGCGCGTTGTAGAGCCACCCGTACGGATTGAACCATTGCGCCAGTCCCGCGAACGGCGAGTCGGGCGGCACGAAGCCGGCGACCGTCGTGGGCAGGATCATGATGCTCGAGGCGAAGATGATCGGGATCACGCCCGCGGTATTGACGCGCAGCGGGATGTGCGTGCTCTGGCCGCCGTACATGCGCCGGCCGACCATGCGCTTCGCGTACTGAACGGGGATCTTGCGCGTCGCCTGCGTCATGACCACGACCGCCGCGACCACGGCCACCATGATGGCGGCGATGATGACGATCTGGATCACGCCCAGGCTGCCGGCGCGGACGCTGTCGAAGGCCTGCATCACCCGGTTCGGCACACCTCCCAGGATGTTCACGAAGATGATGAGCGAGATGCCGTTGCCGATGCCGAACTCGGTGATCTTCTCGCCCAGCCACATGACCAGGATCGTGCCCGTCGTCTGGGTGACGATCGTGGAGAGGAAGAACGCGAGGCCCGGGTCGGGCACCACGGTGAGCCCCTGCGAGGCGCCGAGGTTCACGAGGAAGATGCTGTAGGCGTACGACTGGACGATCGAGATGAGCACGGTGCCGAAGCGGGTGTACTGCGTGATCTTCTTCTGGCCCTCCTCGCCCTCCTTGCGCAGCTTCTCGAAGTGCGGGACGACCGCCCCGAGGAGCTGGAGAATGATCGAGGCGGAGATGTACGGCATGATTCCGAGCGCGAAGATCGTGGCGCGCGAGAACGCGCCGCCCACGAACATGTCGTAGAGCCCGAACAGGGTGTTCGCCTGGCTCCGGAACGCGCCCGCGAGCGCCGCGGCGTTGACGCCGGGCGTGGGCATGTGCTCGCCGAAGCGATAAATGACGAACATGGCGAGCGTGAAGAGGATGCGCCGCCGCAGTTCGGGTACCTGGAAGATGGTGCGAAGCTTCTCGAGCATGATCCGGTCAGGCCTTCGGGTTCGGGATGACCACTTTGCCGCCGGCCGCCTCGACGGCCTTGCGCGCGGCACCACTCGCGGCGTTCACCTGGACGGTGACCGCGACCTGGAGGTCGCCACCGGCGAGCAGCTTGATGGGGCCCTGGCGGCGCACGAGGCCGTGCGCCTTGAGCCACGCCGCGTCGACGGTCGTGCCCGCGGTCGCGGCCGCGAGCCTCCCCACCTGCACGACGTTGTATTCCACGCGGGTCGGGTTCGTGAACCCGCGCTTCGGGAGGCGGCGCTGGATCGGCATCTGGCCGCCTTCGAACCACACCGGGATCCCGCCGCCCGAGCGGGCCTTCTTGCCCTTGTGGCCCTTGCCGGCCGTACCACCCTGGCCGGTGGCCGCACCCTTGCCGAGGCGCTTCGTCTGCTTCATCGCGCCGGCGGCGGGATGGATGTTCCCGAGTCTCATGACGTCAGTTCTCCTCGACCGTCACCAGGTGGCGGACCTTGAAGACCATGCCCCGGATCTGGGGCGTGTCGGTGTGCACCACGGTGTGCTGCATCTTGCGGATGCCGAGCGCGCGCACGGTGGCACCCTGGTCCTTCGGATGCCCGCTCGCGCTCTTCGTCTGGGTGATCTTGAGCTTACGCGCCAATGGGCACCCGCTTCCCGAACATCTCCTCGAGCGTGCGGCCGCGCATCGCCGCCACGTCCGAGGGGCGGCGCAGACGCTTCAGCCCGTCGACGGTCGCCTTCACCATGTTGTGCGGATTGCGCGTGCCGAGGCACTTGGTGAGCACGTTCATCACGCCCGCCACCTCGAGCACCGCGCGCACGCCGGCGCCCGCGATCACGCCCGTGCCGGGCGACGCCGGCTTGAGCAGCACCTCGCCCGCGCCGAACTTGCCCACGATCATGTGGGGGATCGACCCGCCCTTCGTGACCGGGACCTGGAACATATTCTTCTTCGCCGACTCGCCCGCCTTGCGGATGGCGTCGGCGACCTCGTTCGCCTTCCCGAGGCCGACGCCGACGCGTCCGTGCTGGTCGCCGAGCGCCACGATCGCGTTGAACGAGAACCGCCGTCCGCCCTTCACGACCTTGGCGCAACGGTTCACCTGGATCACGCGCTCCTGAAACTCGCTCTTCGCCTGGTCGGAATCGCGCGGCTGACGCCGCTCTCTCTGGGGACCCGCCACTCCGCGCCTCCTAGAAGTTGAGACCGCCGGCGCGTGCGCCGTCGGCGAGCGCCTTGACGCGCCCGTGGTAGAGGTAGCCGCCGCGATCGAACGCGACCGCCGAGATGCCCTTCTCCTTCGCGCGCTGCGCGAGGAGCTTGCCGACCGCCGCGCTCGTGCCGACTTTGCCCTTGCCCTCGACCAGCGCCTTCACGTCGTCGCGGCTCGAGGCGGCGACGAGCGTGACGCCGCGCGCGTCGTCCACGATCTGGGCGTAGATGTGCACCGCGCTGCGGAACACCGACAGGCGCGGCCGCGCCTCCGAGCCCGTGACGCGGTTCCGGATGCGATAGCGGCGGATCTGCCGCCGCTCGTACTTGTTGTGTTGTCCGCTCGCCATTACGCCGACCCCGCTGCCTTTCCGGCCTTCCGGCGGATGTACTCGCCTTCGTACTTCACGCCCTTGCCCTTGTACGGCTCCGGCGGCCGGAAGCCGCGGATATCCGCCGCCACCTGGCCCACCTGCGCCTTGTTCGCGCCGCTGATCGTGAGACGCGTCGGATTCTCGACCTTGATCGTGATGCCCTCCGGCGACATGAAGACGACCGGGTGCGAGAAGCCCAGCTGCAGCACGAGCTTCCTGCCCTCCATGGCCGCACGGTAGCCGGTGCCGACGATCTCCAGCGTCTTGGAGAACCCGGTCGTCACGCCAGCCACCATGTTCGCGATCTGCGCGCGCATGGTTCCGAACGCCGGGTTGCGCGAGATCCGCTCGGCGCTGACCGTGACCACGTTGTCCGCGACCGCGACCGAGGTTCCCGTGAGCACGAAGTGCTGGAGCTCCGCCTTCGGGCCCTTCACCCGCACGATGCCATCGCCCACCGTGACGGTGACGCCGGCCGGGATCGGGACGGGCTTCTTGCCAACTCGAGACATTCCGCTGCCCTCCCTTACCAGACCTGGGCGACGAGTTCGCCGCCGAGACCCGCCTCGCGGGCCTCGCGGTCGGTCATGAGACCGCGCGACGTGGACACGACCGAGACGCCGAGACCACCCATGACGCGCGGGATCCGCGTCTTGGGCACGTACACCCTGCGGCCGGGTTTGCTCACCCGCTTGACCCCGGTGATCACGCAGGTGTCCTCGCCCGTGTACTTCAAGTACACGCGCAGCACGCCCTGTTTGGAGTCCTCGATGACCTTGAAATTGTTGATGAACCGCTCGCGCAGCAGCACCTTGGCGATCTCTTCCTTCAACCGCGACGACGGCACGTCCAGCTTGCGATGCTTCGCGCCGATGGCGTTGCGGATGCAGGTGAGGAAATCCGCCACGGGATCACTGACCGACATGAAACCTCCGTGAACCAGCGTCCAACCGGGAGATCCCGGCTGCAGCCTGATTCGTGCGCGCCCCGCGGGGCACGCGACCTGTGCGTGCTTCGGTTCCGGCTACCAGCTCGACTTGACGACGCCCGGGATCTGACCCGAGAGCGCCAGCTCGCGGAAGCAGATGCGGCACATCCCGAAGTCCCTCAGGAACGCGCGCGGCCGGCCGCAGCGATGGCACCGGTTGTAGGCACGCACCTTGAACTTCGGGGTCCGCTTCCACTTCTCGACGATCGACTTCTTCGCCACGAAAAGCCTCCTCCTGCTAGCGCGGCCGGAACGGCATGTTCATGAGCTTGAGCAGCTCCCGGCCCTCTTCGTCGGTGCGCGCGGTGGTGACGATCGTCACGTCCATGCCGCGCACCTTGGTCACCTTCTCGAGGTTGATCTCGGGGAAGATGATCTGTTCGTTGAATCCCGCCGAGTAGTTGCCACGTCCGTCGAACGAGCGCGGCGAGAGCCCGCGGAAGTCGCGGATACGCGGCGTCGCCACGTTCACCAGCCGGTCGAAGAACTCGTACATCCGCGCGCCGCGGAGCGTGACCATGCAGCCGATCGGGAGGCCCTGGCGCAGCTTGAAGTTCGAGATCGCCTTCTTCGCCTTGCGGACGGACGGCTTCTGGCCGCTGATCTGGGCCAGCTCGTTCGCCGCGATGTCGATGTTCTTGATGTCCGTGGTCGCGTCACCCACGCCCATGTTGATCACGATCTTCACGAGGCGCGGGGCCTGCATGACACTCGTGTATCCGAACTTCTGCATGAGCACCGGGAGCACCTTCTCGGCGTAATGCTGCGCGAGCCGCGGCTTCTCCTTGGGACCGGAGGGCCGGCCCTTCGAGGTGTCGTAGGAGGTCGCGGCCCCGCCGCGCCCGCCCTTCCCACCTTCCTTGGGCGCCTTGGCGCCCTGGCTCTTGGTCTTCTTCTCGTCCGCCATGTTCGCTCTCCAGGGGCTCTACCCGGCGAACCCCGCACCCCTGGTGCCTGGGACTCGCCGCCGAAACCGATGTGGGTTCGCCGTCGCGCCCATTGGCGCGCCGGAACTGCTCGAGACTACTCCCTCGAGAGGGAGTCTCCGGTCGCGCGCGAGACGCGCTCGCGCTTGCCGTCCTTCGTGACGCGCACACCCACGCGCACCCCGCGACCCGCCTTGGGGTCGTAGAGCATCACGTTCGACAGGTGGACGGGCGCTTCCTTCTCGAGGATGCCGCCCTGCTGGTTCTGGCCACGCGCCTTCGTGTGGCGCTTCACGAAATTGATCTTCTCCACGATGACGCGGCGCTTCGTCTCGTCCACCGACAGTACTCGCCCCGTCTTTCCCTTGTCGTCACCCGCGATCACCATGACGGTGTCGCCCTTGCGGATCTTGAGACCCATCAGATCACCTCCGGAGCGAGCGAGATGATCTTCATGAACTGCTTCTCGCGCAGCTCGCGAGCCACCGGCCCGAAGATGCGGGTCCCGCGCGGCTCCTTCTCGTTGTTGATCAGGACGACCGCGTTCTCGTCGAAGCGGATGTAGGAGCCGTCCTTGCGACGCACTTCCTTCACCGCGCGCACGACCACGGCCTTCGCGACCTCGCCCTTCTTGACGGCGGCCCCCGGGATCGCGTCCTTCACGGACACGACCACGATGTCGCCCAACCGCCCGTACCTCCGATGATGCCCGCCGAGGACCTTGATGCACTGGGCGCGCTTCGCCCCCGAGTTGTCCGCCACGGTGACCATCGTTCGCAACTGGATCATGGTTCGCTCCCGGGGCTACTTCGCGCGCTCGACGAACTCCAGGAATCGCCAGCGCTTGTCCTTGGACATGGGCCGGGTCTCCATGAAGCGGATCACGTCACCGATCTTGCACTCGTTCTTCTCGTCGTGAACCTTGAACTTCTCCCGCCGCCGCACGTAGCGGCCCACCGTGGTGTGCTTCACCAGGCGTTCGATGGACACGACGACCGTCTTGTCCATGCGATCGCTCACCACCTTGCCGGTGCGGGTCTTCCTTCGATTGCGTACCGTCGTCATCGCGTCTGTCATGGCTTACCGGATCGCGCGGCCTCGCCGGCGCGCTCCTTCTCCTTCAGCACCGTGAGCAGGCGCGCCATTTCGCGGCGGCTCTCGCGGATCTTGAGCGGGTTGTCCAGCTGCTTCATCGTGTTCCGGAAGCGGAGGTTGAACAGCTCCTCGCGCAGCTCCCCGACGCGGGTGCGGATCTCGTCCGGACCCATCTCGCGGACCGTGCCGGCCTTCACGCGATTCGTCACGTTCACTCTCCTCCCAGTTCCTGGCGCTCGACGAAGCGCGTCTTGATCGGCAGCTTGGACGCGCCGAGATCGAACGCCTCGCGAGCCATCGCGCGCGTGATGCCCTCGAGCTCGAACAGCACCCGGCCGGGCTTCACCACGGCGACCCAGAACTCCGGCGCGCCCTTGCCCTTGCCCATGCGCGTCTCGGCCGGCTTCTTGGTGACCGGCTTGTCGGGGAACACGCGGATCCACACCTTGCCGCCGCGCTTGATCTGGCGCGTGATCGCGACACGGGCCGCCTCGATCTGGCGGCTCGAGACCCATGCCGGCTGCGTGGCCTGCAGGCCGAACTCGCCGAACGCGATGCTCGAGCCGCGGTAGGCCTTGCCGTTCATGCGCCCGCGGTGCGTCTTGCGGAACTTGACTCGTTTCGGCATCAACATGGTGGGGGATCTCCTACCTGGCGACCGGGGCCGGACCCGACTGCGTCGGGTGTCCCGCAGCGATCGCGGCCTTGTCCAGGACTTCTCCGTGGAACATCCACACCTTCACGCCGCACGTGCCGTAGGCCGTGTTCGCGGTCGCGCGGGCGAAGTCGATGTCCGCGCGCAGGGTGTGCAGGGGCACGCGCCCCTCGCGATAGGTCTCGAACCGGGCCATCTCCGAGCCGCCGAGGCGGCCGGTGCAGTTGATGCGGATGCCCTGCGCGCCGGCGCGCATGGACGAGGCGATCGCCTTCTTCATGGCGCGGCGGAACGACACGCGCTGCTCGAGCTGCTTGGCGATGTGCTCGGCCACGAGCTGGGCGTCGAGGTCGGCACGCTTGATCTCCTCGATGTTCAGCTGGACCTGCTTCTTCGTGAGCTGCTTCATCTCCTCGGAGAGCTTGTCGACCTGCTCGCCCTTGCGGCCGATCACCAGGCCCGGCCGCGCCGTGCGGATGCCGATCGTGATCTTCTCGCCCTTGCGCTCGATCGTGATCTTGGAGATGCCGGCCTGGTAGAGACGCTTCTTGAGGTACCGCTTGATGAGCAGGTCCTCTTTGAGCATCTCGGCGTAGCCCTTTTTCGCGAACCAGCGCGAGTCCCAGGTCTTGACGATCCCGAGCCGCAAGCCGATCGGATTGGTCTTCTGACCCATGGTTTTCTAGGCTCCCTCTCCTGACGACTCCCGCGTGGCCACGGTCACCGAAACGTGGCTCGTGCGCTTGAGGAGCGGTGTGGCGCGGCCCTGCGCGCGCGGCAGCCAGCGCTTCAGGGTCGGCCCGGCTCCGACGACGGCTTCCTTCACGTACAGGTCCTCGACGCGCACCTTGCCCTCGTGGAGCGCGTTCGCGACCGCGGACTTGAGCACCTTCTGAATGATGCGCGCGCCGTTCTTGGGCGTGAACTGCAGCGTCGTGGTGGCCTGCTCCACGGTGTCGCCGCGGATCAGGTCCAGGACCTGGTTGCACTTGCTCGGCGTGATGCGCACGTAGCGCTGGATGGCTTTGGCTTCCATGGCTTACTTCCCGGGGGTTTCGACGGTCTTCGCCTTCTCGGTGTGCCCGCGGAAGACCCGCGTCGGCACGAACTCGCCGAGCTTGTGACCCACCATGTTCTCGGTCACGTAGATGGGGATGAACTTGTTGCCGTTGTGCACCGCGAGCGTGTGCCCGACGAACTCGGGCAGCACCGTGCAGCGCCGCGCCCAGGTCTTGAGCACGCGCTTCTCCCCGCTCCGATTGAGCGTCTCGATCTTCCGCACGAGGGAGTCGACGACGTACGGCCCCTTCTTGATGGAACGCGCCATGTGGTCCGGCTCCCTTTACTTCTTCCGGCGGCGCACGATGAGCGAATCGCTCAGCTTGCGACGGCGGGTCTTGAGGCCCTTGGTGATCTTGCCCCACGGCGAGCACGGGTGCCGGCCGCCCGAGGTCTTGCCCTCGCCACCGCCCATGGGGTGGTCGACGGGATTCATCGCGACGCCTCGCACGGACGGCGCGTAACCGAGCCAGCGGCTGCGGCCGGCCTTGCCGAGCGAGACGTTCTCGTGTTCGAGGTTCCCCACCTGCCCGACGACGGCGCGGCAGTTGACGTGAAACTTGCGCACTTCCCCGGACGGCAGGCGGAGCTGCGCGTACTCGCCCTCCTTCGCCATGAGCTGACAGAAGGCGCCGGCCGAGCGCGCGATGCGCGAGCGGCGGCCGGGGTAGAGCTCGACGTTGTGCACGTTCGTGCCGACGGGAATGTGACGGAGGTGCAGGCAGTTGCCGACCGCGATCTCGGCCGTGGATCCCGACATGACGCGGGCACCCACCTTGAGCCCGTCCGGGGCCACGATGTAGCGCCGTTCGCCGTCCTCGTAATGGAGCAGCGCGATGCGCGCCGAGCGGTTCGGGTCGTACTCGATGCTCGCCACCTTGGCGCCGACGCCGTCCTTGTCGCGACGGAAGTCCACGATCCGGTAGCGCTGCTTGTGCCCGCCGCTGATCCAGCGCATGGAGACGTGGCCGTAGTTGTCCCGGCCGCCCGTCTTGTACAGGCGCTCTGTCAGCGAGTTCACCGGCCGCGACCGCGTCAGCTCCGAGTAGTCCGGCATGACCGTGTGCCGGAGCGTCGGCGTCGTCGGGCGAAATTTCTTCAGACCCATGGAACGTCCCTCGTCGTCAGATCTGCTCGAACAGCTCGATCTTCTGATCGGGCTTGAGCGTCACGATGGCCTTCTTCCAGTCGTTGCGGCGACCGACCCAGCGGCCCTGCCGCTTGGTCTTGCCGCGCACCTGCATCGTCTGGACGGAATCCACCTTCACGTTGAAGACAATCTCGACGGCCCGCTTGATCTCGATCTTGTTCGCGGCCCGCGCCACTTCGAAGAAGTACTGCTGATGGGTCTCGCGCAGGACGGTGCCCTTCTCGGTGATGAGCACCTTGCGAATGATGGCACGCGGATCCGGATTCATTTCGCGAACACCTCCGTCACCCGCGCCAGTCCTTCCTGCGTGAGCAGCAACTGCTCGCAATCGAGCAGGTCGTAGGCGTTGAGCTGGTGTGCCAGCGTGGTGTTGACGTTGCGCAGGTTGCGCACCGACTTCCACACCGTGTCGTTCTGCTGGCCGACCACGAGCAGCGTCTTCTTGCCCGTGAGGCCGATTTTCGCGAGCACGCCCGCGACCCGCGCGGTCTTGGGCGCCGCGTCCACCACGATCCCCTCGATCACGCTGACCGCGTTCTCGCCCGCACGCAGCGACAGCGCCGACACGAGCGCCGAGCGGCGCTGGCGCCGCGGCATCTCGGTGCGGAAGCTGTGCGGCTTGGGTCCGAACGCACGGCCGCCGCCCGGCATGAGCGGCGACGTGTTCGAGCCCTGGCGCGCGTTTCCCGTGCCCTTCTGCTTGAACGGCTTCTTGCCGCCGCCCGAGACGAGTCCCTTGCTCTTCACCATGGCCGTGCCCTGGCGCTGGTTGCCCAGGTGGCGTTTCACCGACAGCCAGATCAAGTGCTCGTGCACCGGCTGAGCGAACAGCTCGTCCGGCAGGGGCGTCGTGCCCTTGTCGCTGCCGTCGAGTCCGTAGAGCTTCGCGTTCATGGCATCAGCCCCGCTTGAGAACGTAGACGAGGCCGTTCGGCGGGCCGGGGATCGCACCCCGGACGAGCAGAACGTTCTGCTCGGCGTCCACACCGGCGACCACGAGATTCTTGATGGTGAGCGGCTTGCCGCCCATGCGACCCGGCAACCGCTTGCCCTTGATGACGCGCGACGGATAGGCCGACGAGCCGATCGAGCCCGGCTCGCGACCCATCGTCGGGCCGTGCGACGCCGTGCCGGCCGTGAAGCCGTGGCGCTTGATCACGCCCGCGAATCCGCGACCCTTCGTCACGCCCTCGACGTCGACGTGCTCGCCCTTCTCGAAGACCGCCGAAACGTTGAGCGTCTGGCCGAGCGTGTAGGCGGCGACGTCGCCGAGACGGAACTCCCGGAGGTGCCGGGACAACGGCAGGTTGCGCTTCTTGAACTGCCCCAGCACCGGCTTCGAGAACCGGCTCTCCTTGTTCGTGCCGAACCCGAGCTGGAGCGCGGTGTAGCCGTCGCGCTCCCCGGTGCGGATCTCCGTGACGGTGCACGGTCCCGCTTCGATCACGGTCACCGGGACGATGTCGCCCTTCTCGTCGAAGAGCTGCGTCATCCCGATCTTCTTCCCGATGAGCCCCATCATTGCGTTTCGATCCTTTCGAGGAGGCGCACACACTGGGTGCCGTCGCTCCCGGCCCGCGTCCCACGCGGGCCACCTGAAGGGCAAGCTCTATGTCTTGATCTCGATGTCGACACCCGCCGGGATGTCGAGCTTCTCCAGCGCTTCCATGGTCTGGCCCGTGGACCGCGTGATGTCGATCAGCCGCTTGTGAATGCGGATCTCGAACTGCTCGCGCGACTTCTTGTCCACGTGCGGACTGCGCAGCACGGTGTACACGGTCTTGCGGGTCGGCAGCGGCACCGGGCCCGAGGTGACCGCGCCGGTCCGGCGCGCGGTGCGCACGATCTCGGCCGCCGACTGGTCCAGCGTCGCGTGGTCGTACGACTTCAGCTTGATCCGAATCTTCTGCAGCATTCTGGGCCCCTTACTCGACGATCTCGGTGACGACGCCGGCGCCGACGGTGCGGCCGCCCTCGCGGATGGCGAAGCGCAACTCCTTCTCCATCGCGATCGGCGTGATCAACTCCACCGTCATGTCCACGTTGTCCCCCGGCATCACCATCTCGCGCCCCTCCGGCAGCGTCGCCACCCCCGTCACGTCCGTCGTCCGGAAGTAGAACTGCGGCCGGTAGCC
>DATDEX010000111.1:0-5124 GCA_036522895.1 Candidatus Eiseniibacteriota bacterium | reverse complement strand
CTCCACGCACTGGACCGCCACCTACGGCGGCCTCTCCGCGGCCGACGTGGTGCGCGCGACCGGCGGTGCGGACACGCCGGCCGGGACGTTCGCCGCCGCGGAGTCGCAGGGCATCTGGCTCGGTCGCGCACCGCTCGCGGGCACGGAGCGGACGGACGCCGAGACCGGGCCGCAGGTCAGCGGTGGACCCGCCGGACCGCGCTGCGGTGCCCCGGCCGAGTCGCCGGCGGCCATCGCCGGCTGCGTCCCCGCGTCGCTCCAGTTCGGCCGCCAGGCCGTGTCCCCCGCGCCGGCGAGCGCCGTGGGCGAGATCCTGTTCCGGAACACCGGGAGCGCTCCGATGCTCATCCGCGGTCTCCGGATGACGGGATTGAACGCCGCCGACTTCTCGCTCGTCTCGAGCGACGCGCCGGCCGTGCTGGCGCCCGGGGCGACGTTCCTCGTCGGCGTCGTGTTCTCGCCGTCGGGGCTCGGGAAGCGCCAGGCCGCACTGAGCCTCGCATGCGACGCCGCGAACACGCCGGCGCTGAGCATCCCGCTCTCGGGGCTCGGCTGGAACGGGCTGGTCATCGCGGATCCGGGTGGCCCGACGCCCGGCATCGGGCTCGGCGCGAGAATCTCGCCCGCGCCGGACAGCGCCACGGGGGCGCGAACGATCCCGGTGCGCATTGGCTGGAGCGCCAGCCGGTCGCCGGAGGTCACCCGCTACGATCTCCAGCAGAGCGTGAACGGCGGCCCGTTCGTGGACGCCGCCGTGCAACCCGGCGCGGCGCTCGGCGTGACACTCCCGCTCCCGCTCATGCCGTCCGGCGCGCCGGCCATGTATCGTTTCCGCGTCCGCGCCGCGGGCGGTGGCGAGGTGAGCCGCTGGATGGCGGGGAACGAGTTCGGGCTCGAGCCCGTCGACGAATCGAACGCCGACCGCGTGGTCTTCTCGGGCGTCTGGCCGCAGAGTGCCCTGCCCGGCGCCTGGGGCGGCGGGATCCGGAGCGCATGGTCCCGGATCGGCGCGGAGCTCCGCGCCGGGGCACCGTTCGCGACGAACGGCAGCATCGCCTGGATCACCACGCTGGGCCCGAACCGCGGCAAAGTCTCGATCCGCGTGGACGACCGGGATTCGGTGGTCGTGGACCTCTACTCCGACACGTTGCGCGCCGCGACGGTCGGCTACGTGGCCACGAACCTGGCCCCCGGCCGGGCCCACCGCATGGTCGTGCACGCGCTCGCGGAGGCGAACAAGCTCGCCACCGGGGGCCAGGTGGACGTGGACGCGTTCATCGTCATGAGCGGCGTCGTGCGCTCCGCCCCGGTCGCGGTGAATCGCACCCCGGGCGGGCTCGTGACCGGCCTGCCGGACGCCCCGGCGACGCTGTCGTTCAGCCGGATCGCCCCGAACCCCGTGCGGAACCGCGCGACGCTCACGTTCGGCCTGCCGCGGGACGGCGCCGTGCGGCTCGACGTGCTGGACGTGCAGGGCCGCATGGTCCGGCAGCTCGTCGACGGCGTCCTGCCCGCCGGCGAGCAGCGCGTCACCTGGGACGGTCGCACCGGCGCGGCGCAGACCGCGCAGTCCGGCGTGTATTTCGCGGTGCTGCGCTTCGGCGAGCAGACCCTCGTGCGCAGGTTGATCTGGATGCCGTGAACCGGAGCGACGCATGAGCGTCGCTCGACTCGGGCACCTGGCGGCCACCCCTCACGGTGGCCGCCGGTTTCTCGCGCGGCACCCGGGGACGCGGGTCGAGCCTCACCGCTCCGCGGGCCGCGCCCCCAGCACGAGCAGCGCCGGCAGCACGAGCAGCAGCAGCAGCGCCGAGAGCGCGAACCCGCCCACGACCGCGACCGCGAGTGGCTTGAGGAGTGCGCTCCCCGCGCCGATCCCGAGCGCCAGCGGGAAGAGCGCGGCGATGCCGGCGAGCGTGGTCATGAGCACGGGCCGGGCGCGGCGCGTGGCGGCGGCGATCGCGGCCTCCTGCGGCGCGAGGCCGGCCTTGAGGCCCTCGCCGTGGGCGAGCACCACGAACGTCGCGTTCTCGGCCACGATCCCGACCAGCACGATCGCGCCGACGAAGCTCGACAGGTTGAACGTCGCCCCGGTCAGGTGGAGCGCGGCGAACACGCCGGTGAGCGACGCGAGCGTCACCGCGATCACGGCGAGCGTCGCGCGCCACGCGTGAAACGCCAGGAGCAGCACCACCGTCACGGCCCCGACCGCGCCGAGCAGCACCTCGAGCAGCGCCACGAACGACGCCTGCTGCTCGGCGTAGAGCCCGGCGTAGCGGAGCGACATGCTGGGCGGGAGCACCAGCTTCTCCGCGAGCGTGCGCCGCACCTCGCGCATCGCCGAGCCCATGTCGCGATTCTCGAGCCGCGCCGTCACGGCGACGCTCGTGCGCAGGTCGTCGCGCGCGATCTCGGTCTCGCCGGTGTCGGCCCGCACGGTCGCGACCTCGCCCAACGGTCGCGTGCGCCCGGGCGAAACCGTCACCGCGAGCGCTTCGAGCGCGGCGGGGCCCTCGCCTGGCCGCGGCAGCGTCACCCGCACCGGCCACACGCGCGCGCCGCGCACGATCTCGCCCGCGTCGAGCCCCGCCACGACCGGCTTCACCGCGTTCGCGAGCGCGCCGGCGTCGAGCCCGAGCCTGCGGCCCTCCGGCCCGGGCACGATCGCGAGGTTGGGGCCGCTCACGGTGACGCCCGGGTCGATGTCCACGACGCCGCGGATGCCGTCGAGCAACCCCGCCACCTCGCGGGCGCGCTGCTGGAGCACGACCCGGTCCTCGCCGAAGAGCTTCACCTCGATCGGCTGCGGCACCGCGATCAGGTCGCCGATCACGTCCTCGACCAACTGCCCGAACTCGACGCGCAGCATGGGCCACTGCGACGAGATCCGGTTCCGGAGGTCCGCCGCCACCTCCTCGCCGGTGCGCTTCCGGTGCGGCTTCAGCACCAGCACGTAGTCGCCGCGATTGGGCTCGGTGATGAAGAACCCGAGCTGGTTCCCGATCCGGCCAGAATACGACTCGATCTCCGGCGTGGCGGCGAGCTCGCGCTCCATGCCGACGATGAGCTTCTGGGTCTCGATCGGCGACGTCCCGGGGGGCGCGAAGAAGTCGAGGATCAGCGCGCCCTCGTCCATCTCGGGCAGGAAGCCGGTGCCGAGTGTCGACCCCAGCCACGCCGCGAGCCCCGCGGCCACGAGCACGACGAGCGGCGCGAGCCACGCGCGCCGCACGAGCAGCTTCGCGCCCCCGCCGAAGAACGGCCCGATCCCCTCGCGGAGCCGCCCCAGGCGGCTCTTCGCCTGCGCCGGCTCGGCCACGGCCACGAACTGCGGCACCAGCGTGAGGCAGAGGATCAGGCTCGCGCCGAGCATGAGCGCCATGGTGAGCGCCAGCACGCGGAAGAACGCGCCGGCCACCCCGCCGAGCCAGGCGAACGGCAGGAAGATCGCGAGCGTGCAGCCGCTCGAGGCGAGCATCCCGGGCAGGATCTCGGCCAGCCCCACCGCGAGCGGCACGCCGGTGCGATGCGCCAGGTACTCGACCACGACGATCGCGTCGTCCGCCACGAGCCCGATCGACGCCGCGATGCCGCCGAGCGTCATCATGTCGAGTCCCTGCCCCGCGAGCCGCAGCACCACGAGCGTCATCGCGATCGCGCCCGGCAGCACGAGTGCCCGCGTGAGCCCGAGCCGCAGGCTGCCCAGAAAGAGCATCACGATCAAGATCTCGGCGAGCGTGCCCACGAGCAGCGCGTCGCGTGCGCCCGCGATCGAGTCGCGCACGAGCAGGGACTGGTCGTAGATCACGCGCAGCTGGAGGTCGGGCGGAAGCTCGCGCCGGTGCTCGTGGAACCACGTGCGGGCCGCGTCGGCGAGCGTCACCGTGCTCGCGGAGGGCTGGCGGAGCAGGTTCACGTGAACGGCCTCGACGCCGCCGGTCCGGTAGCGCGTGAACTCGGGCGCTTCGGACAGCGTCACCTCGCCGAGCGCCGAGAGCGGCACGCGGGTGCCGTCCGCGAGCGGCACGGGCACGCGCCCGAGCGCGCCCAGGTCGTTCGGGCGGTCGTCCGTCAATCCCAGGTAGAGCTCGCGGTTCGTCTCGAGGAGCCCGACGGATTCGAGCTTCGTCGAGCGCCGGATCGCGTCGGCCACGGCCGCGGCGTCGAGCCCGCGCGCCTGGAGCGCGCCGGGATCCAGCGTCACCCGCGCTTCGTAGCGCCGCCCGCCCTGCACGACGACCTCCGCGCAGCCCGGCAACCGGGCGAGCTCGGGTTGCAGCCGCAGCTCGGCCAGATCGCGGAGCTCGGCGAGCGAGCGCGTGGGCGACGTGAGCGAGTAGGCGAGCACGGGAAAGAGCGCCGGGTTCATGAGCCGCGCGTCCACGGTGGTGCCCTCGGGCAGCATCCCCCGCACGGCATCGAGGCTCGCCTGCACGCGCTGGAGCGTGAGGTCCATGGGCGTCTTCCAGTCGCAGTCGAGGTTCATCTCGACCGAGCCACGCGCGGTCGTGCTCCGGAGCTCGCGCACCCCCGGCACGCGCCGCACCGACGTCTCGAGCGGCCGGGTGACCGCGCGCAGCATCTGCTCGGCCGGGAGCTCGCCCGCGTCGGCGATGACCGTGATCCGCGGAAACGTCACGTTGGGCAGGATCGCCGTCGGGGCGTGCCACGCGGACCACGCGCCCGTCACGAGCACGCACGTGAACGCGAACAGGATCGCGCGTCGCTGCGCGCGGACGCCCTCGAAGAAGGCGATCACGGCTGCGGCTTGACGCGGGCGTGGTCGGGGAGGCCGCGCGCCCCCTCCACCACGACCTTCGTGCCCGGCGCGGGCGCCGCCCCGGTGAGCTCGCGCCAGCCCTCCGCGCTCGCCCCGAGCGTCACCGGCGTCCACACCGCGACGCTGTCGCCGGAGACCACCGCGACGCGCGCGCGACCGTCGAGGTCGTTCTCCACCACCGCCTCCACCGGCACCGCGGGCGACTTGCGCGGCGCGCTCGTGCGGAGCTCGGCGGTGCCGAAGCGCTCGAGCACCGGCGTGGCGCCCTCCGCGAGCGGGGCGAGCCAGATGAGCGTCGCCTGGTCGGCGGCACTCGCCGAGGGCAGCACCCGCGTCACCCGCAC
>DATDEX010000110.1:0-2534 GCA_036522895.1 Candidatus Eiseniibacteriota bacterium | reverse complement strand
GGCGCCTCGCCCGCCGCGCCGCCGGCGGAGCCGCGCCCGGCGGTCGCGACGCCGACCGCGGTCGTGACGGACAGCGACGGCTTCCGGCTCGCGCTCCCGCCCTACGAGTTCGCGTTTCCCATGGATCACGCGGCGCACCCGTCGTTCCGCACGGAGTGGTGGTACTACACCGGGCACCTTCGCGCCGGCGAGCGATCGTTCGGCTACGAGCTCACGTTTTTCCGCGTCGGCCTGCCCGTCGCGGCGGCCGGGAAGGGCGGCTCGGCGTGGCGCGCGCGGCAGGTGCTGTTCCGGCACCTGGCGCTCACGGACGAGAAGCGGGGGAGGTTCCTGAGCGACGACCGCGCCGAACGCCAGGCGCTCGACCTCGCCGGCGCCGACAGCACGCGCTACCTGGTGTGGATCGGGGACGACTACGCCGGGCTCGAGGCGGACCGGCAGACGCACCGCCTGGTCGGGAACGCGGGCGCGTTCGCGCTCGACCTCGAGCTCACCCCGGAGAAGCCGCCGGTCGTGCACGGGGAGGGCGGCGTGAGCCAGAAGACCGAGGGCGCGGGAAACGCCTCGCACTATTATTCGTTCACGCGCCTCGCGACGCGCGGGCGCCTCGTGCTCGGCAAGGACACGCTGGCGGTGGACGGGCGGTCGTGGATGGATCACGAGTTCGGGAGCGCCCGGCTCAAGCAGACCCACACCGGCTGGGACTGGTTCAGCGTGCAGCTCTCGGATGGCCGGGATCTCATGCTCTACCGCCTGCGCCGTCAGGGCGGCGGGCTCGAGCCGCACTCCTCGGGCACACTCGTGGACGCCGCGGGCCATGCCCGGCACATCCGCTACACCGAGTTCGACACCGGCCCCACGGGCGAGTGGGTGAGCCCGCGCACGGGCGGGCATTACCCGAGCGGCTGGATCGTGCGGCTCCCCGGCCTGGCGCTCGATCTCCGCCTGACCCCGACGCTGGCCGACCAGGAGCTGGTGGTGAGCAGCATGGGCGGGCTCGCGTACTGGGAGGGCAGCGTGCGCGTGACCGGCACGAGCGCGGGAAAGGCGGTGACGGGGCAGGGCTACGTGGAGCTCACCGGCTACGCGGGGAAATCCCCGTTCTGACGCTGCCGGTTGGACGCCCCGAGCGAGCTTGGATAGTCTGCCGTCCGTGCCCCGAACCCGGACCGCCCGCCTCGTGATCGTCGCGCTCGCCGCGTGTGCGGCGGGCTGTGGCGGCGCGCCCGCGCCGCAGTCGGCCCCACCGCCCCCGGCGGACTCGGCCCCGGACCGCTCGCTCTCGAACGCGGTGTCGACGGCCGCCGATTCGGTGGGCGCGGTTCCCGGCTCCGCGGACGCGGCGTTCGTCTACCGGTTCCGCCAGACCGAGCCCGGGGCGAGCGGCACGTTCTCGTTCCGCGACCGGGACCTGTCGTTCTCGTTCCGGCCGTCGCCCAACGTGCTCTACTTCGGGGTCGAGAACCTGCAGGGCCGGCCAGTCCAGATCGACTGGGATCGCTCGACGTTCCTCGATCCCAACGGCCGCACCGGCAAGGTGGGGCACCAGACCACGCGCTGGCGCAACCGGTTCTCGACGCAGGCGCTCACCCAGGTGCTGCCACGGCAGCGCTACAGCGACTACGTCTTCGCGCTGGACGATCTCCTCGACCCGGGTGCCGATGCGGACACGCAGCTCCGCCGGCCGCTGCTGCCCGAGGACTCGAGCGCGCCGACCTTCGCGGGCAAGACGTTCGGGGTGGACCTCGTGTTCCTGGTCGAGAACCAGCCGCGGACGTACACGTTCCGATTCCAGGTCCAGAGCGTCATTCCGCGCTGAGGCGCCGCATGGCCCCGCGGGCCGCGAGCCTCGCCGTCCGCATCGCCGTCGCGAGCGCCGCGCTGGCCCTCGCGCTCCCACAGCGGGCGCGCGCGCTCGAGCTCCAGCCGCCGCGCTTCACCCGCGAAGAGATGGAGGCCGCGCTCGCGGACGCGCCGCCGTTCCGGTTCGTCTACGGCACGCGCGATCCGGCCGCGACGGCCGCGCTCGAGGCACGGGCGCTGCTCCTGGCGCGGCGCGCTTTCGGTGTGGATTCGAATCGCGTCGTGGCCGACCGCGACCTGGACGAGGCCGGCTTCGCGGCGGGGCCGATGTTCCTGCTCGGCGACGCGGACGAGAACGAGTGGACGCGCCGGCTCGCGGGCGCCCTGCCGGTGCGCTTCGAGCCGCGGGGGTTCCGCTGGCAGGGCCGGCTCTACGACCGCCCGGGGGACGCCATCCAGCTCGCGTGGCCGAATCCGCTCGCGCCGAAGCGCTTCCTGCTCCTCCTCGCCGGGAACTCGCCCGGTGCCTCCGCGCGCCGCGGCGGCTTCGCGTTCGGTGACGACGACTGGCGCATCGTGCGCGATGGCGAGCTCGTGCGGAGCGGGAGCTTCGCCCAGGGCCCGGGGGCACCCTGGCGCTACGACGCCGCCCGCGACCGCGATCGCGAAGCCGAGCGCGCGCGGTTCGCGGCCCGGCTCACCACGCTCGGGGACCGCACGCTGGTCGTGCG
>DATDEX010000109.1:0-10528 GCA_036522895.1 Candidatus Eiseniibacteriota bacterium | reverse complement strand
GCGAGTCCGCGGGCGATCTGCCCGCGGCGAGCATACGCGCGCGCCGCGCGTTTGAGCGTGCGGGCGCGCAGTCCGGGCGCCAGCTCGCGCGCGGCGACGTCGCGCAGCACGTCCAGGAAGAGGGGGTGGAAGCGGCGCATCGAACCGGCGTCGTCCACGTAGAGCCCGCGCCTGCGGACGAGCCGCAGGAGCGCCGCGGCGCGCGGCTCCCCGAGCAGGATCGCGAGCGACCCCGGCTCCAGATCGTCGAGCGCGCTCGCGAGGAGCAGGTCGCGCCGCTCCCCCGGCGCGAGCGGCGCGAGCTCGCGCTCGGCGAGCGTCGCCCATTCGGCCTCGCCACCCCGGCCGGCCCGTACCGCGCGCGCGGCAGCGCGCAGGCCCGCGGGCCAGCCCGCCTGGTGTTCCGCGATCGCACGGCGTTCGGGGTTGGGAACGCGCTCGCGGGCGAGCAGTCGCTGCACCTCGTTTCGGTCGAACGCGAGCAGCTCGCGATCCAGGTGGCGCTCGCCGAGGCGGGCGAACCGGCCCGCCGGCCACAGCGATTCGCCGCGGGCCGCGAACACGAGGCGAACGTTCGCGTGGCTCCGCTCGACGAGTCCCGCGAGCCATGCGATCGAGGCGCGCGCGCCGGAGAGCTCGTGCGCGTCGTCCACCACGAGCGTGATCGGCCGCGGGCTCCCGGCCAGCTCGTGCAGGAATGCCGCGGTGAGCAGTCCGCCATCGCGCTCGAACTCGCGCCGGGCGCTGAAACGGGCGAGCGTGCTCCGGCCGAACGGCGGCCGGAGCCGGGAGCCGGAGGCGAGAAAGCTGCCGAGGAGCTGCGCCGGGTCGCGCTCCGCCGCCGTCGCGGTGACCCACAGCGTCGCGCGGCCCGAGCACCACTGCGCGAGCACGGTGGTCTTTCCCCAGCCGGCCGGCGCCGTGAGCGACGCGAGCTTCCAGACGCCCGCGAGCGAGCGCATGAGCCGCGGTCGTGGCAGGAGCTCGGGGTCGGTCGTCATCCGGTCGTCACGCGAGCGTCCTCCGCGCCTCGCCCCCACCGACGGGGCACCTCGTGCCGCGGGCGCGGGTCGGGGCCATCCCCACGGCAATGGGCGTGCGACCCCGGCCGGCGCCATGCGGGCCGCAGTCTAGCCGCGTCCTGCGTCCGGTGTAAGACCGCCGTAAGAGGCCGCCGGCAACCTCGTGGGCGTGGGCAGGAACCGTGGGCCGCGAAGCCCGGATCGTCCGAGGTCGCGGCCGCGCATCTGCCCCGGAGGGAGGCCTCCCATGCCGCTCCGCAACCACGTCCTCACCGGCGCCGTGTGCCTCGCGCTCGCGGCCGGCCACGCCCACGCCGCCGCCACCGTCACGGTGTTCCCGCTCGCGCGCAACGGCACGAGCGCGCCCGACGCGAACGGCTCGTTCGGCAGCTTCTTCAGCTATCGCGATCCGGTCCTGAACGACGCCGGCGAGGCGGCATTCGTGGGTCGGTTCGACTTCTCCGCGCTCGGCTCGCTCGACGACGACTACCTCGTGCGCGCCGGTAAGGACGGCACCCGCACGCTGCTCGCCCGCCAGGGCCAGCCGCTACCCGACGTCACGGGCACGTTCGGCGGACTCGCCGACGCGCTTCTCCGGGAGTACGCCATGAACGACTCGGGACGCGTCGCGTTCATCGCGCCGCGCACGGGCACGCCCGGCGGCAGCGCCGACAACAGCGCCATCTACAGCATCCGCGATCCGGGTCTGTTCTGGGTGCACGCGCGACGCGGCGACACGCCGCCGTTCACCAGTACGACGTTCAACGGGTTCTTCCCGCCGTCCATCAACGATCAGCCCCCGGCGGCGGTGTCGTTCTTCACCTCGCACGGCACGGGCACCGCGCCCGTGACCGTGTACACGTCGCGGCTCGGCGTGCTTTCCCCGGTCGCCTGGCTGTCGCGTCCCGCGCCGGACGGAGGCGGCACCAACGGCGCCCTCAGCATCTTTTCCTACGCCGGCACCGGCGACGCGCCGGGGCTCCGACCGAACGCGAGCGAGATCGCGTTCTACTCGCACCTCTCCGGCACGAGTACGGCGCCCAAGGACGACGACGGTATGTTCCGCGCCTCGCCGGACGTGTTCGTCGACATGGCGCGCGGACACCAGGGCGCGCCGGGCGGCGGCCTCTACCAGGAGTTCGAGTGCTCCCCCGTCTACAACGCGAACGGGGTGTCGTCGTTCCTCGCGCAGCTCGAGCCCGTGCCGTCCGCGGGCGAGATCATCGCGCTCGACTGGCCCTTCGGCGGCGACGTCGTGGCCTACACCGGTCAGCCCGCGGCGGACGGCAACGGCACGTTCGCCTCGCTGTTCGAGCCCTCGCTCAACAACCACGAGGCCGTGGCGTACCGGGTGCGACTCGCCGGCACGGCGGGAGGCGCGCTGGACGACGAGGCCGTCTACAAGGGCGACTCGGCGCTCGTCGTGGTCCCGAAACTGGAAGACCAGGTCGCGCGCGAGGGGCAGGACGTCCCCGAGGGCGGCGGCGTGTTCGCCGGCTTCTACGGGTTCCCCGCGATCAACGACGCCGGCCAGGTGGCGTTCACCGCGACGCTGCGCGGAACCCCCGGGGGTGCGTCCGACGACCACGGCCTCTACCTGTGGGATCCCGCGCAGGGGCGAGTGAAGCTGCTGCGCGAAGGCGACCTGATCGGGGGGCGCCATGTTGCCCAGTTCGTCGCGCTCAACCATCGCGACTACGGAGGGCACCGCTCCCTGAACAGCCAGGGCGAGGTGGTGGTGCGCATCCAGTTCAGCGAGTTCGGCGCGGATGGCATCTACCTCTTCCGGCTGGAGCCCCTGCTCTCGGCCCCGCCGCCGCCGCCGCCATTCCTCGGTCCGCTCGCGTTGCGCGTGGGCCCCAATCCCGTGCGTTCGGGTGCGGTGGACGTGCGCTGGAGCGCGCCGCGCGCGACGGAGGCCCGCGTGCGAGTGCTGGACGCGACCGGAAGGCTCGTCCGCGAGCTGGTACCCGGCGCGGGAGCCGCGCGCTGGGCCCTCGACGACGCCCGCGGTGGTCGCGTCGCCCCCGGCATCTATGTCGTGGTGCTCGAGGCCGGCGGTGGGTGCCGCGCCCGGCGCGTGGCCGTCGTGCGGTAGTCGCCGCGGGCCCCTGTAGGTTCGGCCAACCCCGCGCGCGGGTTTCGGGGGATGCCCCGCGCGGGGCGCCGGACCCGCACTTCGCGCACCGGCGGTGCGGCGCCGGCGTTCGCCCGTGAACGCCGCGGGTGTTCCGGCTCGGATGACGGAGGGCATGCCGGCTTGTCTGGCCACTGGGCGCCGCCTATCCTGCCCCGCGCTTCGCAGCGTCGGAACAGGCCCAGGCGTCTTCCCCAGCGTCTCCCGGAGGCATGCACTCCATGGCGATCCAGAAAGTCGGCGTGATCGGCTGCGGCTTGATGGGCAGCGGCATCGCGCAGGTCAGCGCGCAGGCGGGCTTCCCGACCGTCGTGCGCGAGGTTTCCCCGAACGCGCTCGAGAAGGGCCTCGCCTCGATCCACAAGTTCCTCCAGGCCGGCGTGGACAAAGGCAAGATCCCGCCCTACGAGCTCGACAAGGTGAAGAAGCACCTGACCGGAACGGTCAAGCTCGAGGACCTGGCCGACTGCGACCTGATCGTCGAGGCCGCCCCGGAGAACGTCGCGCTCAAGAAAGAGCTGTTCGGTGCGCTCGAGGGGCTCGCCAAGCCGGGCGCGATCTTCGCGTCGAACACCTCGAGCCTGTCGATCACCGAGATGAGCAACTTCTGCAAGCGCCCCGAGCGCTTCATCGGGCTCCACTTCTTCAACCCGGTGCCGCTCATGAAGCTCGTCGAGGTGGTGCGCACCGTGCGCACCGACGCGGCCGTGATCGCCGAGGCGGGCGCCTGGTGCGTGGCGCTCGGGAAGACCGTGGTGAATTGCGGCGACTCGACCGGGTTCGTGGTGAATCGCCTGCTCGTGCCCTACATGCTCGACGCGATCCGCGTCTACGAGCAGGGGCTCGCCGGTCGCGACGACATCGACAACGCCATGAAGCTCGGCTGCGGCTATCCGATGGGGCCGCTGTTCCTCACCGACTACGTCGGCCTCGACACCACGTACTACATCAGCGAGATCATGTTCGACGAGTTCAAGGAGCCGCGCTTCGCGGCCCCGCCGCTCTTGAAGCGCATGGTGCTCGCGGGCCGGCACGGCCGGAAGACGGGCCGCGGCTTCTACGACTGGAGCACGAACCCGCCCTCGTGAGAGGTTCCCGCCGAGCGACTGCCTGGAGGCCGGGGTGCTTCGCGCTCCGGCCTTCGCGCTTCCACCCAGGGAGGTCAAGATGACGGCGAAAGCGGCGGCACCGGCGGCGCGCACACGCACCACCCCCGAGCCGGGCGCGCCGCTGCGCCTCGCCGTGCTGGGCGCCGGCCAGCTCGGCGAGACGCTCATCCGCGGACTCCTCGAGGCGGGGCTCACGGAGCCGGGCGCGGTCGTGGTCACGACGCTCCACGCCACCCGCTCGCGCGACCTCGCGCGCCGGCTCGGCGTTCGCGCCTCGGCGTCCAACGCCGAGGCCGTCGAGGGCGCGAACGTCGTTCTGCTCACCGTCAAGCCGCAGCAGGTGGTGCCGGTCCTGCGCGAGGTCGGCCCGCGGCTCACCGCTTCGCAGCTCCTGATCTCCGCCGCATCGTCCGTGAGCACGGCCGTCATCGAGAAGCACCTGAGCGAGGGGGTGCCGGTGGTGCGCGCGATGCCCAACACGCCGGCGCTCGTCCGCCAGGGCATGACCGCGCTCGCGCCCGGCGCGCACGCCGGGGCGAAGCACCTGGCGCACGCGGAGCGACTCTTCGGCGCGGTCGGCCAGACCGTCGTGCTCGATGAGCGCCACATGGACGCGGTGACCGGGCTCTCCGCGAGCGGGCCGGCGTTCCTTTACATCGTCATCGAGTCGCTCGCGGACGGCGGCGTGAAGGTGGGTCTGCCGCGCGACGTGGCGCTCCGTCTCGCGGCCCAGACGGTGCTGGGCGCGGGCGCGATGGTGCGCGAGACCGGGGAGCATCCCGCGCTCCTCAAGGACGCGGTGACGACCCCGAGCGGGACGACGATCGACGGCATCCTCGAGCTCGAGGAGGGCGGCCTGCGCGTGGCGCTCATCAAAGCCGTCGTGCGGGCGACGCGGCGCGCGACGGAGCGCGCGCACGAGCTGTTCGGGGACCACCTCAGGTGACGAGCGCACGCGAACCCCCCGGGCTCGCGCCCGCGTCGGCCCTCGCGGCGTTCTTCGCGAGCGTCTCGCCGCGGCTCTTCGTCGACCTCGAAGCGGCCGGCGTGCTCTCCGGGCTGGACGACGCGTTGGCGGAGCGCGAGTGGCACGCGGTCGCGCTCCACGCCTGCATCCGCGGCGCGGTCGCGGACGGCGGCCACGGCGACGCGACCGCCGACCTGGTGGACGCCTTCCACGACCTCGTGCTCCCGCGGCTCGCGGGCGGCACGGAGATCCCCGCGCTCCGCGCATTGCTCGCGGCACGCTACGGCGAGTACGACGGGATCGCGCGCACGCTCGGAAGGGACGGCGCGGCGCGCGTGCCGGCCGCGATCGCCGCCGCGTGTGCGCGACACGTGCGGCCACGTGATCCGGAAGCGCTCGCGGAGACGTTCGCACCGCTCCTCGAAGCGCTTGCCGAGGGCGCGGCGGCCGCGCTCGCCGAGAGCGCGACGACCGAGCTCGCCGGTGCCGAGGTCGAGGACGAGGGTCGTGCGCCCGGGATCACGCTCCCGCCGCTCGAGCCGCTGCTCGGCATCACCGCGCACCTCGACGCCGCGGGCATCGCCTGGGCGGTGGGCGGCAGCGGGCTCCTCGCCGCGCTCGGGCTCGTGAACGTCGCGAACGACTGGGACGTGCAGGTGGAGGCCGCGCCCGAGCAACTCCAGTGGCTGTTCGCCGGCGTCCCGCACACGTTCCACGGTCACGGCGGCTGCCACGCCGACTGGAAGCTCGCGTTCGAGTCCGCCCGCACCGAACTGATCCCGCGCTTCGCGTTCTACGCCCCGGGCGGCATCGTGAGCGTGCCGTTGCGCGTGAGCCGCCGCCGGTGGGGACTCCCGATCGCGAGCCCGGAGGGCTGGGCGTGCGCCTACTGGCTCATGGGCGAGTATGACGCGCCGGCAGAGCGCGCGCGCCGGGCGAAGCGGGCGGAAAAGCTCTTCGCATGGCTCGACGCGTACGGAGCGGACGCGACGCGACTCGAGGAGCTGCTCGCGGAGCCGCTGCCCGGGCCGCTCGCGGAAAAGCTCCGGGCGCTACGAGCGGCCTGAGCGCCGCCCCCGCCAGGCGTCGAGCGAGAAGCGATCCCAGGCGCGCGGGAGCGCCAGCACCAGCACGGTGAGCGCGAGTCGCGGGATGACGTGCTCGTGGAACGCGTAGAGCGGATCGTGCAGCAGGTGGCCGAACGTGACGATGCACAGCACCGCGCCGAGCATCGCGAGCCCGGCCGTGGTCCACAGGCCCACGAGCACGAGGAAACCGCCGGCCAGCTCCACGAACGGGATCGTCACCCCCATCGCCCACAGCGACCACACCGGGAGAAACGTGTCCGCGAACGGCAGGAACCACTGCTTCGCGTGGCCCACCGGCGTCTGGACGAACACCTTGTAGAGCCCCGCCTGGAAGAAGATGAGCCCCAGCACGACCCGCGCGAGGAGCACCGCGAGCGCGCGCCGCGTGGCGTCGGGCGCGACAGCGGCGGTGGCGTCGCTCACGCGCGCTCCAGCAGCCGGCGCATGCCCGCCGCGTCGAGCCCGTACTGGAGCATGCCGTCGTCCGAGCGGGCGGCGCCCATGCGCTCGTAGAACGCGCGTGCCGGGTTCCACTCGAGCACGTGCCAGTCCACGCGGTGGCAGCCGTGCGCGAGCGCCTCGCGGACGAACGCCGCGAGCAGCTTCTCGCCCGCGCCCGTGCCGCGCGCGGACTCCTCGACGTAGAGGTCCTCCAGCCACATCCGGGCGTTCGTGCGGAACGAGGAGTACGTGAAGTGGTAGAGCGCGTAGCCCACGAGCCGCCCGTCTGCACGCTCGGCCACCTGCCCGAGGAGCGCGGCCGGGCGGTCGAACAGGAGCGCTTCCAGCCCCTCGCGGGAGCCGGTGAGGATGTCGGTCAGCTTCTCGTACTCGGCGAGGCCGCGGATCATCTCCCAGACGCGCTCGAGGTCGGCCGGACGCACGGGGCGCGTTTCGATCGTGGCGCGACCCTTCGCCGCGTCGCTCCCCGGCAGCGTCATTCGCCGAGCACCTTGATGAGGATGCGCTTCTTCCGCCGCCCGTCGAACTCGCCGTAGAAGATCCGTTCCCATGGCCCGAAGTCGAGCTTGCCGGCGGTGATCGCCACCACCACCTCGCGGCCCATGACCTGGCGCTTCAAGTGCGCGTCGGCATTGTCCTCGCCGGTGTCGTTGTGGCGGTACTGGCTCGTCGGCGCGTGCGGCGCGAGCCGCTCGAGCCACGCCTCGTAGTCGTGGTGGAGCCCCGATTCGTCGTCGTTGATGAACACGCTCGCGGTGATGTGCATGGCGTTCACGAGCACGAGCCCCTCGCGCACGCCGGACTTTTCCACCGCGCGTGTCACCTCGCGCGTGATGTTGACGAACGCGCGCCGCTCGGGGATCTCGAGCGCCAGGTACTCGGTGTGGCTCTTCATGGCGGGGCACCGTAGCACGGCCCGAGCCGGCGTCGCCGGGGCTTGCAAATCGCCCGCGGCGGGCGATGCGCCACGGATCGACCGGCCGCCATTCGCCGCCCCGCGCTGCTTGTCGCTCCCCGCAACGGGTGCTAGCGTCCCGCATCTCAATCCGACCCACGCGCGCGGATCACCCCCCGCCACGGAGCGCCCCGGGGAGCCGCCGTCCGCTTCATCCACGACTTTCGACGCGAGGAGTAAGACCTTGTCCAGCAACGGACTTCCAGACATCGTCATTCTCTCTGGCGCGCGCACCCCGATGGCCGAGTGGGTGGGTGGCAAGCGCGGCGACGGGCAGAACGGCGGCGCGCTCGCGGGTGTGTCCGCGATCGACCTCGGCGCGAGCGCCGCACGCGCGGCGCTCGACCGCGCCGACGTCCTGCCCGGCATGCTGGACCACGTCGTCATGGGCAACGCGCTCCAGACCTCGGCCGACGCGATCTACGGCGCGCGCCACGTCGGCTTGAAGGCCGGCGTTTCGGACGAGTGCCCGGCGCTCACCGTGAACCGACTGTGCGGCTCGGGATTCCAATCCGTGGCGAGCGCGGCGCAGCTCCTCCAGCTCGGCGAGGCGCAGTGGGTGCTGGCGGGCGGCATGGAGAACATGAGCCAGGCGCCGCACGTGCTGCGCGGGGCGCGGGGCGGCGTCAAGCTCGGCCCCGGCCCCGCGCTCGAGGACTCGCTGTTCGTGGCGTTGAAGGACAGCTACTGCGGGCTCTTCATGGCGCAGACGAGCGACAACCTCGCCCGCAAGTACGGGATCACGCGCCAGCAGCAGGACGAGTTCGCGCTCCGCTCGCACGACCGCGCGAACAAGGCCAACAACAACGGCCGGTTCGCGCAGGAGATCGTGCCGGTCGAGGTGAAGCAGGGCAAGAAGGTCGCCCTGGTCGAGAAGGATGACCACCTCTTCCCCGGCACGTCGATCGACCGGCTCGCGGCGCTCCCGCCCGCGTTCGGCCCCGAGTCGATGGTCACAGCGGGCAACGCGTCCGGCATCGTCGACGGCGCGGCCGCGCTGGTGATGACGACGGCCGCGAACGCGCAGAAGGAGGGCAAGAAGCCGCTCGCGTACGTGCGCGGCTGGTCGTACGTGGGAGTGGACCCGGTGATCATGGGGTTCGGCCCCGCGCCGGCGATCCGCAAGGTGCTCGCCCGCGCGGGCATGAAGCTGGACCAGGTCGACCTGTTCGAGATCAACGAGGCGTTCGCCGGCCAGTACCTGGCGGTGGAGAAGGATCTCGACCTCGACCGCGACAAGGTCAACGTGAACGGCGGCGCGATCGGCCTCGGGCACCCGCTCGGGGCAACCGGCACCCGGTTGATCTACACGCTCATCGTCGAGCTGGGGCTCAAGTCCAAGAAGTTCGGGGTCGCCTCGGCATGCATCGGCGGCGGCCAGGGCATGGCGGTGTTGATCGAGCGGGCGTGAGGATCGCGGGGGAACACCGGGGGAACACCGCATGAGCGACGAGCGCGAATTGATCCACGACTGGAACGAAGCCGGTGAGCGCTGGGAGAAGCCCGCGTTCCGGATCCAGTTCGACGACGAGACGCTGCGCGACGGGCTTCAGTCCCCGTCGGTGCGCACCCCGACGATCGAGCAGAAGCTCGAGATCCTCCACTCGATGAACGCGCTGGGGCTCGACACGGCCGACATCGGCCTGCCGGGTGCGGGCCCGCACGTCGTGCGCGACGTGGTGCGGCTCGCGCAGGAGATCGTTTCGGCGAAGCTGGCGATCGCGGCGAACTGCGCCGCGCGGACGATGCTGCGCGACATCGAGCCGGTCGTGGACGTCTCGCAGAAGACGGGTCTGCCGATCGAGGTGTGCACGTTCATCGGCTCCTCACCCATCCGCCAGTACGCCGAGAACTGGACCGAGGACATGATGCTCGAGCACACGCGCGAGGCGGTGACCTTCGCCGTGAAGCACGGGCTCACCGTGATGTACGTGACCGAGGACACCGTGCGCGCTCGGCCCGAGACACTGCGGCGGCTGTTCCTCACCGCCATCGAGTGCGGGGCGAAGCGGCTCTGCCTCTGCGACACCGTCGGCCACGCCACCCCCACGGGCGCCGCGAACCTCGTGCGCTTCGCACGCCAGGTCGTGCTCGAGAGCGGCGTGGACGTGGGCCTCGACTGGCACGGGCACTCGGACCGCGGCCTCGCGGTGGTCAACACCATCGCCGCCCTGCGCGCCGGGGCGACCCGCCTGCACGGCTGCGCGATCGGCATCGGCGAACGCGTCGGCAACACGCCGATGGACCAGTTGCTCGTGAACCTGAAGCTCCTCGGCTGGATCGACAACGATCTCTCGGCGCTCCCCGAGTACTGCGGGCAGACGAGTCGCGCCACCGGCGTCCCGATCCCCGTCAACTACCCGGTCGTGGGCGCCGACGCGTTCCGCACCGGAACGGGCGTGCATGCCGCGGCCGTGATCAAGGCGTTCAAGAAGGGCGACGCCTGGCTCGCGGACCGCGTTTACTCGGGCGTGCCGGCCGACATGGTCGGGCGCCACCAGGAGATCGAGGTCGGTCCCATGAGCGGCGAGAGCAACGTGGTGTTCTGGCTCGAGAGCCGCAAGATCGCCGCCACGCCGGAGCGCATCCAGGCGGTGTTCCAGCGCGCGAAGTCGGTGGACCACATGCTCTCCGACGACGAAATCCGGGCCGTGCTGGCCGCACTGGACGAGACGCGGGTGTCGTGACCCCGGCAAGGATCCGCAGGGTCGTGAGGCGTACGCTCGCCGGCGTGATGCTCGCTGCCGCGCTGCTCGGCGCGGGCCCCGGGAGCGCCGTGCGGCCAGCC
>DATDEX010000108.1:0-4481 GCA_036522895.1 Candidatus Eiseniibacteriota bacterium | reverse complement strand
TGGCGCGACCACCATTGGTGGAGCATCCCCGAGGCCGCGCGCGAGCACGCCGCGGCGGCGCCGGGCACGCTGCTGCTCTCGGCCAAGGATGCCGTACGCTGGCCGCCGGGCGCGCCGCGGGAGCGGGTCGCCGTGCTCGGCACGCGCTGGGAGTGGGTGAGCGGCGGCACGGAGGTGGAGCGCCGGGTGTGGGAGCCCGAACCGTGAGCGCCGGCGCGAGCGACGTGCTCGTGCTCGGGAGCGGGATCGGCGGGCTCGTGCTCGCCCTGAATCTCGCCGAGCACGCGCACGTCCGCGTCCTGACCAAGAAGCGCGCCCAGGACTCGAACACGAACTGGGCCCAGGGCGGGATCGCCGCGGTATTCGACGGCCACGACAGCTTCGCGCGGCACGAGGCCGACACGCTCCGCTGCGGCGCGGGACTCTGCGACCGGGGCGTCGTGCGCGCGGTGGTGCGCGAGGCGCCCGAGCGCGTCCGCGAGCTGGCCGCGCTGGGCGTGGCGTTCACGCGGAGCCGGTCGGGGTTCGCGCTCGGACGGGAGGGCGGCCACACGCGGCGCCGGATCGTGCACGCCTCGGACTTCACCGGGCGCGCGATCGAGACCACGCTCCTCGAGCGGGCGCGCGCGCACCCGAACATCGAGCTCGTGGAGGACCAGCTCGCGGTCGACCTGATCCTCGACTCGCGGATCGGGCGGCGGCGTCCGGCCGGGCGCGACACGTGCTGGGGCGCCTACGTCATGGACCGCGCGACGCGCCGGATCCGGCCGCACACCGCGCGCGCGACCGTGCTCGCGACCGGCGGCTGCGGCAAGGTCTACCTCTACACCACGAACCCGGACGTCGCGACCGGCGACGGCCTGGCCATGGCCTTCCGCGCCGGCGCCAGCGTCGAGAGCCTCGAGTTCGTGCAGTTCCACCCGACCTGTCTCTACCATCCGCTCGCGCGCACGTTCCTCATCTCCGAGGCCGTGCGTGGCGAGGGCGCGGTGCTGCGGACGCTCGACGGCACCCGGTTCATGCCGGCGGTCCACCCGCTCGCGGAGCTCGCGCCCCGCGACGTCGTGGCGCGCGCCATCGACCGCGAGATGAAGCGCCGCGGCGAGCCGCACGTCTGGCTCGACCTGACGCACGTCCCCGCGGCGCGCATCCGCGCGCGGTTCCCGAACATCGCGGCGCGTTTGCGCGAGCTGGGGCTGGACCTGGCGAGGGAGCCCATCCCGGTCGTGCCCGCGGCGCACTACATGTGCGGCGGCGTGCGCGCGACGCTCGCCGGCCGCACCGACCTCGACGGCCTCTACGCGATCGGGGAGGTGGCGTGCACCGGCCTCCACGGGGCCAACCGGCTGGCCAGCAACTCGCTGCTCGAGGCGCTCGTCGCGGCGCATCACGCGGCCGCCGAGGTGCTCGGGCGGCTCGCGCACGTGGGCGCCGTCCCCGCCGCCCAGCCGTGGCACGCGGTCGGCACGCGCCCGCCGCGCGAGGCGGTGGTCTCGGACCACAACTGGGACTCGGTGCGGCGGGTCATGTGGGACCTGGTCGGCATCGTGCGGAGCGACGAGCGCCTCGCGTTCGCCGCGCGGCGGCTGGCGCTGCTCTCGGAGGAGATCGAGTGCGACTACGCGCGGCTGCGGCTCTCCCCGGACCTGGTGGAGCTCCGGAACATCGCCCTCGTCGGGAGCCTGATCGTGGCCTCGGCGGGGCGGCGCCGGGAGAGCCGCGGCCTCCACTACAACCTCGACCACCCCGGCAAGGTGGCGGCGTGGGCCCGGCGCAAAGTCATCCTGCGGCGCCCCGCCGGACGCCGAACGGCCCTTGTGCCGGGTTCGCCCGGCCACCTATAGTCTACGCATCCCTTGAGAGGAGGGGTCATGAGTCAGGAGACCATGTTCAGGGATGCCGTCGACGCACTGCGAGCGCGCGGCAGTCGATTCGCCCGGGAGGCCTACGTGTTCGTCGTGGCCGCCCTGGGGGAAACCGTACGTGCCCTGCCGCCCGAGCGGCTCGGCGATCCCGAACGGCGACATCTGTCGGGGCAGGAGCTGACCGCGGGCGTGATCCGGATCGCCCGCGAGGAGTTCGGCTCGCTCGCCGCCATGGTGTTTCGCGAGTGGCAGGTCCATTCCACCGAGGACATCGGCGCCATCGTCTTCGAGCTCGTCGAGGCGGGACAATTGAGCGCCCGCTCCGAGGACACGATGGCCGATTTCTCCGCCGGGCTCATGGATCTGCTCGGCGCGCTCTCCGAACCCATCGACTCGGCACCCCCGCTCGGCCAAGACGCCTGACGGCGTGAGCGCGCTCGCCCGACTCTTCGGGCTGCTGCGGCCGTACCGGCTGCGGCTCGCCTGCGCGATCGCGTGCATGGTGGTGTACTCGTTCACGTCCACCGTCTGGCTCGCGCTCATCCAGCCGTTCATGGCCGTGCTGTTCGCGGGCTCGCAGTCGCCGCGCTCCGCCGCCCCCGCGGCCGCGGGCGGCGCGTGGCTCGGGGCGCTCCAGCATCGGCTCGCGCGACTCCTCGAGGGGGTGCCCCCGTTCGTGGCGTTCGAGCGGCTGTGCGTGCTCATCCTGGCGCTGTTCCTGATCCGCAACCTGAGCGACTACACGGCCTCCTACCTGAGCGTGTCCGTCGAGCAGGCGGCGATGCGCGATCTCCGCCGCCGGCTGTTCGCGCATCTCCAGAGCCTGCCGCTCGCCTACCTCCACGCCCGGCGCTCGGGCGAGATCATGTCCCGGCTCACGAACGACGTGGAGGCTCTCCGCGGCTCGCTCGCGGCCGGGATCAGCAACCTGCTGAAGGACGGGCTCACGTTCGCCGGCTGCCTGCTGTGGGTGTTCGCGGCGTCGTGGCGGCTGGCGCTCTTCTCGTTCGTGGTCCTGCCGCCCGCGGCGTGGGCGCTCGTGAGCATCGGCCGGAAGATGCGCAAGCGCTCGGGCCAGGCGCAGGAGCGCATGGCGGGGCTCACCGGCATATTGCAAGAGAACATCGCCGGCGGCCGCATCGTGCGCGCGTTCGGCGCCGAGCGCTTCGAGGAGGCGCGCTTCGAGACCGCCAACAGCGGGTACTTTCGCGCGTTCACCCGGCTGCGACGGGTCTCCGCCGCCGCCAAGCCGCTCTCCGAGTACACGATCATCCTGGTCGCCGTGGCGATCGGCTGGATGGGAGCGCGCGAGGTGTTCCTCACCCGCACGCTCCCGCCCGAGCGGCTCTTCACGTTCGTCGCGGCGCTCCTGGCCATGCTGTCGCCGGTCAAGAGCCTGTCCGAGATGGGGGGGACGCTCGCCGCGGGACTCGGGGCCGCCGACCGCGTCTGGAGCCTGCTCGACACGCCGCCGACGATCGCGGACGCTCCGGGGGCGCGGACGCTCGCCCCGTTCGCGCGCGAGATCCGCTACGAGCACGTTTCGTTCGCCTACCAGCCCGACCGCCCCGTGCTCCACGACGTGGATTTCACCGTGCGGCGCGGGGAGGTCGTGGCGCTCGTGGGCACGAGCGGCGGCGGCAAGAGCACGACGCTCGACCTGCTGGCGCGCTTCCACGACCCGACCGCCGGCCGGGTCACGCTCGACGGCACCGATCTTCGCCAGGCGACGCTCGCCTCCGTGCGCGGCCAGCTCGGCGTGGTCTCGCAGGAGACGATCCTGTTCCACGACACGGTGCGGGCGAACATCGGATACGGCCTGGAGCATCCCGAGCCGGGCCGGATCGAGCAGGCGGCCCGCGCCGCGCACGCGCACGAGTTCGTCTCGCGCCTGCCGCAGGGCTACGACGCGGTGATCGGCGATCGCGGCGTGCGGCTCTCGGGCGGCGAGCGCCAGCGACTCGCCATCGCGCGCGCGCTGCTCCGCAATCCGCCCATCCTGCTCCTCGACGAGGCCACCTCCGCGCTCGACACCGAGAGCGAGCGGCTCGTGCAGGACGCGCTCGACCAGCTCATGCGCGACCGCACCGTGCTGGTGATCGCGCACCGGCTGTCCACGGTCCAGCACGCGGACCGCATCCTCGTCTTCGAGGCGGGTCGCATCGTCCAGCAGGGCCGGCACGACGAGCTCGTGAAGTGTGAAGGGCCGTACCGGCGGCTGCACGAGCTCCAGTTCCGCGCGTGAAGCGCCTCGCGGTGCCCGCCGGCGGGTTCCGGAACATCGCGGTGCTGCGGCTCTCCTCGCTCGGCGACGTCGTGCTCACGCTGCCGGTCGTGCACGCGCTCGCGCGAGCCTGGCCCGAGGCCGCGCTCCACTGCTGGGTGAAGGAGGAGTACGCGGACGTCCTGCGCTTCGACCCGGCGGTGCGCCACGTGCGCGCGCTCGAGCGCGACGCCCGCCGGATCGAGGACCTGGTCTCGATGAGCGCCGAGCTCGAGGACTGCGACCTGATCGTGGACCTGCACGGGAGCCTCCGCACGCGCGTGCTCACGTTCCGCCAGACGGCGCCGGTGCTCCGCGTGCGCGGCCGCCGCCTCGCGCGCGAGCGCTGGGTG
>DATDEX010000107.1:0-4218 GCA_036522895.1 Candidatus Eiseniibacteriota bacterium | reverse complement strand
CCGCGGCGCTCGCAGACGCCCGCCGCTCGCTCGGCGGCCAGGTGCTCGCGCACGAGGCGGTGCAGTGGGCGTTCGCGCGACAGTGGCAGCGGCTGCGCGCGCACGCGCACGCGCGCGGCGTCGCGATCCTCGGCGACGCGCCGATCTTCGTGGCCTACGACAGCGCCGACGTGTGGGCGCACCGCGAGCTCTTCGCGCTCGATTCGGCCGGCGCGCCCACGGGCGTCGCCGGGGTGCCGCCGGATTACTTCAGCGAAACGGGCCAGCTCTGGGGCAACCCGCTCTACCGCTGGGAGGCGCATGCCGCCGACGGCTTCGCCTGGTGGCGCGCGCGGCTCGCCACGCTCGCGAGCCTCGTCGACCGGGTGCGACTCGATCACTTCATCGGCTTCGTCCGCCACTGGGAGGTGCCGCCGGGCGCACCGGACGCACGCGGCGGCCGCTGGCGGCCGGGCCCGGGCGAGGCGCTCTTCCGCGCGGTCGAGCGCGAGCTGGGCGCGCTGCCGCTCGTGGCCGAGGACCTGGGCGAGACGGACGCGGAGGTGGCCGCGCTCCGCGACCGGCTCGGACTTCCCGGGATGCGCGTGCTGCAGTTCGCGTTCGGGGACGACGCCACGAACCCGTTTCTCCCCCACCACCACGTGCCGAACGCGGTCGTCTACACCGGCACGCACGACAACGACACCACGGTGGGCTGGTGGGCGAGCCGGAGCGAGCGCGAGCGCCGCTGGATCCGCGACTACCTCGGGCCCGGCTCGGGCGACATCGCCTGGGACCTCGTTCGCGCGGGCTCCGCCTCGGTCGCGGACACGTTCGTGGCGCCGGTCCAGGACGTGCTCTCGCTCGGGAGCGAGGCCCGCCTCAACACGCCCGGGAGCGGCTCGGGCCACTGGACCTGGCGGCTCGCCGAGGGAGAGCTCGGCACGCCGCTCGCGGACCGGTTGCGGCAGCTCGCGCTCACGTACGGGAGGCTCGCGGCGCGGGGTTGAACCCCGGCATCCGGCACTTGCGGCGCGGGTCGCGTCGTCGCATCTTCGATTGGCCGCGCCACCTCCCAACCCCAGCCTGCGGAGTGCCTGCCATGCCGAGTCGCGCTCACCAGTTGCTCACGCTCGGACAGAGCGTGTGGCTCGATTTCATCCGCCGCGGACACCTGGTCTCGGGCGGCTTCGACCGCGACGTGCGGGAGGGCGGCGTCGTGGGCGTGACCTCGAACCCGACGATCTTCCAGCAGGCCATCTCCGGCAGCACCGACTACGACGCGGCGCTCTCGGACGCCATCGCGCGCGGGCTCGAGGGCGAGCCGCTGTTCGAGGCGCTGGCGCTCGAGGACATCCGCATGGCGTGCGACCGGCTGCGTCCGCTGTACGACGCGTCGCACGGGCTCGACGGCCGCGTGAGCCTCGAGGTGAGCCCGCGGCTCTCGCGCGACACGCAGGGCACGATCGCCACGACGAAGCGCCTGCATGCGGCCGCGGCCCGCCCGAACGTGATGATCAAGATCCCGGCCACGCGCGAGGGGCTGCCCGCGATCACGGCCGGGCTCGCCGCCGGCATCAGCATCAACGTCACGCTCATCTTTTCCATCGCGCGCTACCGCGAGGTCATGGACGCGTGGTTGGCCGGGCTCGAGGGGCTCGCCGCCGCGGGCGGCGACCTCGCGGGCGTGCGCTCGGTGGCGTCGTTCTTCGTTTCGCGCGTGGACACCAAGGTGGACGCCGCCATCGAGCGGCGCCTCGCCACGCTGCCCGCGGGCTCGACCGAGCGCCGCGAGCTCGAGAGCCTGCGCGGCACGGCCGCGGTGGCGAACGCGCGGCTCGCGTACGCGGCGTTCGAGGAGACCGTCGCGGGGCCCCGGTTCCAGGCGCTCGAGTCGAAGGGGGCGCACGTCCAGCGCCCGCTCTGGGCGTCCACGAGCACGAAGAACCCGGCCTACCGCGACGTGCTCTACGTGGAGGAGCTGATCGGCGCCGACACCGTGAACACGATGCCGCCCGCCACGCTCGCGGCGTTCAACGATCACGGCAAAGTCGAACCGCGCATCCGCCACGACGTCGCCGGCGCGCGCGCCTGCTTCACGCGGCTCGCGGCGCTCGGGGTGCCCGTGGACACGCTGATCGACGAGCTCGAGGGCGAGGGCGTGCGCTCGTTCGCCAAATCCTACGACGACCTGCTCGCCGCGCTGGAGACACGCCGGCGCGAGATGGTCGCCCAGCGCGGGACGGGTCGATGAGCGGGCTCCGGCTCGAGGCCGGCGCGCTCGCGCCGAGGCTCGAGTCCCGGCTCGATGCGCTGCGCGCCGCCGGGTTCCCCCGCCGGCTCCTCGCCGGGGACGACACGCTCTGGGGCGACGACGCGTCGCGCCGTCGGGTGGTCCGCGACCGCTTGGGCTGGCTCGCCGTGCCGGCCGCGATGCGCGAGCGCGCCGCGGAGCTCGTCGCGTTCGCGGACGACGTGGTCCGCGACGGCTTCTCGCGCGTGCTGCTCCTCGGCATGGGCGGCTCGAGCCTCGCCCCGGAAGTGCTCGCGCGCGCGTTCGGCACCCGCCCCGGCCGGCTGCCGCTCGCGGTGCTCGACGACACCTCGCCCGCCTCCGTTCGTGCGGCCGAGGCGGCGGGCGATGCGGCGCACACGCTCGTGCTCGTGGCGTCCAAGTCGGGCGGGACGATCGAGGTGGCGTCGTTCGAACGCGCGTGCTTCGCCCGGGCCCAGGCCGCACTGGGTGAAAACGCGGGCCGCGCGTTCGTGGCGATCACCGATCCCGGCACCGCGCTCGAGGCGCAGGCGAAGGCGAAAGGCTACCGGCGCGCGTTCGCGAACCCGCCCGACATCGGCGGGCGCTATTCCGCGCTCTCCTGCTTCGGGCTCGTGCCCGCGAGCCTGCTCGGGATCGACACCGCGGAGCTCTGCCGCGAGGCGATCGCCGAGCGCGACGCGTTCGCGCGCGACGGCGGCGACGCGCTCGCGCTCGGGGTCGCGCTCGGCGAGCTGGCACTCGCCGGCCGCGACAAGCTCACGCTCGTGCTCTCGCCCGAGCTGGCCCCGCTCGGCGCGTGGATCGAGCAGCTGGTCGCCGAGAGCACCGGCAAGGACGGCCGCGGCATCCTGCCGGTCGAGGGCGAGGAGCTGTCCGAACCGGGCGCTTATGGCCAGGACCGGGTGTTCGTGGGCGTGAGCGTCGGTCCGCTGCCGGCCGCGACGGCGCAGGCGCTCGATCGGCTCGCCGCGGCGGGCCACCCGGTCATCCGCTGGACGCGCGAGCGGCTCGGCGAGGTCGGCGCGGAGTTCCTGCGCTGGGAGATCGCCACCGCCGTCGCCGGTGCCGTGCTCGGGGTGAACCCGTTCGACGAGCCGAACGTCGCCGAGGCCAAGGCCGCGACGCGCACGGTGCTCGAGCAGGTGGCCGCGCGCGGGAGCTCCGCGGCGAGCGAGCCGCGCGCGCGCGACGGCGCGCTGGTTCTCCACGCGCCCTCGACCATCGACGTCGGTGGCGCGGACGCGCGGGCGTGGGCGGCGGCGTTCCTGCGCCTGCTGCGCCCCGGCGACTACGCCGCACTCCTCGCCTACGTGCATCGCACCCCCGCCCGGCACGCCGCGCTCGCGCGGCTCCGCCAGGCGATCCGTGCCGGCACCCGGGTCGCGACGACGCTCGGCTACGGCCCGCGCTACCTCCACTCCACGGGTCAGTTGCACAAGGGGGGCCCAAGCACGGGCGTCTTCCTCGAGATCACCGCGGAGGAGGGCGACGAGCCGATCCCGGGCGAGGCCTACGGCTTCCGGGTGCTGCACGACGCGCAGGCGGCGGGCGACTACGACGTGCTGGCCGCACACGGCCTGCGCGTGGCGCGCGTCCACGTGGGTGGCGACCCCGACGCCGGGCTCTCGCGGCTCGCGGAGGCGTTCGAGTCCGCGGTCGGGGCTCGCGCTTAGGCGCGCTTCGGAGCTGAGGCGCGACCGGCGCTGCCGGATCCGCGTGCGGACGCGGCGCGCGTGGGTGCCCACCGTCCGGGTCGAACTGCGCGAAACACCACGCGTGGGCTACACTGTCCGCTCGCCGTTCCCAACCACCTTGAGACCTCCCATGCGCCTGCTCGCCCGCCGCACCCCGCTCACGCTCGCACCGCTCGCCCGCAGGCTGACGCTTTTCCTGATGCCCGCGGCGATGCTCGCGCTCGGGGCACTCGCCTCGCGGGCGGCCGCGGCGCCGGTGGCCCCGCC
>DATDEX010000106.1:0-5482 GCA_036522895.1 Candidatus Eiseniibacteriota bacterium | reverse complement strand
CCCGCGAGCACCCGCCGCTCGCGCGCCAGGTGCGCGCTGCGCGCGAGCGAGCGCGCGAGCGCCAGGCGCTCGCGGGGACGGAGCGTGGTGGTGATGGCCTCCATCGCGTCCCAGAACGGCTGGTGGTCGGTGTGCGAGACGGCGCGGCGCAGGTCGCGCCCACGCACCCGCCCCGCCACCCGCCCGCCGAAGAGGCGGAAGAGCTCGCCGGCCTCGAGGCGCGTCGCGCTGCGCCGGGCCCGGGAGGCGGCGCGCGCGAGCAGCACCACGAGCGCGGTGGCCGCGAGCGGCGTCGCGATGGCGAACGACAGGACGAGCCAGAACGGGGTTTCGGAGGCGGGCATGATGCCTCTGTTGTCGGCCTCGGAGCGGGTCAGTTGGATGGGTGATAATTCCCGATGGCGCAGGACGTTCCGGCTGCCGACAAGCGTTGACAGCGGGCGAATCGCGCCCGTAACATTTTCGTCCCCTCTGGCCCCACCCCCTTGCCACCAGGAGCGCCCTCTGGTTTCCCCGGGACCCATCTCCCAGGCCGCGCCCGCCCGGAGTTACCCCCCGGACGCGCCCCCCGCCGGCTCCGAGACCCCGTTCTTCTTCCAGGTCCATGGGAGCCCGGTCTATTCGGTTCTCCATGCGGCCGCCCCCGGGAAGCCGCTGGCGCCGGTCGTCGTGGACGTGCACGGGCTGGGCGTGGAGCAGATCACGCTCTACCGCCAGGAGGTGCTGGTGGCGCGGGCGGCGGCGGCGCACGGCTTTCCCGTGCTCCGCTACCACGCGCGCGGTCACGGCGACTCGGCCGGCGCATCGGCCGACGTGACCCTCGATTCGATGGTGGAGGATGCGCGGGCCGCGGCGGACGAGGCGAAGCGGCGCACGGGACGCGACCGGGTGGTCTGGCTCGGCGTCCGGATGGGAGCGCTCGTCGCGGCGCGCGCGGGAGGGCCCGGCTCGGGCCGCGACGATGCCGCCGGGTTCCTCCTCTGGGAACCGGTCGAGCGGCCGGCCGAGTTCTTCCGCCAGCAGCTCCGCACGCTCCTCTACTCCCGCGTCGCCGGCGGGCAGAAGCCCGACGCGACGGTGGACCAGCTCCTGGAGCGGATCGCGAGCGAAGGGAGCCTCGACGTGTTCGGCTACACGCTCCACCGCGCGTCGATCGACAGCTTCGCCGCGGCCTCGCTCGGGGAGGCGCTCGTGGGGACGCGCGCCCCCGTCCTCGTGGCGCAGGTGCAGGAGCGGGCGCGGCTGGCGGCGCCGCACGCGGAGCTCGTGGCGGCGCTGCGGGCGGCGGAGGGCGGGGTACCCGTCCCGCGGACGGGTCCGAACGTCGCCACCGCGATGATCCACGAGGAGCCCGGCTACCAGTTCATGTCCAATCCCGCCTGGCAGTCCGACGCGCTCACGCGCGCGACGCTCGAGTGGCTCGATGCCCTGGCGTGAGACCGCGGCCGAGCTCGAGCGCGCCCGCGCCGAGGAGCCGGAGACGTTCCCCGCGCCCGCGGGCAGGCTCTTCGGCATCTTCACCCCGCCCGATCCCGCGGCGGCGCGCGCGGCCCAGTGCGTCGTGCTCTTCACGCGCCCGCGATCGCACCGGAACCGGATGTGGGTCGAAGCGGCGCGGCGGCTCGCCGCACACGGCTTCGGGGCGTTTCGCTTCGACTACCACGGCACCGGCGACTCGGAGGGGGAGAGCGGCTTTTTGGACCCGAACCGGCCCTACCGGGACGACGCGACCGCCGTGTTGCGCCTGCTGCGCGAGCGGCACGGCTACGAGCGCTTCCTGCTCGCCGGCTCGTGCTTCGACGCGCGCACGGCGCTGTCCTCGTTCGTCGACCACGGCGCGGCGGTGGACGGGCTCGTGTTCTTCTCGGCGCCCGTGATGGAGCTCGACACGCTCGTCAAGGTGCACGCGGACCGGAAGGACTGGCGCCACCTGTGGCGGGCGCTGGGCAACCCCGAGAACTGGCGCTCGCTCGGCAGGGCCGAGCGCTGGCGCTACATGGCCACGGTGCTGGGGCGTGTCGCCGGCAGCGGCTCCAGGGACGCGGTGCGCAACGACACGCCGCTCGCCGACACGTTCGTGGAGCACTTCGGAGCCCTGGTCCGGTCCGGCGCGAGGGCGCTGTTCGTGTACGGCGACGCCGACGCGGAGTACGCTTCGTTCCAGGTCGCGCTCAAGACCGTGTTCGCGCGGCTCTCACCGGCGGAGCGCGCGCGCTTCGAGATCGAGGTGTGGCCCGGCGACGTGCACGGGTTCCTCAACGTGCCGCTCCAGCGCCGCGCGCTCGAGCGAGCGCTCGGGTGGCTCGAACACCTGCATTCACAGCCGTCCGCGGGGCTCGCGGGCGACTCGCACGTAACGAACGATCCGCACCACTGACCGCCGAGGCCGCCGCCCCATGGATTTCGAGATCACGCCGGAACAGCAGGAGCTCTCCGCGGCGGTGCGCGCGTTCGCGCGCGAGGCGTTGAACCTCGACCTGGAGCGGCGCGACCACGACGGGACGTTCCCGCGCGACTGCTGGCAGAAGTGCGCCGATTTCGGGCTCCTGGGACTGCCGGTGCCGGCCGAATACGGCGGACAGGGGCAGGATCTCGTCACCACCACCATCGCCATGGAGGCACTCGGTTGGGGCTGCCGCGACAACGGCCTGGTGTTCAGCCTGAACGCCCAGATGTGGGCGGTCCAGATGCCGCTCGCCCACTACGGCAGCGAGTCGCAGAAGCGCGAGTGGCTGCCGCGGCTCGTGAGCGGCGAGTGCATCGGGGCGCACGCGATCACCGAGCCGGGCGCCGGCTCCGACGTGTTCTCGCTCACGACGCGCGCGGAGCGGCAGCCGGGGGGCTACCGCCTGAACGGTCAGAAGACGTTCGCCACGAACGCCCCCGTCGCCGACCTCGCGCTCGCGTTCGCCTACCTCGCGCGCGACGGCCAGTCGCCGGCGCTCACCGCGTTCCTGGTCCCGCGCGGCACGCCGGGCGTCACGTTCGGGAAGCCGATCGCCAAGATGGGGCTCCGCACCTCGCCGATGGGCGAGGTCGTCTTCGAGGACTGCTTCGTGCCCGAGGGGGCACGGCTCGGCCCCGAGGGGGCGGGCATGCGCATCTTCAGCTCGGCCATGGAGTGGGAACGCGCCTGCATCTTCGCCGGTCACCTGGGCGCGATGGAGCGGCTGCTCGACGACTGCGTCGCGTACGCGAAGCAGCGCCGCCAGTTCGGCCAGCCCATCGCCAAGTTCGAGTCGGTGGCGGACCGGATCGCGGACATGAAGGTGGCGATCGAGGCGGGGCGCTGGCTCCTCTACAAGGTGGGCTGGCTCACGGGCCGGGGGAAGAACGCGGTGCTGGAGTCCGCGATGGCGAAGCTCTACGTGAGCGAGATGCACAGCAAGGCGGCGCTCGACGCGCTGCAGCTCCACGGCGGCTACGGCTACATGAAGGAGTACCCGATCGAGCGCGAGGTGCGCGACGCGCTCTCGGGCACGCTCTATTCCGGCACGAGCGAGATGCAGCGGAAGATCATCGCCCGCTGCCTGGGGCTCTGATGCGCCGCCGCCGCCGACCCGCGCGCGCTGAGGCCGGGCGCTAGCCATGCACCGCCTGCTCCCCCGCCTCGTCACGGATGCCGCACACCGGCACGCGGCCGCACCCGCCGTGGTGATGGACGGCGTGACGCTCGATTACGGCACGCTCGAGGAGCGCTCGAATCGCTTCGCGCGGTCCCTCGTGGCGCACGGCGTGCGGCGTGGCGACCGCGTCGCGATGTGGCTCCCCAAGTCGCCGGACGCGATCGTGGCGCTCTACGGCATCATGAAGGCCGGCGCGGCTTACGTGCCCGTGGATCCCGGCGCACCCGCGGTGCGCCTCGGCTACATCGCGCGCGACTGCGAGGTGGCCGGGCTCGTCACCACGCGCGACCGCGCCAGCGCGCTCGACGAGACGTTCGGTGGCCGCGCTCCGATGCGCGCGCTCTGGTTCGCCGACCTGGACGACCCGCGCGCGGAATCGCCGCGCGTCGCGGGGCTGCCGGGCGTGCCGTGGGCGGCGCTCGCGGCCGAGAAGGGCAGCGGGTTCGCCTCGCCGGCGCTCGAGGACGATCTCGCCTACATCCTCTACACGAGCGGCTCCACCGGTGAGCCCAAGGGCGTCATGCTCACGCACCGGAACTGCCGCGTGTTCACCGACTGGGCCGCGGAGACGTTCGGGCTCACCGAGCGGGACCGGGTCGCGAACCAGGCCCCGCTCCACTTCGACCTCTCCACGTTCGATCTCTTCGCGAGCGCGCATGCCGGCGCCGCGCTCTATCCGGTGAGCCCGCGCATCGCGGCGTTTCCGGCCGCGGTCGCGATCCGCTGGGCACAGGAGCGGCTCTCGGTCTGGTACTGCACGCCCAGCTCGCTCGTGCTCATGCTGACGCGCGGCGCGCTCGACAAGCACGACCTGTCCTCGCTGCGGGTGCTCCTGTTCGCGGGCGAGGTGTTCCCGAACAAGTACCTGCGACAGCTCATGGCGCTCGCCCCGCACGCCCGCTACGCGAACCTCTACGGCCCCACCGAGACGAACGTCTGCACGTGGCTCGAGGTGACGGCACCGCCTGAGGGCGACGCGCCGCTCTCGATAGGGCGCGCCTGTCCGTTCGACGAGTCGCTCGTGCTGGACGACGCCCTGCGGCCCGTGCCCACCGGCGGCATCGGGGAGCTGTGGGTCCGCGGCGCCTCCGTGATGCGCGGCTACTGGGGCAAGCCCGAGCGCACGGCGCTCTCGCTCCAGACGATCGACATCGCGCCGGGGATCCGCGACAAGGCCTACCGAACCGGAGATCTCGTGCGCACGCGCCCCGACGGCAACCTCGAGTTCCTCGGCCGGCGCGACCACCAGGTGAAGACGCGCGGCTACCGGGTGGAGCTGGGCGAGATCGAGACCCGCCTCGCCACGCATCCCGCGGTGGACGAGGCGGTCGTGGTGGCGATTCCCGACGACGAGGTCACGAACCGGCTGAAGGCGGTGGTCGTGGCCAAGCCCGACGCCGTGGTGGGTGCCGACGAGCTGAAGCAGCACTGTGCCGCGACGCTGCCACGCTATATGGTGCCCGAGAGCGTGGAGTTCCGCGCGCAGCTCCCCCGCACGAGCAGCGGCAAGGTGGATCGCAAGCTGCTCGCCGACACGATTCCCTCCAAGGACACCCGATGAACCTGAGCCCCACCGAGACCGCGATCCGTCAGTTCCTCGTCGAGGACGTGTTCTACGACCGCGACTTGAAGGACCTGGGCCCCGACGACTCGCTGCTCGCGCGCGGGCTCCTCGACTCGATGTCCATTCTAAAGACGGTGACGTTCTGCGAGGAGGAGTTCGCGATCACGATCCCCGACGAGGAGGTGCTGCCCGACCACTTCGAGTCCGTGCGGGCGATCGCGAAGCTGGTCGAGCGGGTGCGGAAGCGCTGACGCACCCCGCGCGGCGGACGGCGGGTGCGGAAGCGCTGACG
>DATDEX010000105.1:0-10626 GCA_036522895.1 Candidatus Eiseniibacteriota bacterium | reverse complement strand
ATCTTCGAGAGCGCCGCGGCCGCGCCCCAGCCGTCCGCCGCCGCGCAGGCGTTCGTGGCCGCGCGCGCGAGTCGCAAGCTGCCGGTCGAGGCGCGGATCAGCGCGCTCGAGCCCGCACCGCTCGACGACTCCGACGTGACGCGCCTCGAGTTCGACTTTCTCACCCGCGTGACGCGGCAGCCGTGAGCGAATCCGCGTGACGCGGGTGGAACGGCGGGGGCAGGCCCCCGGCCCGTCCCCGGCTCGTCCGGCTGGTCGGCGCGCTCGGAGCCTCGCATCTTGACGCCCGTCCCGCGCGCCTCCTACCCTCGCCGCCGTTTCTCCCCCACCCCCAGAACCCCCCCGAGGATGCTCATGCTCAAGCGCCCCATGGCCCTGCTCGTCGCCCTGTCCCTGCTGGCGTTTCCGGCCGCCCGGGCCGACGCGAGCGCCAAGCCGGCCGCTCCCCGTAACGCTCGCAAGGCCCCGCCGCCGGTCGCCACCGCGACGCCGGCACCGGCCCGGCTCGATGCCTCCACGTTCCACTCCCCCAAGCTCCGCGGCTGGGTCAACGACACGCCCGACACGGGCCAGTTCCTGCCGGACTCGGTGTGGCTGGTGCGGGTGGGCCCGCGCGTGACGCGCGCCGGCGACTTCGTCCGGGAGTGGTTCAGCTCGTACCCCGAGTATCGGCCCATGCAGGACAGCGCGGGGCGCGTCCAGTTCCTGAACAACCTCATCAACCGCGACGTGCTGGCGCTCACGGCGCTCGGCCAGAACCGCACCGCCGGCTTCGAGGACCGCCTGGCGCTGCGCGAGACCGAGCAGCGCGCGCTCACGGCGGCCGTGCACCAGCGCTTCGTGAGCGACTCGATCAAGGTGAGCGAGGCCGAGGTCCGCGCGCTGTGGGAGAACTTGAAATGGCGCCAGCACCTGCGCCATATCGTGCTGGACGACAAGGCGGACGCCGAGCGCGTGCGTCGCGAGCTCATCTCGGGTCGCACGAGCTGGTCCGTGGCGGTCAAGCGCTACTCGATCGCCACCAAGGACCCGGGCCCCGACGGCGACCTGGGCTGGGTGACGCCGGAGCTCCTGAGCCCCCAGCTCCAGGTGCGTGCGCTGTCGCTCCAGCCGGGCGAGATCGCCGCCCCGGTCAAGGACCGCGACGGCTGGCAGATCGTGCAGAGCGTCGAGCGCCGTCCGGTCGAGCCGCCGGCCTACGAGGTCACCGCGGTCCGGCTGCGTTCGCTGCTCCGAGCCGTCAAGTCCGACGCGGGCGCCGGCCGGCTCACGGCCATGCTCCGCGCCCAGCACGGCGTCGTGTACGACAGCACCGTGGCGGCGTTCGCGGCGAGCCGCTTCGGCAAGACCATGGAGCTCAAGCAGGGCGCCACGCCCACGATCGAGCTCGATACCCGTCTCCCGACGTTCGCGGATGCCGACACCTCGCGGCTCCTCGCGCGCTGGAACGGCGGCGGCCGGTACTCGATCGGCGACCTCGTGCACACGTTCTCCGGCATCCCGCCGCTCCTGCGGCCGTCCCTCCGGAGCCCGGAGGTGTTGCTCGCGTTCGTGGAGAGTGTCGTGCTCGAGCCGTCGATCGCCGACTTCGGGCGCCAGCGAGGCCTCCTGAACGACACGCTCGTGACGGAGCCCATGCGGCGGAAGCTCGAGGACCTGATGGTGGAGCACCTCTACCAGGACTCGATCGGGACCCGGGTCTGGGTGAGCAAGGACGAGCGGAAGGCCTACTATCAAAAGCACCTGGCGGGGTTCGTCACGTTCGCGAGCGTGCAGTTCGCCGCCATCGTGCGCGGGTCCAAGGCCGGCGTGGACTCGGTGGAGGCCGCGCTCCGCTCCGGTATCAAGGCTGCGGACCTGCTGCGCGCCGACTCGCTCGCCGGCCGCAAGTCCGGCCGCATCCAGACCCGGCGCCAGGATCAGAACGGCCCCTACCAGACCGTGCTGTTCGAGGAGATGCACCCCGGCGACATCCGTGACTTCGGGCCGGACGAGGAGGGCAACTACGCGATCATCCAGATGCTCGCGTACGACCCGGGGCGTCAGCTCTCGTACGAGGAGTCGGAGTCGATCATCGCGGAGTCGCTTCAGAACCAGAAATCGGACGAGGCGCTGCAGGCGATGATCAATCGGCTGAAGAAGCGCTACGACATCGCCTGGCGGCCGGAGAAGGTCATGCTCGTCCGGCTTGTGGATCCATCGTTCGGCTGGTAGCGGCTCCCGGGTAGGGGCGCCGATGCCGGACCGGCTCGAATGGTCCGGCTCAGTGCCCGCCGGCGCCCTTGGGTTTCCAGGCTCGCGCGATCGAGGTGCGGTAGGGCTCGCACGCGGTGAACGGCGCGGCGTACGAGACGAAGCGCTCGCCCCGCCGCACCTCCGGCTCGTCGCGGAGCGCGAACGCGAAGCTGGCCTTTTCCCATTCGACGCAGACGGGTTGGCCGCAGCCCCGGAGCGAGCCCGACTGCTGATGCCGGATGAGCAGCCGGCACGCGGTGTAGACCGTCCCGGAATCGATCGGCGCGCCCTGCCCGTACGGAATCCCGTAGAGGAGCCGCAGCCGCATCGTGGTGGGCGTGCGCTCGACCAGCGCGAAACCGCGCCCCGGGCGCGTCCACGGCTGCCGGCCGGGAATGTCCCGCGCCGGGCCCCAATCCACCCGGATGTCCCCGGGGTTCTCGCCCGCACCCTCCATGTGCCACCACGGCCCCAGCGTGTCCTGGCCGGTGGCATGGAAGACCAGGTCGGCCGAGACGCCATTGAAGCCGTTGCTCGGGCGGCCGGGGAAGAACGACAGGAAGAGCGTGTCGCACCCGGCCGTGTCGTCGCAGGCGGGCATGCGCACCCGGGAAGCGCCCGGCGTGCCCCAGGGAGCGTTCCAGGCCATGTAGAGCTGCGCGTACTCGGCGTGGACGCCGCCGCGGAGCTTGAGGAGGCTGTCCGCCCGGTCCATCTCGACCTGGTAGGGGACCACCGGCTGCGCTCCCCCGGCGGCCCGGCCCGTGTCGGCCGGCGACGACACGGGATCGGTTGCCGACGCTGCGGCGCGAACCGGGACCGGCTCCGCGGCATGGGCCAGGAGTGGCGGGAGGGCGAGCAGGGCGGCGAGTGCCAGGCGGGATCCGCTCATTCGGGCACGGACGGCTGGGTTTCGGGTCGCGAGCATCGGGGTCGGATGGACGACGGGGTCAGTGGTAAAGGGCCTTGAGAGCGCCCCAGGTGCGGCGCCGGATCGGGACCGACTGACAGTCGGCTCCGAGGCCATGAATGGTCACCATGTTGGAGCCGGCCGCCTCGGGGTCGGAAAAAAGCAGTTCCTCGACACTGCTACCCGGCTGGCGGCGGATGAGCAGAGAATTGAACACCAGGCAGGAGGGAAATGTACAGCCGGCGCAGCCGTTCGGGTCGGTGAGCGCCAGCACGACGCGGCAGGCCGAGTAGGAGACGTTCGCCGCGAGCGTGCCCATGTGCCCGGGCAGCGCCTCGGCCGCCACGAGGAGTCGCGCGTGCCGGGGCGAGCCCCCGGGGGAGCCCGGGATCCAGCCCTGCACGGACGCCACGCCCTGCGCCGCCCAGGCGTCCGGACAGTTGGGGGGATGCGCGGTGTTCGCGGACCAGGCGTTCTGCCGGCAGCCCCCCGCCTCGACGTGCCACCAGGGGGGCAGCGAATCCGTCGCGACGTCGACGTCGATCACCAGCTCCATGGCGAAGACGCTGTCCACGCGGCTCGCCAGCCGGATCGCGGGGAAGAGCGAGAGCGGATTGAAGTTCGGTGTGCAGTCGGGGTCCTCGTCGGTGCCCCCGATTCCATTCCCCGACCGGCAGTCCCGCCAGCCGATCGAGAGGCCTTGTGCGGACGTGGGCGCGGCGAGCGCGAGCGTGACCCCGAGGGACAACGCGAAGGCGCAGACGGCGAGGCGTGGGTTCTGAACGGACACGGGAGCGAGCATCGCACGCCTCGCGAATCCAAGCAGCAGAAAACAGCGGCGGCGCCCGCCTGAATCCGACGGGCGCCGCGCTGAAACCGGGTGATGAGAACTAACGGTAGAGCGCCTTCACCTGACCCCAGGTGGCGTTCTTCACGGGGACGGCGGCGCAGTTCCCGCCCGGACCCTGCCACGTCGCCTGATTGCTCAGCGGGGCCGACGGATTGCCGACCAGCGTTCCGGCGTTCGTGCCCGGAACGACGTTGACCGAGTTGAGCACGATGCACACGGGTGTCAGGCAGCCCGTGCACGGCCCGGGCGGGCCCGCCACGGTGTGGGCGGTCTGGATGTTGAGGTTGAACGTGAAGTACTCCCTCGCGATGACGAGGTTCTTCGCAGCAGCGACGGCAAAGGCCAGAAGAACTCGACGATGCGCGGGCTCGTCCGCCGGCGCAATGGAGGTGCCAGGGGGGTTGCCGTACGCGGCGAGTCCACCCTGACCGGAGCCAACGGCCCAGTCCCTGCAGAGCGTTCCCGTAGGCGCGACGGCGTTCGCCGCGATGTCGCCTTCGGCACAGCCGCCCGTACCCAGATCCCACCACGCCGGAAGCGTCGCGGTGGAGCTGATGAGATCGAGCACGACCTCGACGCCGGTGACACCGGCAATCGGATCGGTCAGCACGAACGTGCCGACGAGCGTCTCTTGCAATCCGTCGTCGTCGCACGTGAAGGCCATATTCTGGACTCCGCCCTGCGAGGCGCAATTGTTCCACGCCAGATTGAGACCCGGCGCCGGAACGGCGAACGCAGCAGAAGCCAGCAACGAGAGCATGGCCGCGACCAGGCCCGAACGAAGAAGCAATCGATTCATGAGATGGAACCTCCGTTTCATGAGCAGACGGCGAGCCTGTCACGGGGGACGCGGCTCAGCGAGCACTCCAGCCCTTCCGTGGACTCAAGCGTTCGGGACGACACTCCCGGTCGCACGATGACGGCCAGAGAGTAACGGCCGAATGCCGTGGCGCAAGTGGAAAATGCGTGGCACCTCGGACCGCTTCCCGTTGAGGGCTGCATCGGCGCGCGTCGCCGGATTCTTGAGCGGAATCGGAACGGCCCGGAGAGCGAGGTAGCAGAGCCACGGACTCTCGCCGGAGCACGGTTTCGCAGGTCGGCGGCGCGCTGGGATTTGTCACCTTCTTGGCAAGGCCGCCCGCGGATGGACGCTGCCGGCGAGCCGTTGCGGTGCAGGGCGGTTCATGCGCGAAACGGGCGCGCGGGATGAGCACCAACCCCTGCACGCCCGACCTACAAACACGAAGCGGGCGCCACATGGCGCCCGCTTCGGGGTGAATCGGATTCGGACTGCGGACTACCGGTAGAGCGACTTGACCGCGCCCCACGTCGACTTGTGCGTCGGCGTCGCCTGCGGGCAGGTCGTGCCGAGGATCGTGCCGGTGCCCAGACCACCCTGCCACGTGATGAAGTCGCTGCCCGGGCTCTGCGGGCCCGAGATCTTGATGAACGTGGTCGGCGTCACGACCTTGACCCCGTTGAACACGATGCAGACCGCGACGTCACAGCCGCCGCACGCGATGCCTGAGCTGCCACCGGTGGTGGTGTTGTCGCCGAGGATCTTCATGTTGAACGCGAAGAAGTCCTGCGTCAGGTTCGTGATGTTCCTCGCCGTCGCGACCGCGAAGCCACCGAGGATGTGCGCGGTGTTCGGGCCGAACGCGCCCTCGTTGTACGCCGCGAGACCGCCCTGGGCCGTGCCGCCCGCCCAGTCGGGGCAACCCACGCCCGAGGGAGCGACGGCGTTGAAGGAGAGTTCCGTCGCGCGGCACTCACCGTTGTTGTACTGCCACCACGCCGGGAGCGCCGGGCTGGCGCTGGCGAGATCGAGCGTGAACTCGATACCCGTCACACCCGAGAGCCCGCTCGGCATCCGGAACTGCCCGGGAGCGACGAAGTCGAGGAAGTCGTCGTTGCACAGCGAGTTCATGTTCTGAACGCCGCCGCCGAGCGTACACGAGTTCCAGTGAATATTGAGCCCCGCTGCGGACGCCATGGAAGCCGTAAGCACGAGGAGCAAGCCGCACAGCAGAGTAACCTTCTTCATCTTCTGCCTCCGGAACCTCTCGACGAGAGGGTTGGGGGAAACCGGACTACGCCTACTTACGCTACCCAATCTCGGGATCGACCCAGGCATGACCACGCCGAGGTGGGGACGACCCGTCCCACAAATACTGTAAGGCGGGGGAGACAGCGAAAGACAGGAAAATTTGAAGTCATCGCCGAAAAAAGTTGGATCCCGCATCGACGGCCCGGGAGCGCGCCGACGGTACGCGGCACCGGGAGCAACGCGGCCGATCGCACACCGGCTTGGCCGCGAACAGGTTGAGCGGCTGGGCCCGTTCGGGAGCGTGAACTGGTCCCGTCCGCTCGCGCGAATGTGGCGCCTGGGCGCTTCCCGCCTGGCTGGAAGTGGGATTCGAGGCGGACGCCGTTCGCGGGCGGCGACACTTACGGACCCGCGGTTGGGAACCATGTCGGACGGACCTGGGCTACTAAACGATCGGGGTGGGCAGCCTGTGTGGCGCCCACCCCGAACCCATTCTTCGAACCGCCGGTCTGGAGCTGAACTAGCGGTAGAGCGACTTCACCTGGCCCCACGTCGACTTGTGCGTCGCCGTCGCGGCCGGGCAACCCTGGCCGAGCAGGCTGGTCACGCCCGCCCCACCCTGCCACGTGATGAAGTTGCTTCCCGGGGCCTGAGCGCCCGAGATCTGGAGGAACGTCGTCGGCGTCACGACCTTGATCCCGTTGAACACGATGCAGACCGCGACATCGCAGCCGCCACACGCGACGCCGTTGCTGCCAGCGGCGGTCGTGTTGTCGCCGAGGATCTTGAGGTTGAACGCGAAGAAGTTCTGCGTGAGGCTCGTGAGGTTGCGTGCAGCGGCCACCGCAAGCCCACCGAGGATGTGCGCGCTGTTCGGGCCATGCGCGCCCTCGTTGTAGGCCGCGAGACCGCCCTGGGCCGTGCCACCCGCCCAGTCGGCGCAACCCGCGCCTGAGGGAGCAACGCCGTTCATCGACAGCTCCGTGGCGCGGCACTCGCCGGCGTTGTACTGCCACCAGATCGGAAGCGTCGGGCTGGCGGAGGCGAGGTCGAGCGTCACCTCGATGCCCGTCACGCCGGAGAGCGCGCTCGGCATCTGGAACTGCGCCGCGGCGACGAAGTCGAGGAAGTCGTCGTCGCAGAGGGAGTTCATGTTCTGGGCGGCGCCGATGCCGGCTGCACACGTGTTCCAGTGCAGGTTCAAACCAGCGGCGGACGCCACGCCGCACGTTGCCGCGAGCAGGAGCCCGCAAAGCAGAATCGACTTCTTCATCACTTGCCTCCGAAGAAACTACCCGAGAGGGGGTTGAGGGGACTGGGCGAGATGCCTGGCTTTGGTCGGGTCACGGGCCATCTCGCGCTGCCACGCGGGATGGCCCGTCGAACCAGAGGCGTTATCCTGCTAGTTGCAGTTGATCGAGCAGGAAGCGATCGACGTGCTGAATCCGAACTCCTGCAGCCACTGCGACAGATCGTTGATACCGACCCCGCCGCTGCAGTCGAAGTCCGAACGACCGAACGGAGGATTGGTGGGCGTACCGAAGTCGACGAGCCACACCGACAGGTCGTTGATGCCAACGCCGCTTCCGCCGTCCAGATCGAACGCGGAGACCGTCGGCGACTTGATCAGCGTGCCATTGGCGAAGACCCTGCCAGCATTCTGCAGCTCGTTGGCAGCGACCCCGGCCTTGGAGCTGCCGAGCACGGTGAACGTGACGGTGCCGGTGACGTCGGTGAACTTGCGCGTCGTCTTTGCGGGGCAATTCACGGTCGCACCCGCATCGAGCTGATCGCCGCAGAGCCGCAGATCCGGGCAGTTCGACAGATCGACCACGACCGAAGCGCCGTTCAGCGGGTTGTTGGCGAGATCACGCACGATGATGCTGAACGTGCCGTGAGGATCAGGCACGCCGACCTTGCTGCCGACGAGCTTGATGCAGCTGGGTACTGTCGAGTTGCCGGGGCTGGGCACGCCCGCCATCGCGACCGAGGCGATGAGAAGACCGGCCGCAGTAAGGAGCGTGGCCTTGCGAACCAAACCAGTCATTGTTGCACCTCCCTAAAGGGTGAAAACCTGTTGCATGTGTTCCAGGCAAGGCTCAGTTGCGCGCAATCAGGTCTGGCTGCGAGCCACCTCCTTTCGAACTCCTATGTTTCATATCAGCTTTGAGTTCGAGCGCCTTGGCGAGCTTATCTCCAGCGTTCACAAGGCCTTCCAAGACACCAGAAGTCTAGGGGCCATGTTCGCGCGGTGTCAAGAAAGTTTTTGTCGCCCGCCGGCCCGCGCCTGCCATGGAACTCGTGTCACCGTGCTGCCTTAGAGAGCCACTTCGGCTTTCGAGGGTGGACCACTTGGTCCCCTATCCCTGCCCGGCTTCGGAGCTCCCCCTCTTCCCCCCTACCCAACTTCTCCCCTACTCAAACTCTTCCGCTGGTGGGCGAAACAGGGCTCGAACCTGTGACCCCCTGCTTGTAAGGCAGGTGCTCTGCCAGCTGAGCTATTCGCCCTCGTTCGACCCTGATCCGCGCACCAGCAGCGAGGCGGGGATCAGGACGCAGTACCCGGTCACCAGCAGCACCGGGGCCAGCGTCAGCGAGCCTTTCGCGAGGCTCATGTAGCCTGCCGCCAGGACCGCCACCCCCACGCCGAGCAGTGCCGAGTTGAGCACCCCCCAGCGAAACCCGAGATCCACCTCCGGGCCGGCCATCTTGGCCTTCAAGCTCTTGGGACGAGTGACGTTAGGCTTCTGGCTCATATCCCTACCCCTGTCTTGTCGTGCCGCGCCGTGCGCGGAAGCGGTCTGCGCAAAACGCCGGCGAGCTCGGCCGGGAGAGACTCCCGTTCGAGACCGCCGGCGCTGGGCCGGGCCTTTTGAGGCCCGGGGCACCTGGCGATCTCAGCGAAGATCGCTAGTTGTGCCGCCGCCTCCGTTGGGGCGCACTGATTGGTACCCGGCCGGGAGGGGGCAGTTCCGGAATTGTGAGCCCTTTGCCCCGTCAGGGCAACCCAGCGGGATTGAGGCTCCCGGAGCGGAGACCTTCGAGATCCAAGGTCACCCAGCGGAAGCCCAGGCCCCGTAGCCCCGCCACCACCCGCTCGCGCACCGCCGGCTCCGCGAGCCGGGCGAGCTGCGTCGAAGGCACCTCGATCCGCGCGATCTCGCCATGGTGGCGCACCCGGAGCTCGTCGAATCCCAGCTCGCGCAGGAGCGCCTCGGCGCGCTCGACCTGCGAGAGATTGTCGCGGGTGATGGGCGTTCCGTAGGGGATGCGGCTCGCGAGGCAGGGCGATGCGGGCTTCCCGGCGCTCGCGAGCCCCAGCGCCTCGGCCGCCGCACGCACGTCGGCTTTTCGGAAGCCCAGCTCGGCGAGCGGCGAGCGGACGTTCCCCTCGGCCGCGGCACGCCGGCCCGGGCGCCAGTCGGCGAGGTCGTCGGCGATCGTGCCGTCCATGACCACGTCGCAGCGCTCTCGCGCTGCGACGAGTGCCAGCTTCGAAAACAGCTCGCGCTTGCAGTGGTAGCAGCGGGCTTCCGAGTTGCTCGCGAACGCGGGGTCGGCGAGCTCGCCGGTCGTGACGGTCTCGACCCGGGCGCCGAGGCGCGACGCCTGGGCGAGCGCCAGCTCCAGCTCCCGGGAGGCGTAGCTGTCGGAGACGCCGATCACGCCGAGCGCATTCGGCCCCAGCTGCTCGTGGGCGACCGCCAGGAGCACGCTCGAATCCACACCGCCCGAGTACGCCACCACCACGCGTGGGTGCCGCGCCAGCTCGCGCCGCAGGAGGTCGAGCCGCGCGCGCCAGTCCGCGCCGGCATACGGGCGTTCGGCGGGCTCGCGGATGGCGAGGAGCGCCGCGGCAGGATCGCCGGGAGCGGAGGCGCGGGAGGCGGATGGGGCGGTCATCGGGGGCCCCATGCTAGTGAGTTGTGGCGCTGCCCGCCATGCGCGAATCACGGCCGGCCGGGAGGCGGCCGCGCCCGCCGCAGGAGCCTAGGGGCGCTCGGACTGCTTGCCGGCGGTGGCCGAGTCGGGCCGCGCCGGCCTGGCCGTGGCGGACTTGCCGCCCCCGGCCGCACCCCCGGCCCCCGGCGCGTGCGCGAGCTTCGCGGGCCTGGTCCCGGGCGTGGCCCTGGCGCCCGCCGAGGCAGAGTGACTCGTGCCCGACCTGAGATGCGTGGGATTGGCGAGTGCCGCGGCCTTGTGCGTGCTGTCGCGCAGGGCGGACGTCGCCCAGGCGGCGGCCGCATCCACGGCATGCGAGCTGTCGGTCGCCGCGGGGCGGTGCTTCGCCGCGGTGGACGCGCCGCTGCCGCGCGTGCTGTCGGCCGCCGCGGACTTCTTCTTCGCTCCCGCCGCGGGCGCGGACCGCAGCATGCTGTCGCGCGCTGCGGATCGCTTCGAGCCGGCGGCGGAGCCAGCCGCGTGCGTGCTGTCGCGCCGGGCGGAACCCGGCTTCGCCGCGAGCGACGACGCCGGATGGAGACCGGGCCTCGCCACCGACGTGCGAGCCACGCTGGAACCCTGCCCGGCCGCGTCGCCGGAGACCGTTCGCCGCGCGCTGTCGCCGGCCGCGGACACCCG
>DATDEX010000104.1:0-7687 GCA_036522895.1 Candidatus Eiseniibacteriota bacterium | reverse complement strand
AGGCACATTGTCGATGCGTTTCGGCGCGCCGGCGCTATAGACGCCCGCTCAGCGGTGACGCCGAGTACGATTGGAGTGGCCGAGCGTCTCGCGTTTCGGAAACTGCGTCAGCACGCGGTCCTGCGAGAAGCCGGGCCAGGTACCTTCTATCTTGATGAGCCGAGTTGGGAGGCATTGCGTTCGATGCGACGCCGCCTCGCTGTGGCGTGGTTGATCGTGGTGCTGATCGCTGCGCTAGCGGTGTGGATGCGGAGTTCGTAATGGGCGCAGCGTAACACGCGCTTGAAGCTGACGGCGCCATTTTGCTGGGGAGGCCATCAGGTTGTGGAACCGTACACTATGCGCCGCAGCGTAAGCTGCAACCCGTTAGACTGCGCCGCCTAATTCAGTTACGCGCGATGACCACTCGTTCACTTCTCGCATTCATCAAACGCCATGGCATCATGCTCGAGAGCGCGCGGGGACGTGTACCGAATCTGGCCGAGATAGTGGTCGGCCGACGGATCCAGGGAAGCTGGTGGGGTCACCCTCAGGGCAAAGAGATTTTCTGGCTGACACGCGCCGTGCGTGAGGCGCCTGACGTCCTCGTCTGTCGCCTCGTCGACGGGAAGATCACCTACGTCCATCGCCGGCTCTGGCCAGCGCTGTTACGGCTAGCCCCTCGGTTTGCCCGGCGCCACCTGGCGGCCGTACGGGAGGTGCACGCGGCACAGGGGCGGCACGAGGTGCGGATGGTCCCCTTCCCGCGATGGGCTCCCGCGAGCATCCGCCGGGCGGCGCGGCGGCTGAGTGCTGAGAAAGCCGAGGCGGCGTTAGGAATGATTCTTGGTGGGCGCAGCCTAACACGCGCCTGAAGCTGGCGGCGCCCGTCGTCTATGGTAGAATGGCGTTTGTGAAGTCTGGGGTGAGATGACATCCTGCCTCGGCCTGTGCGCCGTGTCCGCCGTCGCGCGCGTAGCTACCGTCGTCGCGCTGGTCCTTCCGTTCGCCCCCCACCCTCTGGCTCAGTCCGGTCTTCCCAGATTCGAACCCACCGACTGCTGGGTGGATGGCGCATGGACCCGCGACGTAAGACGCGAGTGCGGCTGGCTCGTGGTGCGAGAATCGCGCGATCGCGCGAGTGCGACCACCGTGCGTCTCGCGGTCGAGATCTTTCGCGCGCAGCAGCCAAGCGGCGCCCCGCCACTCGTCTTCCTGCACGGTGGCCCGGGTGGTGTCGGGGGGATCCGTCTGTACTCAGAAGGCGTCGCGCGCAGCCTCCTGTTCCTGCATCGCGACGTCGTCATCTACGATCAACGCGGCGCCGGGTTCTCGCAACCGAAGCTGTGCCCGGCCTACGATTCCGTCGCCGACGCGGGTTTGACGGAGGCCCGGCGTGCCTGCATCACCGAACTCGAGGCGCAAGGTATCGATCGACGGGCCTACAACACGGCGGCGAGTGTCGCCGACCTGATGGATCTTCGTCGCGTGCTCGGCTACGAATCGTGGGACGTGTATGGCCTGTCCTACGGCGCGCGCCTCGCCCAGGAAGCCATGGCACGCGATGGACGGGCGATCCGCTCCGTCGTGCTCGCCAGTCCGGTGGCGCGCGGCTTCAGCTCCCAAGCGGAGCAGCCGCTCTCGACCCAGCGTGCTCTGGAGCACGTGTACGCAGCGTGCGCACGCCAGCCATCGTGTCGGGACGCGTTTCCGACCGTCGAGCAGGATTTCTATGCGGTGTGGGACGACGTGACAGCGTCCCCCGTCGCGGTGCCGATCCTGCGCCCGGATAGTGGGCGTGACACTGTCTGGTTGGATGGCAGGCGCCTCGTCGACGCCATCCGTAATCGCATGCTCTATCACGTGCGCGTGGGCGTCGCGCGTCTCCCGCTGCTGCTCCACGAGCTCCGCGCCGGGGACAGCGCGCGGGCGGCCCGCGAGATCGTCGGAGAGGGGACCGGAAGGCTCCCCGACGCTGCGCTGCGTCTCATCAACTGTGCCGACCATGCGACCTCTGGTGCCATCTATCGGAAGACTCTCGATTCGGTCAACGCCCTCGCGCGGCCGCCATTCCGGCGCATCTTTGACCGGGAATGCGAGCAGTGGCTTCCACAGTTGCGCGACGCACCGATGCCTGCGCCGGTGCGGAGCGGCATTCCGACGCTGATCCTGAGTGGCGTCTACGACGATCGGACGCCGACAAAGCTGGCTCGCCGCATCGCCGCCACGCTGAGTCACGCCTACCTCGTCGAGTTTCCGGACGAGGGCCACGATACACGCCCCTCCCCGTGCCACTCGAGCATTATCGCGCAGTTCCTCGAGGATCCGACGCGACAGCCCGACACGTCCTGCGTCGCGGCGATCGCTCCGATCCCGTTCGCGGTGGCATGGGAGTCGCCCAAGGAACCTTGAGGCGGTGCCGTCTCTTAAAGGAATCGTTTGTTTGTGTATGTTCGAACGTCGCGCCCCAGCTTAAGCGCAGTCCGTTAGACAGCGGCAACGCTTTGGTGCTAGAGATTCCCCCTCCTGACTTCGTCGGCCAGATGCTCGCACGACCGCCACGCCAGCGCCATGATCGTCCATGTCGGATTCTGGCATGACGCGCTGACGTGACTCGAGCCATCCACGACGAACAGATTCCTCACGTCGTGCGACTGCTGGAACTGGTTCAGGACCGACGTCTTGGGGTCCTCGCCCATCCGCGCCGTGCCCAACTCGTGGATCGACCAGCCCTCGGTCAACACGCCGCGACGGACGTCGAGCACCTCGATCCCCGCTGCCTCGAACATCTCCTTCGCCGTGACGGCCATGTCCTCGGCCATCTTCTTTTCGTTGTCGCCGAACTCGTAGTGGAAGCGCAAGACGGGAATCCCCCAAGCGTCCTCCACGACGGGATCGAGATCGACGTAGCTCTCGAATCGCGGGAGCACCTCGCCGAAACCGCCCATGGTGATGTAGGCCCCCGCATAGGCGCGCACGTGCTGCTTGTACGCCGTGCCGAAGCCGGGTGCGTCGGCCCCCGGTGGAAAAATCTGGTGCCCGCTCGACCCCTCGAAGCCGTACCCCCGGATGAACCCGGGTTGCCGGTCCGCCAGGTTGCGGAAGCGCGGCACGTAAAACCCACCAGGCCGGCCGTCGTCCAGCGTGTGCGGCTTGCCGACCAGATCCTTCACGAGACCGGTGACTCCCGGTCCCATGACATGCTCGCAGAAGTTGTGACCCACGTGCCCGCTCGAGTTGCCGATCCCGTTGGGATACCGCGGTGATTTCGACAGCAGCATGAGGCGCGCCGATTCGAGGGTCGATGCGGCCAGGATCACGACTTTGCCCTTCGCTTCGAGCGACCGCTTGGTCACGCTGTCGACGAACGCCACGCCGCGCGCCTTTCCCGTCGCCCGATCGACCAGGACCTCATGGCAGGTCGAGTTGGAGCGGAGCGTGAGGTTACCGGTGTCCATCGCGGGATAGATCAGGCCCGTCGGCGAGTCGAACGCGGCGTGGATGTCGCAGCCGCCGCGACGATCGCACGCCCCGCGGCCCATGCACCTGCTGCGGTACTTGTTCTTGACACCGTCCGTCGTGACGCCGGCACGATACGGCGTGAGCACGCGTCCCATCCTCGCCAGCGTGTGCCGCAGCCCGACCTCGGCGACGTTGAGCTTGGTCGAGCGCTGGAACAAGCTGTCCGGCAGATGCCGGAGATTCTCCTTGTGGCCGGCGATGCCGAGCAGCAGATCGACCTTGTCGTAGTAGGGGGCGATATCGGCGTAGGAAATCGGCCAATCCTCGCCGTACCCGTCGTGCGCCTTCCCCTTGAAGTCGTAGTCGGACAAGCGCAGCGCGAGGCGCCCCCAGATGTTGGTCTTCCCGCCGAGCAGCCGGGCGCGCACCCAGGCGTACTTCGTGCCCGTGTACGGGTGCTGCTTCTCGTCCACCAGAATGTTCTTGATGTAGTCCGCGCCTCGATGACCGGCTTGCTTCGACAGGACATGGCGGAACGGGCTGCCCTGGGCGTATGGCGGCTTGCGGATCTCGTACTCGTTAAAGGACAGGGTGTGGTAGCCGGGCGGCAGATCGCCGCGCCGCGCGTGCTCGTAGGGCCATTCCATCGACCGCAGCTCGGCGTTGATCTCTGGGATGCCGAACTTTCTCCCTGCTTCCAGCAGCAGCACCTTGCAGCCGAGGTCGGTCAACACGTGTGCGGCCATGCCACCCGCGGCACCCGACCCCACAATGACGGCGTCGTAGGTCGTGGTGAGGTCGACTTCCTTAGGCAGCGGCGGGGCGACCTTGATGAGAGTCATCAGTTGTTTCGCTTAAATGTGTCCCTCTCATCCCGGCAGGTCAAAGCCGAGCGGATCGATCAATTCCCATATCTTTGCCAGGTGATGATCGTCGTGCTCCGCAACAAAATGCAAATGATCCACGAGCCGCATCGGCTGCTTGAGACGCGGATGCAGGCTCGTTCGTGCAAAAGCGTCAGGTTCCAATGCCCCCACACGGTCCACTAAGCGAAGCCGTGCTGTGCGGAATCCAATCAGAATCTCTGCCAATTCTCGGGCATTATGGTTGGCTTCATGGGTCTTGCGATTATCCGGGTCGGCGACGGCGAGTGTCTCTCGGCCGGTCAGGAAGTCTTCCACGCGCGCCATCCAGAGCGGTTCGAGATCGAGCAAGTGACCTGCATGCTCCTGGACTGACCACTGCTTCTGCGGTTTGGCGACCAACACATCCGCCGTGGTCGTCACGTTGCGCAGCATCTCTTCCAGGCGTGCCGGCGTGCCCGAGAGGCGGACACAAACGTTCGGGTACTGCTCTACCGGAAAGGTGAAATCGAACTTTCGCTCGAACCACGTCGGGACTTTGCTGGAGAGCGGGCGCGACACTTTATGCTCTGCTTTACCAGTTTGCGATCGGCGGACGCTCGTCCTTCCACCGTTGCTGGCTCAGGAGCTCGGAGGATAGGAGGATCCATTGGTGGTCGTTCAATTTTCTCCAGCCATCATGCGACACAAACACTCTGTACTCCTTGCTCGTTCTGCCTTCCTGGTCCTTGGTCTCGATCTCTAATTTTCCAGATAGGTATACTGACCAGTCGTTGTCTCTGGGCTCGACCGTGATCACGGTTTCGACAAATCGCGTCGGCCTGTTCGTCCGCACGCGATCGACAAATTCCTGCCGCGTGAGTTTTCGGTCGGGAAGTTGGATGGTAAAATCCGGACCCAGCATCCGCTCGATCGTGTTCGTGTCCAGGGTCACGCGCGCTTTAGTCCACGCGGCGTAACCGGCTTGAATGGCCGTTCGCGCTTCCGCCGGAGTGACGGCAGGAGCACTCTGCGCCCCCGCGCCGGTTGCAACCGTTACGATGACCGCCAGTAGTGCCTGTCTCGATTTCATTTCGTTTCTTCTCCTCTCAAGCCTTGACGACAAGGTCGATTTCAACGCAAGCCCCAAGCGGCAGCGCGGCCACCCCGATGGCCGTGCGGGCCGGAAAGGGCGGACGAAAATGCTTTGCGTAGACGCCATTCATCGCGACGTAGTCACTCAGGTTCGTGAGAAACACGCGGGCGCACGCAACGTCAGCGAAACTCCGGCCGGCCGCCTTGAGCACCGCCGCGAGATTCTGGAAGACGCGCTCGGTCTCGGCCACAATCCCCCCCGCGACGACCTTGCCAGTGGCCGGGTCTTGGCCGACCTGACCGCTGAGGTAGAGGAAGCCACCGACTTCGACCGCCTGGCTAAACGGGCCAACCGGCGGCGCGAGTTCGGGCGAGGTCACTGCGGTGTGGCTCATGGCAAACTCCTTTGGGATTCACTCGGTGTACTCTGCCGGGAACTCGATAATTCCACAAGTTCAGCTTTATCACGATCATATTGCCGGTTCCGCACGATGCTGCTATTCATTGGTGGGAGGCTTCCGTGCTCGATGATTTGCGCGCCCTCGTAGAGTTTGCCCAGGCCGGGTCCATCGCCCGTGCATCCGAACGTCTCTTCCGGACGCCCTCGGCGATCACCCGGCAAATGCAACGGCTGGAGGCGGCATTGGGTGCCGAGCTGCTCGACCGCTCGGTGAAGCCGCCGCGTCTGAACGCGCTCGGCTCCAGGGTGCTCGAGCAGGCGCGAGATCTGCTGCAGCGGACGGAGACGCTGAAATCCCTTGCGTCGAGCGACGCCGAACCTCACGGCCTCTTGCGCATCGGGCTCTCGCATGCCCTGGCCGAGGGGACGCTCATCGACGCGATTCAGGCGCTCACTGAGAAATACCCCAAGGTCCGAGTGCGGCTGTCGACCGAGCTCACGAGTGAGCTCTTGAAGCGGCTGCTCGCGGGTGAACTCGACGCTGCTGCCGTGCTTCTGCCCGAAGGCAAAGCCGCGCCTCCACCTCTTCTGACGAATGTCATTGCGATCGACCGCATGGAGATCGTTACAGGCGCTGCCGGCAACGTTGAGAGTAATTGGAAAAGTTTGGGCCACGCACCCTGGGTGCTCAATCCGCCCGGGTGCTTTCTTCGGGCGAGCCTCATAGACCGGATGGAGCGTGCCGGCTTCACGCCCATGATTGCGGCTGAAATCCACAACATGCATATGCAGCTGGCGTTCGTTCAGTCCGGGTATGGTGTCGGGCTGCTCCCCGCGCGCTTTATTGCCCGGAGTCATGCTATCGATCCCGTGAAAGTATTGCGTCCCCCGTCGTTCGAGCTGCACCGATCCGTCGCGATAGTCCAGGTCGGGCAACTCGGTGCCTTGGGGAAGGCCGTCGAACAACTGGCAGATGGGCTGCGGCACCTGTTTGAGGCAGCCGACACAAGGAAGCCCGTGACGAGCCACCGCAGAGCTGTGCGCGCGAATCGGCGAGCCGTGCGCCCACGCCGGTAGTCACCGCTGCCTAACCTACGCTTGAAGCTGGCGGCGCCCGTCCTCGAGGGTAGAATTGCGTTTGTGAATCGTACAGTGTGGCGCCGCAGCTTGAGCGCGGTCCGTTAGACGGCGCTGAGGGAGCACGACATTGCACGCACTTCGCGCGCTGCGGCTGTTCCTTGTCTGCGCACTCGTCGCACGGTGTGCCGCACCCGGAACGAAGACCCAGCCGTCGGACAATGAAGCATTGCGGCAGGCCGCGGTCGCGTGGGCAAACTCGTTCGCGACCCGCGATCCCGCGACAATTGCGAAGTATTTCAGCGAGAACGCGGTCGCGTGGTTCCCACATGGAGAAACACCGACCGTCGGGAGAGCCGCCATTCAAGAGGCGTGGGTCAACTATTTCAAACACACGCCCGCACATCCCGTGAGCATTGATTCCGTCGTGACAGCGGGCTCCGGTGAGTTAGGGCTGGTGTATGGCAAGTACCTTTACAAGCCGCGTAGCGATCCGACCGCGAATGGCGGACGGTACGTCGCGATTTGGCGTCCAACAGTTGACGGCTGGCAGCTCGTACTATTATCGGCCCACCAGCACAGCGACGTGTCGGCCGCCACATTCGCGACACCCTAGGGTGACTCCGTGGGTGGTCCGTTCAACGGACACCCTTGAGCGAAGGAGAGAGAGATGAACGGGATGCAGATCGGGCCCAGAATCGTCTTTGTGGTTTGTTGCGTGGCCGCGCTTCCGGCCGTGTCATGGGGTTCTCCTCAGGCACGCGCCCAAGAGCGCGCAGAGTTCGGTGCCTTTTACGACAAAGTCACAAGAGCGGAAGCCGAGCTATTTCAA
>DATDEX010000103.1:0-5605 GCA_036522895.1 Candidatus Eiseniibacteriota bacterium | reverse complement strand
CCGCGGCGCGCGCGGCCAGCTCGGCGGCGGTGGCCGCGCCGACCACCGGGAACGCCGCCGCGCTGCTCGCCTTGCGCTGATCGGTGAGCGCGAGCGTGCGGTCGAGCGCGGGCTGGACGCGGTCGAGGAACGGCTGCGGCGCCACCCCCATCCAGAAGATGAGCAGGAGGAGCGGCGCGAACACGAGCCGCTCGCGCAGTGTGACGTCCCGGAGGCGCTGGTTCTCCTCGTGCGTCACCGGCCCGAACGCCACGCGCTGGAACATCCACAGCATGTAGCACGCCGACAGGATCACGCCGGTCGCGCCGACGGCGGCCCACGCGAACGAGGTGCGGAACGCGCCGAGCAGCACGAGGAACTCGCCCACGAATCCGTTCGTGCCCGGCAACCCGATCGACGACAGCGTCACGACGAGGAAGATCGCCGAAAACACCGGCACGACCTTCCACAGCCCGCCGAAGTCGGCGATCGCCCGCGTGTGCCGCCGCTCGTACACGACGCCGACGAGGAGGAACAGCGCGCCCGTGGAGACGCCGTGGTTGAGCATCGTGAGCATGGCGCCGGCGAAGCCCAGCGGGTTCATCGCCATCAACCCCAGCATGCAGAAGCCCATGTGGCTCACCGAGGAGTACGCCACGAGCTTCTTCAGGTCGGGCTGCACCATCGCGACCACCGCGCCGTAGACGATGCCGACGATCGCGATCCACGCGATCCACGGCTTGCACACGTCGAGCGCGTTCGGGAACATCGGCATCGCGAACCGCAGGAAGCCGTAGGAGCCCATCTTGAGGAGCACCGCCGCCAGGATGACGGAGCCGGCCGTGGGGGCCTCGACGTGCGCGTCCGGCAGCCAGGTGTGCACCGGCCACATCGGGACCTTGATCGCGAACGCGAACGCGAACGCGAGGAAGTACCAGAGCTGCTGCGAGGGCGGGATCGGCATCGCGTAGAACGCCGTGAGATCGAACGAGGCCACGCCGCTCCACTGCTTCTGCATCTGGTAGAGCGACAGGATCGCGACCAGCATGAGCACGCTGCCGGCCATCGTGTAGAGGAAGAATTTGACCGCGGCGTAGATCCGCCGCTGCCCTCCCCAGACGCCGATGAGCAGGTACATGGGGATGAGCATGGCCTCCCAGAATACGTAGAAGAGCAGCAGGTCGAGCGCGAAGAACGTGCCCAGCATTCCGGCTTCGAGCGCCAGGAGGAGCGCGTAGAACTCGCGCGAGCGCTTCTCCACCGAGGTCCACGCCGCGACGATCGACACCAGCGTCATGAGCGTGGTGAGGAGTGCCAGGAGCGCGGAGACCCCGTCGACGCCGAGGTGGTAGCGGGCGCCGATCGACGGGATCCACGCCACCGATTCCTCGAACTGGAACCCCGGCCGGCCGGGCACGAGCCGCCACCAGAGCGGCAGCGACACGAGCAACTCGATCGCCGCCGCGAGCGTGGCCCACAGGCGCGCCGAGCGCTCGGCGCCCTGCGGCATCAGGCTCACCAGCGCGCCCGCGGCGAGCGGGAAGAACACCAGGAACGACAGCCAGGGCAAGTGCACCAGCATCACCTCAGGAAGTGGAGGAACAGCGCGATCACGCCGAGCGTGATGAAGAGCGCGTAAGTGCCCACGAATCCGGTCTGTACGAGTCTCAGGACCGCGGAGCCGCCCTCGAACGTATGGCCGATCCCGTTCACGAGGCCATCCACGACCCGCACGTCCCACACGCGCCACAGCCACTCGGAGAGCTCCACGAACGGGCGGACGACCACGGCCTGGTAGAACTCGTCGACCCAGTACTTGTTCTCGAAGAGCCGGTGCATGCCCTCGAGGCGCTCGCGGAGCGCCGTAGCGCTGGCCGGGCTCCACAGGTAGGTGCGCAGCGCCGCGACGATGCCGAACACCGCCACCGCCACCGAGACGAGGAGCAGCGCCCATTCACCTCCCCGCGACATCTCGTGGTGAACGATCCCGGCCTCGCTCGACTCGAGCACCGGCCGGAGCCAGCGCTCGAACGCGTGCCCGCCCTCCTGGAACGGCATCCCCACGTAGCCGCCCGCGAACGACAGCACGGCGAGCACGACGAGCGGCGCGATCATGGCCCGCGGCGACTCGTGCAGGTGGTGCTCCGCCTCGTGCGACAGCCGCGACGGCCCGCGGAACGCGAGCACGTAGAGCCGGGTCATGTAGAACGCGGTCAGGGCGGCGCCGAGGATGCCGGCGAGCCAGATGCCGGGATGGCCGTTCGCGAACGCCGAGTTCAGGATCTCGTCCTTGCTGAAGAAGCCGGCGAACATCGGGACGCCGGCGATCGCGAGCGTGGCGACGGCCATGGTCCCGTGCGTCCACGGCAGCTTCGCCGCCAGGCCGCCCATACGGCGGAGGTCCTGTTCGTCGCCGAGCGCGTGGATCACCGAGCCGGCGCCCAGGAACAGCAGCGCCTTGAAGAACGCGTGCGTCATGAGATGGAAGATGCCCGCGCCGAAGGCGCCGACGCCGCAGGCCATGAACATGTAGCCCAGCTGGCTCACCGTGGAATACGCCAGCACGCGCTTGATGTCGTTCTGGGCGAGCCCGATCGTGGCGGCCATGAGCGCCGTGGCCGCGCCGATCACCGCCACGACCTCGAGCGTGCGCGGCGCGAGCTCGAACAGCACGTGGCTCCGCGCCAGCATGTACACGCCGGCCGTGACCATGGTGGCCGCGTGGATCAAGGCCGAGACCGGCGTGGGGCCCTCCATGGCGTCCGGCAGCCAGACATAGAGCGGGATCTGCGCGCTCTTCCCCGTCGCGCCCAGGAACAGCAGCAGCGTCGCGGTGGTGATGGCCGCGCCGCCGGCCACGAACACGTGCGGCGCGGCGGAGAAGACGCGGTCAAAGTCGAGCGACCCCGTCACGGTGACGAGCATGAACGCCCCGAGCATGAAGCCGAAGTCGCCGATGCGGTTGACGATGAACGCCTTCTTGCCCGCTTCGGCCGCGGCCGGGCGCTCGTACCAGAACCCGATGAGCAGGTACGAGCAGAGCCCGACCCCCTCCCAGCCCACGAACAGGAGGAGGTAGTTGTCCGCGAGCACGAGCGTGAGCATCGCGAACATGAACAGGTTCAGGTAGAGGAAGAAGCGCCGGTACGAGGGGTCGTGGGCCATGTAGCCCGTCGAGTAGATGTGGATGAGCGAGCCGACGCCCGTCACGACCAGCACCATGACCGCCGACAGGGGGTCGAGCAGGAACGACACGTTCGCCGAGAAGTCGCCGACCCGCATCCACGTCCACGCGGTCTCGGTGAGGTGGCGCTCGGCCTCGGGCAACGATGCCAGGTGGAGCACGGCGCGCAGCGCGAACGCGAACGCGGCCAGCACCGATCCGCAGGCGAGCACGGTCGTGCCGCGCTTGCCCAGCCGGTCGCCCGCGAGCAGGTTGAGCGCCACGGAGGCGAGCGGCAGCGCGGGCACGATCCAGAGCATCGGCAGGTTCACGCGGGTCAGCCCTTGAGCAGGTGGATCTCGTCCACGAACACGGTTTCGCGCAGGCGGAAGAGGTGGACGATGATGGCCAGGCCGATCGCGACCTCCGCGGCGGCGACGGTCATGACGAAGAACACGAACACCTGCCCGTCGAGCGACTTCAAGTGGCTCGCGAACGCCACGAACGCCAGGTTCGCCGCGTTGAGCATGAGCTCGACCGACATGAAGATGACGAGGGCGTTCCGGCGCACGAGCACGCCCACGACGCCGATCACGAACACGATCGCCGACAGGCCCACGAGCCAGGACAGAGGGATCACGCGCCCTCCCCCGGCGATCCGGCGGGCCCGTCCGCGGAACGGGTCCGGCCCCGCGCGATGACGATCACCCCGACCATCGCCACGAGCAGCAGGATCGACGTGATCTCGAACGGGAAGAGGTAGCGCGAGTAGAGCACCCGGCCGATCGCGGCGACGTTGCCCAACTCCGCGCCCGGCGTGGTCTCGTTCGCCGGCCCGAGCGACCAGCCCCGGCGGAGCAGCGTCGCGCCGGTGAGCAGCAGCGCCGCCCCGGCCAGCCAGCCGATCCCGCGCCGGACCGCGATGTGCACGCCGCTCTCCACGTCGTGCTGCAGGTTCAGGTACATGATCACGAACAGGAACAACACCATGATCGCGCCGGCGTAAACGACGATCTGCACCATGCCGAGGAACTCGGCCCTGAGCAGCAGGTAGATGCCGGCGAGCGAGCAGAACGCCAGCACGAGGAAGAGCGCGCTCGTGACCGGGTTCTTGTGCAGGACCACCATGAGCGACGTGACCACGAGCAGCGCGGCGAACCCGAAGAACAGGACCAGCATCAGACCGCCCCCCGGGCGTAGAGCCACAGCGCGGCGAGCAGCACGTTCGCGATCGCGGCCGGCAGCAGCACCTTCCAGCCGAAGTTCATGAGCTGGTCGTAGCGCAGGCGCGGGAACGTCCAGCGCACCCAGATGAAGAAGAACATGAGCACCCCGAGCTTCGCTAAGTACCACGCGACCCCGGCCCACGCCGGGCCGGGGCCCTGCCAGCCGCCGAAGAACAGCGTCACCGCGATCGAGCTGATGACGATCATGTTCATGTACTCGCCGAGGAAGAACAGCGCCCACTTCATCGACGAATACTCGGTGTGGAAGCCGGCGACCAGCTCGCCCTCGGCCTCGGGCAGATCGAACGGCGCGCGGTTCGTCTCGGCGAACGCGGTGATGAGGAAGATCCCGAACGGGGCGAGCAGGTACCAGTGGAAGATGCCCCAGTTCGGCAGCCAGAGCGGCGTGCCCGGAATCTGGTACCAGCCCGCCTGGCGCTCGACGATGCCGACGAGCGACAGCGTCCCCGCGCGGAGGATCACCGGGATCGTGGAGAGCCCCATGGCGAGCTCGTACGAGATCATCTGGGCCGACGATCGCAGGCCACCGAGCAACGCGTACTTGTTGTTCGACGCCCAGCCGCCGAGCGTGATGGCGTAGACGCCGATGCTCGACATGGCGAGGAACAGCAGCAGCCCGACGTTGATGTCGGTGCCCACGAACCTCGGCGCGGGACCCATCGGGATCACGGAGAACGTCACGATGGCCGGGGCCACCGCGAGGATGGGCGCGATGTGGAAGATGACCTTGTTCGCCTGCGCCGGGATGAACTCCTCCTTGAAGAGGAGCTTGACGACGTCGGCGATGGGCTGCAGGAGCCCGAGCGGCCCGACGCGGTTGGGGCCGGTGCGCGCCTGGATGTGCCCGCAGATCTTGCGCTCGGCGTAGATCAGGTAGGACACCATCCCGAGCAGCGCATTGAGGATGATGAACACCTTGACCAGCGCCCACGTCGCGACCTGCACGGCGGGGATGCTCCACAACGCGGCCATCCTGGCGAGTCCCTCCCTAGCCGACCGGTGCCGCGGCGAGGGCCTTGCGCAGCTTCACGCGCAGGCCGGCTCCGTTCGGCGCACCCAGCCGGTTGAGCTCCGCTCCCGCGTACGGTACGAACACCGCGCCCGGGGGCACCGAATCGTCGATCTCGAGCATCAGCGTGAGGCTGCCCACCGCCCCGGCGAGCTCGACGCGATCGCCGGCGACGGCGCCGAGGCGTGAGGCCTCCGCGGGCGCGAG
>DATDEX010000102.1:0-35009 GCA_036522895.1 Candidatus Eiseniibacteriota bacterium | reverse complement strand
CCACGCCCAACGCGCCGCCCGCCGCGCCGGGGGCGGCGGACGTGATCGCGCGCCTCGCCGGCCGGCCGATCACCCGCGACCAGTACGACCGCTTGGCGGGCCCATACCTCGTCCAGCTGCGCACGCAAATGGGCGCCGCGTTCACGAGCGACGTCATGCGCACCGCGAAGCAGAACGCGTTCGACGAGGTGGTCCGCCGCGAGGTGCTGGCGATCGAGGCCGAGCGGCAGGGCGTCGTGGTGACCGAGGCCGATACGGACTCGCTCCTCCGCCAGGACCAGATGCTCCAGACGAACGGCAAGTTCGACCCGGCGAAGCTGCAAGAGTTCAAGATGAACCCGCAGTCGAACTACTTTCAGCTCCTCCCGCGCCTGCGCGAGTTCGCCGCCGTGGCGAAGCTCGACCGGCAGCTCCACGAGCGCTTCACGCCCTCGCGCGCCGAGGTCCGCGCCGAGTTCGAGAAACGCAGCGCGCAGGTGCGGTTCAGCTTTCTCCCGCTCCAGTTGCGCGACATGTCGCTCGAGCCCGAGTCCACCGCGCCCGAGTGGGAGGCCTACTACAAGGCGCACCCCGGCGACTTCGTGAAACGTGCCCGGATCCGGCTCCGCTACTACCGCCTGCCGCTGCCGGGGGCCACGGATTCCACGCGGGCGCCCGCCGAATCGCTGGCGTTCGAGCGAGGCCGGCGCATGGCCGATTCGCTCCGCGCGGGGACGCTCGCGGATTCGTCCGCGGGGACGCTGGACACGGGGCTCTTCGACGTTGGAGCCCCGGTCGTGCCCGGGCTCGGCCGCTCGCCCGAGCTGGCCGCGGCCGTCGCCCAGGCCGACACGGTGCCGTCGCTGCACGTGCTGGGGCCGTTCAAGCTGCCGGACGCCGTGATCGTGGCCACGGTGGTGGAGCGCCAGGCGAAGCAGCCGCAGCCGTTCCTCGAGGCGCTCGGCAACGTGAAGCGTCGCGCGGACGCCGACAAGCGGAAGGCCGCGGCGGAGGCCGACCGGCGCGCGTGGTACGAAGCAAACCGCGAGCATTACAAGACCGTGCGCGCGACGCTCACCCGGGTCCGGCTGAGCCTCGCCACGTTCAAGGAGCGCGACATCCCGGCTCCCGAGCTCGACCGCTGGTACCAGGCGCACGGCCGCACGCTCTACGGCATGCCCGACTCCTCGAAGAGCTGGCTCCCGCCGGTCACGGATTCCCTGCGCCGCATCGTGCGCGCGCGGATGCTGGCGTCGGAGCGCGACCGCTGGGCCACCAGCACGATGGAGAAGCTGGCCGCCGGCCTGGGGACGAGCCGCGAGGTCGCGGCACTCGCGCGGGCGAATGGCGCCGTCGCCGAGACGTTGTCGGTCGTCCGGGGCGTGGCCGCGGACTCGGTGTTCACGCCCGCGGTCGTCGACTCGATCCTCACCGGGGCCATGGCCGGGAAGGGCCTCGTGCGCGGTCCGCGGCGCCTGGGGATGTACTCGGTCGCCTGGCGCGTGGACGCGGCCGACACGGCCTACGTGCCGGCGTTCGAGGCCGTTCGCGCCCGCGTCGAGATGGAGTTCACCACGGACAAGGAGAAGAAAGACGAGGCGGAGGGGCGCGCCCGGTACGAGCAGCATCGGTCCGAGTACGTGACCCCGGTCAAGTACACGATCGACTACGTGGCCGTCCCGATCCCGCCCGCCGACTCGGTCCGGCTCTCGGACGCGGAGCTCAAGGCCGAGTACCAGAAGAACATCGCGAGCTATCGCCAGGAGGAGCAGGTGCACGCGCGGCACCTGCTCATCTCGACGCGCGAAGGCGGCGCGGACGTGGATGCGAAGGCCAAGGCCCGCGCGGACTCGCTCCTGGCCGCGATCAGGCACGGCGCCGACTTCGCGGACCTGGCGAAGCGGTTCTCGCAGGATCCCGGCTCGGCCGCGACGGGCGGCGACCTGGGCTGGTTCGGCCACGGCCGGATGGTGCCGGAGTTCGATCGCGCGGCGTTCGCCTTGAAGCCGGGGGAGGTGAGCGCGGTTGTGAAGACGCAATTCGGCTATCACATCTTGAAGCTCGAGGAGCGCAAGGCGGCGGGCACGCGCCCGTTCGACGAAGTGCGGAACGACATTCGCGCCGCGCTCGCCGCCTCGCGGGCCGACTCGTCGGCGCGCAAGGTGGCCGAGATGCTGCGCCGCCGGCTGGCGCTCGCCGCCGACCCGAAGGCGGTCGCCGCACGCTACGGCGGGCTCAGGTCCCCGCCGTCGTTCGCGGCGAACGAAGCCGTGAACGGTCTCGGGTTCGTCCAGGGGCTCGCGGCCGATCTCCCGAAGCTCCCGGCCGGGCGCTGGGCGCCTGCGATTTATCGTTCGGGCCAGAGCTTCGTGGCGGTGCGGCCCGGGCACGTGATCCCATCGCGACCCGCGGACTTCGAGGAGGCGCGCGTGCAGGCGATCCAGGACGTCATGACCGCCAGGCGACAGGCGCTGCTCGACCAGAAGGTGGCCGCGATCCGCTCCGCGCTCGCGGCGGGAGCGAAGCTCGATTCGCTCGCGGCGCCCTACGGCGGCTTGAAGGACAGTGGCCCCGTCTCGCCCGGCTTCGGCTTCGTGCCCACGCTCGGGCCGGAGCCACGGCTCGTCCAGCGGGCGTTCGCGGCGAAGCCGGGGGAGCTGAGCGACACCCTCAAGGTCGCGCAGGGTGTGGTGTGGTACCGGGTCGAGAGCCACAACCCGGGCGACCCGAAGGCGTTCGAGGCCGCGCAGGCGCAGCTCACGCAGGAGCTGCTCCTCCAGCGCTACATGCCGTGGCTCGAGGAGCGGAAGCGAACGCTCAAGCTCGAGATCCTCGCCCCCGAGTTCCGCGCGGCGCGCCGCCCGCCGGCGGTGGCGGGCGCTTCGACCGGTGGCTGAGCGGCGGCGCACGCGGTGCCGACCGTCGTGCGCTGGCCGCGCCGCAGACGGCGGACCGGCGGCGTTGCAACGCCGCCGCGTCGTTTCAGCGTCCCAGCGAGTCGAGCAGCTCGCGCGCCCCGGGGTAGTGCGCGTCGCGCTTAAGCAGTCCGGCGAGCACTTCCCGGGCGCGATCCTTCCGGCCGGCCGCGGCGCAGGCTTTCGCGAGCGCCAGCCGGCGCTCGGGCTTCCCGGGGTCCAGCATCATCGCCGTCTCGTACTCGTCGATTGAGCCCGCTGATGGCCGCGTTTCCGACAGCGCGCGCGCCAGCATGGCGTGCGCCTCGGGCTGGGTGACGTCGATGCGGATCGCCTCCGTCGCCCAGCGCGCCGCGGCCTCGAACCGGTGCTGCTCGAGTGCCAGCCGGGCCAGCTCCATGCGCATGCCGAGATCGTCGGGATCGCGCTCGGCGCGGCGGGCGAGCAGCTCGCCGAGCTTGTCGGGCCGCGCCGACTCGCGATAGATCGGGATCAGCGCCGCCTCCCAGTCCGCGGCGAGCGGGAATCGCGCCAGGCCGATCGCCACGAGGCTCTCCGCCTCGGCGTAGGCCCTGCTCTGGAGCGACAGCTGCGCGAAGAGCGCGAGCGCTTCGGGGTCAGGGTGTTGCGGGTCGAACGCGCCGCGCAGCACCGCGAGTGCCTGTTCCTGCTCGCCCTGGAGCAGGTGCACGCGGGCCACCACGAACGCGGCCAACTGCTGCCGGGGATCGATCGCGAGCGCCTTCTCCGCGGACGTGCGTGCGCGCCAGGGCCCGATCTCCAGGCCGGCTCGCGCGAGCCGCGCCAGCGCCCCGGCATCGCCCGGGTGCTTCTCCACCTCGCTCTCCAGCGACGCTTCGGCCGCATAGCCCCGGGCCGGGGGCGGGGGGGTGGAGCCGCCGGGGATGCCGGCGAGGTACTTTCGATAGCCCGCCTCGAACGCCTCGAGCGTGACCCCGAAGCTTCGCTTCAAGGCCGCCCGCGTGTCGAGATGGTCGGCGTAGGCCCCGATCATATTCGCCGGCGCCCCGGCGCCGAACGCCGTTTCCATGTAGCGGGTGTAGAGCTCGGCCTGGTAGTAGGCGAGCGCCCAGTCCTCGCCACTGCTCGGCCGCACGAAGCCGAGGTTGATGTCGTCGAGGTCGAACAGGCTGTCGGCGGCGACGCGACGTGCCAGCACCTGGTCCCAGACGCCGGGATGCCCCGGGCCTTCGTAGTGCACGGCGAGCCCCTCGGTGAACCAGCGCGGAATGTTGAAATCGGATTGCTGCAGATTCACGATGTGCACGAACTCGTGCTTCAGCACTCGCGCCCAGCTGAACTTCTGCGCGCCGTCGTTGGGCGAGGTGATCGCCAGCATCTTCCCGGCGCACGCGCCCACCGTGCCGATGAACGGCAGCCCCACCATCCGCTGGCTGAACCAGCCGTGGCCGGAGGTCCCCCTGGCGCTCCTGAAGATCTCGATCAGCGATCGCTCGGGCGGCTCGAACCCCAGCTTCTTCGTGATCTCCGGGTAGACGTCGTCCTCGAGGTAGCGCGACGCGTAGCGGGCGAGCAGGCTGTCGCGCGCGCGGTCGAACCGGATGACGAAATGGGCCGTTTCGATCGTGCCGTAGTCCTGGAGCACCTCGAGCACGTTGAGCGAGTTCCGGACCCGGGCGTCGAACGGATCGATCTCCGTGGCCTCGGTGAGGATCTCCCGCGCCTTCTTCTCGTCCCCCAGACGCATGGCCAGCATGCCGAGCCGCCCCGGCGCGGCCACGAGCTGCGGCATCCGGCGGCGTGCCTCCTCGTAATAGCGCGCGGCGTACGGGAACTTCTGCATCAGGTCGAGGCTGGCCGCGAGGCTCGAGAAGAACGTGCCGCAGTGCGGATTCCGCGCGACGGCCTCGGCGATCACCGCCTCCATGCGCGCGCTCCCGTGCTCGCCGTGGATCCCGTCGAGCGCGCCGTAGGCGGCCGCGAGCCGGCCGAGCGTCTCCTCGTCAGTGGGATCGAGCGCGCGCGCCCGTTCGAGCGGCGCGACCGCGCCGCCCGGGCCGAACGCGGCCATCTCCAGGTCGGCACGGAGCTGGTACGCCTCCTTCAACCCCGGATTGATCGCGAGCGCGCGCTCGATCGAGGCCCGGGCAGAGTCGAGATTGAACTGTTGAATCGCGATGCTGGCCCGCGCCGCGTGCACCTCGGCGGCATTGGGGTTGATCGCCGCGGCCGCATCGAGCTCACTGGCCGCGTCGCGCGGGTTGAACTTCTCGATGAAGAGCCGCGCCGCCTCGAGGTGGATCGGCCAGTAGGTGGAGTCGCGCGCCAGCGCGTCGGGGTAGAGCGTGTTGACGAGAAAGTGGAACTGCGACGCGTTGCGGTTCCAGCGTGCGTACTGGGCTGCCGCGAGGCCGATCCAGCGGAACACCTCCGGGTCGGCGAGGCTGTCCTGCACGCGGTTGTAGTAGCGGATGAACCAGACGTAGCCGTCGTTCGCCTGGTCCAGCCGGCCCGCGACGCGGTCCAGCTCGGCGGCGAGGAAGCGCGCCGCGGGCTGGTCGGGATCCCGCGCGAGCGCGGCGTCGACCAGGTGTTTCGCGGCGTCGTGGTCGCCGCGTTCGAACTCGAGCCGAGCCTCCTCGGCGGGGAGCGCGGCCGCATCCGGATGCTTGGTCGCGGCGGCGGCGAGGAGGCGCAGCGCCTCTTCATAGTCCCCGACCTCGCTCCGACAGCGAGCGAGCCCGATCGCGGCCGCCACGGGCTCGCGCGTGGCCAGGCGTTCGTACGCCTGGCGAGCCTCGGCGTAGTGGCCGGTGAGGAACAGCTTCCGGGCGGACGCAGTTTCGGTGTTGGCGTGCAGTGCGTGGGGTGCGGCCAGCACGAAGAACCCGGCGGCAAGCGCGACGAGCGGGAGCTTGCCGTGGAAGCGCTGCCGGCTTCGGCGTCGCTCGATCATTCCGTCGCCGGGCCGGCCCCGCCCGCGGCCGAGAAGCCGAGCGGATTCGGTCCCGCGGCCCGGCGCGGGTACGGGCGCTGCGGGCCCTTGATCGCCATCCACAGGATGTGGTTGAAGAGCGCCTCGTCGGCCAGGTCCTCGCGCCGCAGGTCGAGCCCGCGCGAGAGCCGCGCCGCGCGCGTGCTGTCGGTGTTGACCTCCGTCATCGAGACGCCGGGAACGAGTGCGGAGTAAGCCGCGGTATCCGGCGTCGACGCGAAGACGTCCGTGAGCGGCCGGCCGAAGCGATCGAACTTGGACATCGCGCCCAGGTGGAGGATCGCGTCGATCGTCGCGAGCACGTCGGTCGTGTTCGCGAAGCGACGATGGACGCCGGGCCGGTTGTAAGCCGAGATCACGAGCAACGGCGAGCGATGCGAATCCACGTGGTCGGGGCCGTCCTGCGCGTCGTCCTCGAGCACGAACACCACCGTGTTCCGCCAGTACCGCGAGCGCGACAGGGCCTCGATCATGCGTCCGAGCGCCAGGTCGTTGTTCGCGACGTACGCGCGCGGCGTCGGCGCGCCGGCGCGCGCGCCGGACGTGTGATCGTTTGGGAGCCATATGATGGAGAGCGCCGGGAACGAATCCGCGGCCGCCTGCTTCTCGAACTCCGCGATCCAGTGCGCCGCCCTCACGGTGTCGGGGATCGCCAGGTCCCAGCCCGGGTAGGCCGGGTCGGTCCGCGGAGCGAGCCAGGGCTTGTTGGCGATCCAGCGCCCGCTCGAGTCCTTGCGCGTGAACTCGCCGTAGTTCCTGAGCGAGATGTTCGCGCGCCCGGCGAGATCCCACAGGTAGCCGTTCGAGGGTTCGTTGGCGTCGTCCTCGGGCAGCTTGTCGCGATTGAGGCCGTCGAAGTCGTAGCTCCGGCCGCGTCCCGAGTAGCCGCTGGGGATCGTCTTTTCCACGTAGTCGGCCGCGTAGGCCGCCGTGGTCCAGTTGTGGCCGTCGCCGCTCACCTCGCCGTTCACGAAAAACCGGTCGAACACGCCGAACCGCTCGGCGAGCGCATGCGCGTTCGGCGTGACCGCGCGCGGGAACAGCGTGAGCGAGGTGTCGCCGTCGGCCGTGGGGAGATCCCCCAGCACCTGGTCGAACGTCCGGTTCTCGCGGATGACGTAGACGACGTGTTCGAAGCGGGGGAGCGCGCGAACCTCGTGTGGGTGGTCCCAGCCGTTCGAGCGCGCCACCCGCCGCGATTGTGCGGCCAGCTCGCGCTCGCCCGGACGTGCGAGCACGCTCAGCGAACCGTTGGTCTGGCCGAGCGTGTACTGACGCGGGTCGAGCGGGCCCATGCGGCCGGGCTGCGAGAACTTGGGATTGGGAGCCGTGCCGGCGCCCTTTCCATTGAGCGCCCACAGCGAGTCGCCGCGTGCGAGCACCGCGGTCGGGTACCACTCGACGGGGATTCGCCCGCGCGGCTCACGGCGCGCCGACTCGGCAGCGCTCGCGAACGGCGTTCCGACGTCGAAGACTGCGATCGCGTTGTTGTCCGCCTCGGCAACATAGAGCGTCCGGCCGTCGGCCGAGAGCGAGAGCCCGTCGGGCGTGCTCCCCTCGTTCGGGCCGCCGGGCGCGTGATCGTCGAGCACGGCGACGAGCGAATCGCGCTTCGTGTCGACGACGGCGACGAGATCGCTCGAAGCGCACGCCACGTAGAGCCGCGCCGCGGTCGGATCGAATGCCATGGCCGACGGGTGTCGCCCCACCGCGATGCGCGACCCCGCCACGAGCGCCCCGGCGCGCGGCGTGAACGAGGCGACCCACGCGCCGCCCCAGGCCGACACGAACACGCGGCCGTCGCGGTTTAAGGCGATCCCGTAAGGATAGCGCCCGGTCGCGAGCCGCTGGATGACGCGCCGCGACGCCAGGTCGACGACGTAGAGCGAATCGGCCAGGTTGCCCGCCACGTAGAGCCGCGTGCCGTCCGCCGAGCAGGCGAGGCCCGCGGGGTAGACCCGGCCGCCGTCCGGGCCCGGAGGCCGTGCGAGCGCGATGCTGTCGGCGAGCGTGGCGGAGTCGCGCCACGCGTACACGTAGACGACGTCGCGATTGCCGCCCGAGACGAATAGCGTCCGGCCATCGGGCGAGAACGCGGCCCCGAGAAACGCCGCAGGCTGAACGAGCGTCTGCACGACGCGCGCCGAGGCCACGTCGAAAACCTGCGCGCCCTGCTCGCGATAGCCGGAGAGCACGGAAACGATCTGGCTCGAGTCGGGGGAGAAGACCATGGCCACCGGCATCGAGCCGAGCGCCACCGAGTGACCCGCGGGGTCGAGCACCGCCCCGGTCGGCAGGCGATGGACTTGCTCCGTCGCGCGACCGCAACCGGTCAGCGCGACGAGCGCAAGGAGCAACGGCAGGCGGGCGCGTGTGCGTGATGGGGCCGAGCGAAGCATTGGGGATCTCCGATGTCCGTGTCCCCGCCGGTTCATTCCGCGCGGGTCAGTCGTTGCGAATGAACGTGCCCTGCTCGAGCTCCTGGTAGGCCTTCTCCAGCTCTTCACGCGTGTTCATGACGATCGGCCCATACCACGCGACCGGCTCCTGGATCGGCTTTCCGGAGACGAGCAGGAATCGGATCCCCTGCTCGCCCGTCTCGACGACGATCTCGTCGCCCGAGTCGAACAGCACCAGCGAGCGGTCGCCCGCCGGCTCGCGCACCACGTGCTCGACCGGCCCGGGCGTGTCGGTGAGCACGCCGCGCGGCTCGGAGGCATCGCGAAACGTGCCGCTCCCCTCGAACACGTAGGCGAACGCGTTCCGCCGCGTGTCCACGGCGAACGTGCGGCGCCGGCGGGGCGGCACGCTGATGTCGACGTAGTTCGGTTCCGCCGCGACGCCATCGACCGGGCCGCGCTTGCCCCAGAACGTGCCGCACACGACGCGCGCGCGGGTGCCGTCGTCGTCGACGATCTCGGGAATCTCCACGGCGGGAACATCCTGGTAGCGCGGCGCGGTGAGCTTGAGCGAGGAGGGAAGGTTCGCCCAGAGCTGGAAGCCGTGCATGCGCCCCTTGGGATCGCCCTTCGGCATCTCCTGGTGCAGGATGCCGCGGCCGGCCGTCATCCACTGGATGTCGCCGGCGCCGAGCGTGCCCGCGTTCCCGAGGCTGTCGCCGTGCGAGACGCTCCCGGCGAGCACGTAAGTGATGGTCTCGATCCCGCGGTGCGGATGCCACGGAAACCCGGCGAGGTAGTCAGCCGGCCGCTCGTTCCGGAAGTCGTCGAGCAGCAGGAACGGATCCGTCTCGCTCGTGTCGCCGAAGCCAAAGGCACGGCGGAGCCGCACCCCGGCGCCCTCGATGGTGGGCTGCGCCTGCTCGATGCGCTTGACCGCGCGGATGGACATGGGTACCCCCTTCGAAAGCGAGCGGAAGACGCCGGGCGGCCCGACGCGCGGACGATACGCCATCGGTCAACTCCCGGCGTCATTCCGGGCTCCGAACGCGGGAGAGAGTTCGCTAGACGATGCCGGCGCCGGGGAGCATCCTGAGCGCGGGGACCGCCGTCCGGGCGGCCCGATCAACCATCGAGGACACCATGGCTGACGCGAAGAGTGATCAGAGTGTGCTCAAGCACATCGGACAGCTCGTGGAGGAGGAGAAGGCGCTCCACGCGAGCGGTGCGCAGACGGACCCGGAGAAGAAGCGCCTCGCCCATTTGAAGGTCGAGCTCGATCAGTGCTGGGACCTGCTTCGCCAGCGGCGCGCGCTGCGCGAGTTCGGCGAGGATCCCGACAGCGCGAAGGTGCGGCCGGCGAGCGTCGTGGAGAACTACAAGCAGTAGCGGCGTCGAGTTTCGGGCGGATCCGTTCGATCCGCCCGTACGTCGAGACCCGCGCTTCCGCATTGGCACCGAGGGTCGAGCATGCACGAGGCCGCCGTGTCCACACTCAAGGCGTGGGAGACGTTCTACGTCATCGTCGGCTCGTCGGCCGGGGCGCTGACTGGGCTCCAGTTCGTGGTGATGACGCTGATCGCCGAAGGCGTGGCCGCGGGCGGGCGCAAGGAATCGATCTCGGCGTTCGGCACGCCGAACGTCGTGCACTTTTGCGAGGCCCTGCTCGTGGCCTCGATCCTGAGCGCGCCGTGGGGCGCGCTTCGATATGCCGGCGTGGCGATCGCGCTGTGCGGCTTGGGGGGCCTCGTCTATTCCGTAGTCGTGCTGGGGCGTGCGCTCCGGCAGAGCGTCTACAAGCCCGTGTTCGAGGACTGGCTCTGGCATACGGCGCTGCCGATGCTCGCGTACGCGGCGCAACTCGCGGCCGGCATCGCGCTCGAGCGGAACTCCGAGGGCATGCTGTTCGTGCTCGGAGGCGCCACCCTGCTCCTCGTATTCATCGGGATCCACAATGCCTGGGACACGGTGACGTTCGTGCTGCTGGAGCGGGGGAGGCTGGAACGGGAGGCGCGGAAGGGGGAGGCTGGAGGAGCTGGTGCGGGGGCGGCGGATGGCACGGGGCATGCCGCGAGCGCGGGGAGCGGCGAGGGCGCGGGCGCGCGGCCTCGATCGCGGACGCCGGGGCCAAGCCCTCGCGCGTGATCGCCTCCTAGTCCAGGTCGTCTGGGGCGTTAGAGACTCTCTGCTCCGTGGCTCGCGGGCTCTGACTGAGAGAGCAGCGGGTTTCTAAGTGCAGGAGGCCTCTGAATCGTAATCAAGCCCACATCACTCCAAGTCGCTGGAACACGCGCCAATACAAGGCTGCCGCCGGAGATGCACGCGGCGGCGGCTACACTTTCGGTGGGACGGGAGCGGCCAGGAACGGCCACCTTTGGACCGGGAAGAGGTAGCCAGGAGGTAGCCAAGGTGTCGCTCGAACTGGCCGAGCAATCGTGGGACGAGCCGCTTGAGGAACGCCTCGGGTGGTGTGGGCATGAGGCCGCCGGCGTAGGCTCATCCAGGTTCGGACCTGGTGACGCAAGACGGATTGCGCACTGGGTCGATCACTAGAGCTGGCGCCGCCAAACACCGCCACTCCCTGTTCCGGCCAACAGCCTCGTCCCGCTCGCGGTCAGGCAGAAGATGATCGGGTCCGTCGGCTGGGTCTCGTCCGCGTTCCAGCTGAGGCCGCCATCGGTGGAATGAAACACGCCACCACCATAGGTTCCCGCCAAGAATGTCGAGCCGCTCGCGGCGAGGCGACTGATGCTCAAGTTCGTCGGCTGCGTCACGGACGCCGTCCACGTGAGACCGTCATCGATGGAGCGAAACACTCCGGCGCCATTGGTCCCCGCCAACATTGTCGAGCCGCTCGCCGTAAGAGAGCCGATGCCAGGATTCGTCGGCTGCGTCGTGGCCGCCGTCCAAGTGAGCCCGTCATCAGTTGAGCGGTACACGCCGCCGCTGACTGCGGCCAATAGTGTTTTCCCACTGGCGACGAGGCAGAGAATCCTCGGGTCTGGCGGCTGCGTGATGGCCGCCGACCATGTGACACCGCCATCAGTGGAGCGGAACACCCCGCCATAGGTCCCCGCTAATAGCGTGGCTCCGCTGCTGGCGAGGGCATAGATCGGCGGGGCTGGCGGCTGCGTCGTGGCCGCAGTCCACGTCAGACCGCTATCAGTGGAGCGAAACACTCCTCCAAGGGTTCCGGCCAGGACAATCATGCCAGTGGCGGTCAGCGAGAGGATCGCCAGGTTCGTCGGCTGGGTTGTGGCCCCTGTCCACGAGAGACTGCCGTCGATCGAGCGATACACACCGGCGTCCGTCCCTGCCAGCAATGTCGTGCCACTAGTGGTCAGGGAGTAGATGGCCACGTTCGTCGGTTGCCTAGTGGCCGCCATCCAAGTCAGGCCGCCATCCGCGGACCTGAATACGCCACGACGGGTGCCGGCCAAGAGCCTCGTGCCTTCGGCGGTCAGCGAGAAGATGTGCAGGTCCGTCGGCTGTGACGCAGCAGCAGTCCAGCTGAGACCGTCATCAGTGGAGAGGAATACGCCGCCGAGCGTTCCCGCCAACAGCATCGTGCCGGTGGCGGTAATACAAAGGACGAACGGATCCGTTGGTTGCGTCGTGGCTGCCGTCCAGGTGAGACCGCCGTCGGTAGAGCGGAAGACGCCGCTACCACGGGTCCCAGCCAACAGCCTCGTGCCGTCAGCAAGCAAAGAGTAGACGTCCGGGTCCGTTGGCTGCGTCGTGGCCGCCGTCCACGTCAGACCGCCGTCGGTGGAGCGGAACACGCCCCCTCGGGTCCCGGCCAACAGCGTAGTACCGGTGGCAGCGAGGGACATGATGATCAAGTTCGCCGGCTGCGTCGTCGCAGCCGTCCAGGTGCGGCCGCGATCGAGTGATCGGAACACCCCGGCGCCTGTCCCCGCCAGCAGCGTCCCGCCAGCCGCTGTGAAGCAGTTGATGAACTGATTCGTCGGCTGCGTGGTGGCCAGCGTCCAAGTGAGCCCGTCATCCGTGGAGCGCAATACTCCGGAGCCATCACTTCCGGCCAGGAGCGTCGATGCGCTGGATGTCAGCGAGAATATGGTCAGGTTCGCGGGCTGCATCGTGCCCGCCGTCCAAGTGACGCCTCCATCGGTGGAACGGAATACCCCATTTCGAATCGTCCCAGCCAAGAGCGTCGTGCCGCTGGCCGCGAGAGAGGTGACCGAACCGCCGGGGAGGCCGGAGGAGGCTGGTGACCACTGCGTTGCGCTCACCACCGGGCCCGCTACAGTATTGCTCTTGCCGCAGCCAATGAGCCCCACAATCAGTAGCGGGGCCAACAGCAAGGAGCGTCGTCTCACGGCAATTTCCTTCCGGCTCGAGGGCAGGCAGGTCCACAGGCCACCAGTCGGGCGGGCACGGGCGGATTTGCCACCGTAGACTTCACTGCCCACAGATTCGTGGCAAGGCCAAGCCTTCGGAAAGGGAGGTTAAAATCTGCGGTCTTACGGGCCACAAGTCAACGACCTCCATATGCGACTGAAGTGTACCGAAGAGCCCTGGATTCGGCACGTGATTCGCACCGTCCCTCTCGCGCCACATCTCTGGGCCCCCGCGGTGTCGTGACAGATCAACGCGTCCCCAACAGATGGGGGTACGCGCACCCATCAAGTTAGCGAGCGTCATCATCCCCTCTACTCACAGCGCAGGCATAGGGCGGGAATGGAAGTGATAGGGTCGCGTGACCGCCGCTAACCTGCGGAGGAAGATTGAAGCCTGGGTCGGTCGCCGCTGTGTTCCTATCAGCTGCGAGCATGCTGTGGCACGAGTCGGCTCGCTCAAGCGAACCCTGCGGCGTCGTCGTCTCCTACTTCATGGACCCATATCAAGGGTCGGGCATGACGAACCACGAGTGGCGAGTCTTTAGTCCGTCGCGCGGAACGGACGAGTTATTCCTAGCCTGCCCAAGTGGATTCGATCGCGTGCGCTGGGATACGACCTACAGCTGGGCATTCTTCAACTCCCGAGACTCGCTGTACAAGGTCGAGTGGAGGATGGGAGCGAGCCCCAAACTGATTGCTAAGCTGCCTGAGGTTCACGATCTTGAAGACTGGTGGTTCAACCCGGACAGTTCCTGCTGGCAGGTAGCTGCGATGCGCCCAATAGGGCCAGCACAGACCGCGAGCCGATACTGGTGCGAGCTTTGGCAATCTTCGACCGATGTGTCGGAGTGGCACAGAGTCCGTGCAGATACAGTCGGGTGCGAAGCCGAGGACTGCGGGACCTGGCCTTGGTACGACGCGCCATTTGCGCGGCGGACACCTTCGATGACGTTGCAGGACCTTGGTAGAGACGCGACAGCTGACGCGTGGCGTGACCGAATCGTCCCGTTCGATACAACGAAGGTCGCGATCAGCGATTCTCAGGACAGCGAGTGGCGCTATCTAGCGTCCGGCGCTGCTCCGCAGCGGGGGCTCGCGTTTCGATTCATGGAGTCAAATGAGACGGTCGTCAGTGGGCCGATCTACTTTGTTGACCTTGATCACCGGACTAGGCGTCGGCTTCCACTTCAGCCTTCAGACGAGGCTGGCTGGTTCGAGTGCTTGGTTTCTGAGCGGTGCGGTCTTCTGCTGGTCCCGGGGTCCGCATGGAATCCCCTTGTCGTCGATGGTCGAACAGGCCGAACTGTCTTCACCCGACCGTGGAACGTGCACTGGGCGGCCTGGGTACATCAGCCTCGATGACACCGAGACCGTTGGGTTCCAGGCGACTCAGGAGGCGGTGCTCGTAATGGGTCGCGGCCGTTCCAAAGCCGCCTGGTTGGTGAACGGCTTAGAGTCCTGTTTGCGGCATCGCTCGGGAAGATGCCCGCGCGACTCCCCGGCTCTCCTCGGCCGCAGACCGGGTCAGCGAAGCAGGACGGCTCGTCGCGCCTCGGAGTGCGCGCCCTCGCGGACTTCAACGAAGTACACGCCACTCGGTAGCCCGACGCCGGCGTCATTCTTACCGTCCCAGCCCAGCACCTGTGGTCCCGGCGAATACTCGTGATCCGTGGCCAGCGTGCGCACTCGATGTCCCGCCAGGTCGAGAATCTGGGCCGATACGCGACCGGTAGATGGCAGCTCGAATCGAATCGTCAACTTGCCATCCTGCGCGGGGTTCGGTGCGGGAGCGAGCACCAGAAAACTCGCCGGGGGGCTCGGGGGCGGAACAGCCAATACACCGCCGGAGCCATTGACCCGCTGGGCGTAGATGTCGGACGGGTGCAGCACCCCGCTGCGGGTGTCCTCCCAGGTGACGATGGCACCGCCCGCACCGTCCGAGACGATCGTGGGGTAGATCTGCAGGCCGTCGACGGTGCACAGTGCCGCGCCGTCGGCGGTCCATTGCGGTGCCCCAGCCGCGCTCACCCGCTGGGCGTAGATGTCGTCCGGGACGTTCGCCCCGCTGCGGGAGTCCTGCCAGCTGACGACGGCGCCCCCCGCGCCGTCCGATGCGATCGTGGGGTTGCCCTGATTGCTCGCGGCGCTGCATAGCGCTACGCCGTCGGCGGTCCACTGCGGCGCCCCCGCGGCGTCCACCCGCTGGGCGTAGATGTCGTAGTTCGTCCCGCTGCGGTAGTCCTGCCAGGTGACGATGGCACCGCCCGCGCCGTCCGATGCGATCGTGGCCTGGTTTGCGGCGGTGGTGCACAGCGCCACCCCGCCCAGGGTCCACTGAAGCACCCCGGCCTCGCTTACCCGCTGGGCGTAGATGTCGATGCTCGGGTTGCTGCTGCGGGAGTCCTCCCAGGCGACGATGGCGCCTCCCGCGCCGTCCGAGACGATCCTCGGGTAGACCTGACCCTCTGCGGCGGGGCAGAGCGCCACACCGTCGGCGGTCCACTGCGGTGCCCCGGCCGCGCTCACCCGCTGGGCGTAGATGTCTGTGCCCGGGAAGTTCCTGCGCTGGTCGTACCAGGTGACGATGGCACCCCCCGCGCCGTCCGAAGCGATCGTGGGAGAATACTGATAGCTCGGGTTGGTGCAGAGCGCCACGCCGTCGGCGGTCCACTGCGGCACGCCGGCCGCGGTTATCCGCTGGGCGTAGATGTCGGATTGGAAGTTCGGGGAGCTCGAGTTGCGGAAGTCCGCCCAGGCGACGATGGCGCCTCCCGCACCGTCCGAGGCGATCGCGGGGGGATACTGAGTGCTCGGGTTGGTGCAGAGCGCCACGCCGTCGGCGGTCCACTGCGGCACGCCGGCTGCGCTCACCCGTTGGGCGTAGATATCCCCGTTCCCGCTGCGGCCATCGGACCACGTGACGATGGCGCCCCCCGCGCCATCCGAGACCATCGCCGGGCCCGGGTCACCGTCGGAGAACAGAGCTCCCGCGACGCTGCACAGCGCCACGCCGTCGGCGGTCCACTGCGGCACGCCGGCAGCGTTCAGCCGCTGGGCGTAGATGATGATGTAATTGTTCCCGCTGCGCCCGTCGTACCAGGTGACGATGGCGCCCCCCGCGCCGTCCGAGACAATCATGGGCAGCGTCTGAGTGAGTACGGCGGTGCAGACTGGCCCTCCGTTCACTTGCCACTGGGCCTGGCACAGCCGCGCCGGCACGATGACAAGGGCAAACGTTAGGGCAAGGACCGGAACGATCGACTCGCGGCGCATAGCGACCTCCTGCCTTTCTCTCGGGCGGGAGGTCGGGTCGCCTGGGGGGGATCACTTGGGCGCCTCTGCTCCGATGTTCCCGTGAGTATGCTATCAGCGCCCGGTCACCCTCGATAGAGGGAAAGGATGTGGGCGGGCACGCGTGCAGAGGCCCAGCAGCTGTCGTCCATCAACCAGATCGTTTCGGGACGCTGCGTCGGTGTGCGCCAAGCCCTTGCGTCACCTGCACGCTGCGACAGCCCATCTCGGACCCTTCTTGGACGCCGGTCGGGGCCTACATCCCGCCGCCTGCTGATGCCGTAGAAGTGTGCATCGATTGCGGCGTCCGTCAGCGGCGATTGCCATACCACTCAACCGCACACTTCGCCGCCCATCCCCCTCGTGCCCTACTTCCCCCGCGACCACACGGTCAGCGTGTCTCCGCGACCCGGCGCTCCTTGAAATCCCCCAGGTCGCGCGGCGCCAGGCGCTGCCGCCAGAATCCTCAACTCCCCGCCCTTCATCTCGTAGATCCCGAGCTGCTTCTTTCCTTTGTTCACGCCCGCCGTGTGCGTGTAGTCGATCGTCTTCGGCGACTTCGTCGCGTCGAACGTGAAGTCGAACTCCATCATCACCTGCGGCCCGGCGAAGACCGTCGTCCGCCGGCCCCGGGTCACGCGCTTCACCCAGCGGACGGTCTCGTCGTCCATCGGCTTCCCGTCCATGACGCCCGAGACCATCTGCCACTCGCCCTCGAACTCGGTCGGGGGCGAAGTGTCGGTCTGCGCCGGCGTGCGCCCCTTCGCCGGCTTGGGCCCCGGTGTCGCGGCCGCGCGCTCCTTGGCGCGCACGAGCGTCTCGCACGCGAACCCGCTCCCTCGCGGGGCGGCAAAACTCGCGGGCCGCGTCATCCCCCGGGTCGCGATGCACAGCTTGAGCTTCGCTCCCGCCAGCTCGTAGATGCACAGGTTGACGTTTCCCTTCTCGGGCCCGCCATCGAACTTCATGTCGAGCCGGCGCGGCCGGGCGGTCGGGTCGAGCACGAGCGTTCCAGAGTACTCCGCGCCCATCCCGCTGCTCGTGAACCGATCGCCCTCGATCACCACGCGCGCGTTCGCCAGCATCGTGGCGGGCTGTTCCTCGCCGTCCAGCTCGAGCGTCGTGATCGCCCACGCGCCCTGAAGTTTCTCGAGATCCCGTTCCATCCCGATCCTCCCTGGAGCCAGCGCGGCTACCGCGCCGCCCCAGCTCCCGTCAGCTTCCAGATCCGCCCTTCGTGCGCGACGACGTACAACTCGTGCTCGGCGTCCTCGCCGAACGAGGTCACGCTCCCGAGGTTGCCCACCGACCACTGGCGCAGGTCCGTGGCGTGCGCGCCGTCCCAGCGGAACGAGCGGAGCCAGCCGTTGCAGTAGTCGGAAAAGAAGTAGACGCCCGCAAGCTGCGGCATGGCCTTGCCCCGGTAGGCGTAACCGCCGGTCACCGAGCAGCCGTCGGCGTGGCCGTACTCGATCACCGGCTCGACGCGGCCCGCGGGACCGAAGCGCGGGAAGCCGAAGCCGTGCAGGCCCTCGCGCACGTTCCAGCCATAGTTGGCGCCGGCACGGCGGGCGTCGACCACGTCGACCTCCTCGTACTTGTTCTGGCCGACGTCGGCGATGAACAGGAGTCGCGCCGTAAAGTCGAATGCGTACCGCCACGGGTTTCGGAGCCCCGTCGCCCAGATCTCGGGCTTGCCGTCGCCGGGGCGCGACTTGTACGGGTTCCCGTCCGGGATCGTGTAAGGCGTGCCGTGGTCCACGTCGAGGCGCAGCATCTTGCCGAGGAGCGAGTGCGGGTTCTGCGCGTTGCCGAACGGGTCGCCACCCGCGCCGCCGTCGCCCATGCCCACGTACAGCATGCCGTCGGGCCCAAACGCGACCATGCCGCCGTTGTGGTTCGGGAACGGCTGCTTCACGGACAGGATGCTCTTCGCCGAACCGGGGTCGACGGCCTGGCGATCCGCTCGCACGGTGTAGCGCGCGATCTGCGTGTCGCCGCGCAGGTCGGTGTAATCCACGAACAGGTACCCGTTCGTGGCGTAGTCGGGGCTGAACGCCAGCCCGAGGAGCCCGCGCTCGCCGCCGTATTTCACGAGCGAGGCGAGATCCGCGAAGAGCGCCGCCGAGGGCTTGCCGCCCTCGATCCACCGGATCCGCCCCGGCTGTTCCACGACGAACAAGCGTCGATCGCCGGGCGCCGAGCAGAGGAAGAGCGGATGGTCGAAGCCGTCGGCCACAGGCACGGCCTTGATACCGTCACTCGGGCGGAAGACGGCGGGCGCTTCCGCTGCATGCGAGGGGCCCGAGACAAAGGCCGCCGCAATGGAGAGCACGAGCGAGCAACCGGCGAAGCGAACCGCAGGGCGGCGCATCGAGCGAGGATATCAAACCTCGAGGCCGGGGCGCCGCCCTCAGAACTGCTGCTTCTCCGTGGAGTCCGCGAGCGCCCGGGTCGCCGACTCGCCGCCGGAGATCACCTCCTGGAGCGCGTCGAACCAGCCGGTGCCGACGAACGTCTGGTGTTTGACGGCCGCGTAGCCGTCCGAGGCGGCCAGCTCGAACTCGCGGTCCTGCAGCTTCGAGTACGCCGCCATGCCATGCTCGCGGTAACCGCTCGCCAGCTCGAACATGCTCAGGTTGAGCGAGTGGAAACCCGCGAGGGTCACGAACTGGAACGCGTAGCCCATGGCCCCCAGCTCGCGCTGGAACCTCGCGATCGTCGCCGCGTCGAGCTTCTTCGACCAGTTGAACGACGGCGAGCAGTTGTACGCCAGCCGCTTGCCGGGGAAGCGCGCCCGGATGCCCTCGGAGAAGCGCCGCGCCTCGGCCAGGTCGGGCGTGCTGGTCTCGCACCACACGAGGTCGGCATAGGGCGCGTAGGCGAGCCCCCGGTCGATCGCCATGTCGAGGCCGTTGCGGATGCGGTAGAAGCCCTCCGCCGTCCGCTCGCCGGTGATCCAGGCGCGATCGCGCGGGTCGATGTCGCTGGTGATGAGTGTCGCCGACTGGGCGTCGGTGCGCGCCACGAGCAGCGTGGGCACGTCCAGCACGTCGGCGGCGAGCCGCGCCGCGATCAGCTTCTGCACGAACTCGCGCGTCGGCACGAGCACCTTGCCGCCCATGTGCCCGCACTTCTTGACCGACGCGAGCTGGTCTTCGAAGTGCACGGCCGCGGCACCGGCCTCGATCATGCCCTTCATGAGCTCGAACGCGTTTAGGTCGCCGCCGAAGCCGGCCTCGGCGTCGGCGATGATCGGCGCCATCCAGTAGGTGCCCGTGCGGCCCTCGAGGTGCGCGATCTGGTCCGCGCGCTGGAGCGCGTTGTTGATGCGCCGCACCACGTACGGCACCGAGTCGGCGGGGTAGAGGCTCTGGTCGGGGTACATCTGCCCGGCGCTGTTCATGTCGGCGGCGACCTGCCAGCCGGAGAGGTAGATGGCCTTGAGCCCGGCGGCCACCATCTCCACCGCCTGGTTCCCGGTGAGCGCGCCGAGCGCGCGCACGGGCTCCGGCGCCTGGAGGAGCTGCCACAGCCGCTCCGCGCCGGCGCGCGCGAGCGAGTGCTCCACGTGCACGGTGCCGCGAAGGCGCACGACGTCGTCCGCGGTGTAGCGGCGGGTCAGTCCATGCCAGCGCGCGTCGCTGGTCCAGTGCTGCGTGATCTCGGCGGCGGAGCTCGGCTTGGTGATCATCGGGTCCTCGTGAGGTTCGGCCGGTGGCCGAGCGGAGCGTCTTGGGTCAGACGGGGTCGAACACCCCGTGGTCGATCATCCAGCGACTCTGGCGTGCGGCCTCGGTGAGCGTCGCCTCGTCGCCCGCGTCGCGCCCGAGCGGCAGCTCGAAGACGAGCGCGGCGAGCGCCTCCTCGAAGCAGAGGTCGAGCAGCGCCTCGTCGTGCCGAACCGGCGCGCCGCCGGCATCCACGATGCGAACGGTATCGGCATGCCGCAGCCGCTGCGCGAGCATGAGTCGATAGATCCGGTCCGTGGCCAGGTCCTCCATGTAGCCGTCCAGCAGGCTCGCGCCCTTGCCGTTCAGCACGCCGTTCCGGTAGCGGATCACGGTGCGAACCGCGGCGCGGGTGCCGGCGAGCGTGCGCTCGCCGATGCCGGCGGGCACCGGGCGGAGGTCGGGGTAGCGCTCGACGCCGGCGGGGCGGGCGGCGAGCTGGTTGGGCGCGGGAAACTGCGCCACGGCGATGGCGTTCTGGTCCGGGTGCCCGGTCCAGGCACCGTCCATGAGGCACGCGGCCTCGTTCCGCTTGTCCTGCTCGAGCACCGCGAGCGCGCGCGCGTTGAGCGCCGCGTCGGTGCGGCTCGGGTAGAGCGCGGTCATGCCGCCGATCGCGAGCGCCCCGCGCCGGTGGCAGATGTCCACGAGCAGGTGCCGCAGCCGCTGGAAGAACGGCACGTCGTGCGGGATGGTGTTGCGATCGGGGAGCACCCACGCGGGGTCCATCAGGTTCCAGTGGATCAGGCTCGCCATGTAGTCCCAGCGGCCGAGGTTCAAGCCCACGATGTGGTCGCGCAGGTGGTAGAGGAACTCCTCCATCTCGTAGGCGAGCGGATGGGACTCCACGAGCGCCATGCAGCGGAGGTAGCGCGGCGGCCAGCCGCGCGCTTTGGACACGGCCGCGAACACATCGGCCCACCACTTCGCCTCCTCGGCGGATTCGCTCTTCGGGATGTAGAACGCGAGCGGGTGGCGGAGCGCCTCGGGGCTCACCTGCCAGGCGACGAGCGCCAGGTCGAACAGCGACGCGCTCGTGGAGTCGCCCGCGAGCACGCCGGCCTGCGAGAGGTGGAGCCCGCGCACGCGGGTCCAGATCGCCACGCTCGATGGCTCGATCGCCACGGTGCGGCCGCGCTTCGCGTCGACATAGGTGAGCCGGCCCTCGAGCGCCGCGACGATGTTGCCGACGCCGCGCATCAGGTTCTCCCAGGCGTTCGCCTCGGAGTCCTCCAGGTCGAGCATGACGCCGGGCGCTCCCGAGTTGAGCATCTTCACCACCAGCTCGGCGTCGTCGGCGGGACCGGTCATCTGGTTCCGCTGGTCCACACACCACGCGGGCACCTCGATCCGCCACTCGCCCGTGGTGGCGGGGGAGGGCGGGAGGTGATCGGGCAGCACGCCGTCGCGATGCGCCTTCGCGAGTCGATCGATCCGTGCGCGCGCGAGCGCCTTCTGTCGGGGCGCGAACTCGGCATGCAGCGGTTCGTAGAACGTGGCGAAGCCTGCGGGCAGATCGCGCGTCGCGTCGAATCCGGGTGGGGCGCTGTTCATGCGCGCGAGTTCGAGGGGGCTCACGGGACTCCCAACGCAAACAGGTGACCCGCGGCGCACGGGCCACGGGAGAGAACGGCGGGGATCGTCAGCCGCCAAGAGTGGCTTGAACGGCGCGAGCCGGCCAGCGGATCCCACGCCAATCTCATGCGCCGTCTAAAGTGGCGCCGCTAAGTCCATGCCAGCGCGAACACTGTTGGCCACGGCTCGCGCGACTCCGCACCCGGCCCTAGACTGCGCCGCTCGCGCATCCCCACCGCCATCCGACGGATCCCACGGAGGAGCTTTGAGCGCCACCGCGCAGGAGTTGGCCCCATTCGTGACCATGGCGCGCGAGGCGATCGAGCGCGAATACCCGGTGATGTTGTTGCTGCAGCTCTCGAGCGCGGCGGATCTCGGGTTGCCGCGCGATCTCACGCCGGCATTTCGCGGGAGCTTCGACTGGCACTCGGCCGTGCACGGCCACTGGTGCCTCGGGCGCGCGGCGCGGCTTCACCCTGACGCGGACTGGGCGTCCGATGCACGAGCGGCACTGTCGCGCACGCTCACGCGCGAGCATCTCGCCGCCGAGCTGCGCTTCCTCGAGCGACGGCCCGGCTTCGAGCGCCCGTACGGGCTCGCCTGGCTCCTCGAGCTCGCGGCCGAGCTGCGCGCGTGGGACGAGCCGCCGGCCCGCGCATGGAGCGAGTCGCTCGCGCCGCTCGAGTCGCTCGCGGCGGCGCGGCTCGCCGACTGGGCCGACAAGCTGCCGTGGCCGGTGCGCTCGGGCGAGCACAGCCAGAGCGCGTTCGCGCTGGGGCTCGCGCTCGACTGGGCACGCGACACGGGCGAGTCCGCCGCCCGCGAGCGACTCGCGCGCGCGTGCGTGCGGCTCTACCGCGACGACGCCGTCGCGCCGGTGGCGTACGAGCCTTCGGGCCACGACTTTTTCTCGCCGGCGCTCGCGGAGGCGGACCTCATGCGCCGGGTCCTGCCGCGCGAGGCGTACGCCAACTGGCTCTACAACTTTCTCCCCGACACGCGCGACGCGGCGTTCACGCGCTGGCTCGAGCCGGTGCGGCCGGTGGATCGGAGCGACGGCAAGTTCGCCCACCTGGACGGGCTCAACCTGTCGCGGGCGTGGATGCTCGCGGGGATCGTGTCGGCGCTCCCGGAGGGCCACGAGTGTTACTCGGTGCTCGAGCGCGCGGCCGCCCGCCACGCGGCGGCGGGGCTCGAAGGCGCGCGCGGCGACGACTGGATGGGAACGCACTGGCTCGGGAGCTTCGCGGTCTACCTGCTGACCGGCCGCGGGCTCGAGTAGACGGCGCGTCTCCGGTTCGAGGGCGCGGCGACCGGGCCCGAGCGAGGTGCGCGGGGCCGCTCCGCCGCGGTGCCCCATTGGGAATGCTCGTCGCGCGATGGTAGCGTGGGCCCGGCCGCGTATCCCGTTCGACTTGCCCACTCCCAATGCCCGAGCCCTACGCGGCGTTCGCCGCCCTGCGCCACCGCAACTTCCGCCTGCTCTGGTCCGGCCAGCTCGTTTCCATGGCCGGCACGCTCATGCAGAGCGCGGCGATCCTCTGGCACGTGTCGCTGCTCGTCTCGCCCGCGCACCGCGGGGTGGCGCTCGGCATGGTCGGGCTCGTGCGCATCGTGCCGATCGTGGTGTTCTCGCTCGTGAGCGGCGTGGTGGCCGACGCGCTCGACCGGCGCCGGCTCATGCTCGTGACCCAGACCGGCATGGCGCTCTGCGCCGCGGGCCTCGCGACGCTCGAGTTCGCGGGCGTGCGGCTCCTGTGGCCGGTGTACTCACTGGCGGCGCTGTCGGCGGCGTTCGGCACGTTCGACGGCCCGGCGCGCCAGTCGCTCACCGCCACGCTGGTGCCGCGCGAGCACCTGCCGAACGCGATCAGCCTCATGACGATCATGTTCCAGGTCGCCTCCGTGGCCGGCCCCGCGGTGGGCGGGCTGGTCATCGCGAGCGGCGGCGTGGCGTGGTGCTACGCGCTGAACGCGGCGTCGTTCCTGTGCGTGATCGCGGCGGTGCTCGCGATGCGCGACGTCCCCGCGGCGCCGCGGGCCGAGCGCTCGGAGGTCACGTGGGCGGCGGCGCGCGAGGGGCTCGCGTTCGTGTTCCGCACGCCGCTCATTCGCTCCACGATGCTGCTCGACTTCTTCGCCACGTTCTTCGCTTCGGCGACCGCGCTGCTCCCCATGGTCGCCACCGACCTGCTGCACGTGGGCGCGCGCGGCTACGGGCTCCTTTCCGCGGCGCCGAGCGTGGGCGCCGTGCTCGCCGGGTTCGCCATGGCGCCACTCGTCGACAGGATCCGCCGCCGCGGCGCGGTGCTGCTCTGGGCGGTGGCGATCTACGGCGTGGCGACCGTTGGCTTCGGGTTCTCGCGCGATTACGCCGCGGCGTTCGTGTTCCTTGCGCTCACGGGCGCCGCGGACACCGTGAGCATGGTGATCCGGAACGTCATCCGCCAGCTCGCCACGCCCGACACGATGCGCGGGCGGATGACGAGCGTGAACATGATCTTCTTCATGGGCGGCCCGCAGTTGGGCGAGTTCGAGGCCGGGCTCGCCGCCCAGGCGTTCGGCGTCGTCGCGAGCGTGGTGAGCGGCGGCGTCGGCTGCCTGCTCGCGGTGGCCTGGGTGGCGGCGCGCACGCCGGCGCTGCGGGGCTACGTGCGCGAGAGGGCGGCGGCTGCCGAGGAGCCCTCGACCGCGTGAGCGAACGGTTGAGATCGATGTCGCAGCGAAGCAGGTCATCGCTCCCGCGGGCTTTCGCCGGTCCTTCCCTCAGTGATACACCTCGCGCATGAGCCGCGAGCGCACGCTGCGCAAGTCGTCCGCCCCGGCCGCAGCGGTTCCCGCCGCCGCGGCTCGTCTCTTCGCGCCCCCGGCGTGGGCCGTCGTGGGAATGCTCGTCGCCCTCACGCTGATCGTCCAGCGCCACACGCTCCACAGCTACTTCGCGCTCGACGATTTCATCATGTTCCAGCAGGCGGCGGGGATTCGACCCTGGCCGCACACGGTGTGGCGCTGGCTCTCCGGCTGGGCGTGGTTTCGCGCGGTCGTGCCGCTCTGGGGCCACGAGCCGTTTCCGTACCACGCCGCCAGCCTCGCGCTTCACGCGCTCAACTCGCTCCTCCTTTACAGGCTCGCCCGCCGCTGGGGCGCTTCGCCGGGCGCGGCGGTCGTGGGGGCGGGGCTCTTCGCGGCTTCGCGACTTCACTTTCCGGCACTGCTCGCCGCCACGTCGATCGGCGAGCTGCTGTCGCTCACGGGCACGCTCGCGGCACTGCTGCTCGTGGGTGCCGGCACGCGCATGGCGCTCGCCATCGCCGCGTTCGCGCTCGCGCTCTCGGCCAAGGAGAGCGTGATGCTGGTGCCGTGTGCCGCGGTGCTCCTGGCGGAGCCGGAGGTCGACTGGCGTGCGCGCGCGCGCGCGCTCGCGCCGCTCCTCGCGAGCGGCGTGCTCCTGGGCGGCGGTCTCCTGCTGGCGGGCGTTGGAAGCGGACGACTCGGCGGGCAGGCGTACTCGGTCTCGCTGGGCGCCAACCTGTTCGAGAACGTGGCGCGTCTCTTCGGCTGGAGCGTGGACTTGATGGACCCGATCCCGGATCTCCACGCCACGACCGAGGGCGCGGCGCACGTCGTGCTGCCTCTCATGGCGGCGGTGCTCACGCTGGCGGCATTCCGCTGGCGCGGCGCCCCGCTGCTGCGCGCGGGCGTCGCCTGGTGGTGGCTCGCGGTGCTGCCGGTGCTGCCGCTCCCCGGGCGCACGTACCTGCACTACCTCTACGTGCCGCTCGCGGGCGGGGCGCTCGCCGTTTCAGCGCTCTGGGACGCGCTCGTCGCGTGGCGGACGGGCCACGCGCGCAACCGGCGGCCGACCGGGCGCGCGGCCTGGGTGGCGGCGGGCGTCGTGCTCGTGCTCTACGCGGCGTGGAGCGACGTGTTGCTGTCGGTGCGGCAGGACCTGCGCATGGCGAGCACGGACTGGCCGCTCGATCCGGTGCTCCGGAAGAGCGAGATCGCACGCCGCGGAATCGGCGACGTGCAGGTGGCGCTCGCGGGTCGCCACGCGCGCGTGGCCATCTTGATCCCGGCCTCGATCTCGCACGACGTCGACCTCGGCTCGGGACAGGTTTCGACGGACACGCCGATCAAGCGCTATGCGCTCGAGGCGGTGCTCGACGGCGGACGCTCGCTCGCGGCCATGGCGCCGCGCGCCGACTCGGTCGTGTTCCTCCACGACTACGCGCCCGGCCGCGACGGCTGGCTCTACCTGCTCTCGCGGAGCGACTCGCACCTCGTGCCGCTCGGCGAGCTGCCCGCCGCGCACGCACGGTTCGTCGAGGCCATGCTCGCGAGCGGTTTCGCCGCCGCGGCGCTCGACTACGCGGACAAGGCCTGCGCGGATCGCCCGAACGATCCGGATCTGCACCGGCTCCGCGACCAGGCGGCCGCGGCGGCGGCGGCGACGCCGCGCTAGCCTGGATTATTCATGAACCGTGAGCCGAGAGGGTCGGATGTCCGTGAAGCGCAAGGAGCGGGCGTGGCCTGCGACGCAGTCGTGTTGATGACACTACGAGGAGCAGGCCACGCCCGCTCCGCGGCGATTCATGGGCAGCCGGCCCTGACCCGCCTTCGGCGGGTGCCCGGCCGCGGGCTCATGAATAATCCAGGCTAAAGCGGCGCGGCGCCAACGCGGCGCCCCGCGCCCCGCGCGCGCCCCCGCCGCCGCGGCCGCCCCCTGCTATCATGCCGCGATCGCGCGTGTGATCATCGATTCTCGAGGTGCAAGCCCGCTCTATTAGATGAGTGGCGCGGGCCCGGGGGGGAGGAACGGATGCCGCTTTCGCGGCAGCAGGCGCTCGAGGTGATTCGCCGCCTCACCCAGCTCGGGTCGCTCGACATGCTCGGCCGCCGGCTCGCGCCGCGCTCGAGCGAGGACAAGGCTCCACCGCCCGACGTGCCGCGCCCCATGGACTGGTCGGCGGAGGCGCGCGCGCAGCGACTCGAGTTCCTCGAGCACATGGGCGTCCAGGTCCCGCACCTCGCCGGGCGCGCCGCGCCGCCCGAGCCGGCGGAGCTCCAGGGCAGCATCGAGCAGTACATCGGGATGACGCAGATCCCGACCGGGCTCATCGGACCGATCCGGGTGAACGGCGTGCACGCGCACGGCGACTACTACGTGCCGCTCGCGACCACGGAGGGCACGCTGGTCGCGAGCTACCACCGCGGCGCCCGGCTCGTCTCGCGTGCGGGCGGTGTCTCGGCCATGGTCACCGCGGAGCAGGTCCAGCGCGCGCCGGGCTTCGTGTTGCCGACGCTCGCGGACGCCGCGGTGTTCGCGGCGTGGGCCACCTCGAGCTTCGAGCGCTTCCGCGACATCGCCGCCACCCGCACGACGCACGGCCGACTGCTCGACCTGCACGCCCACCTCGAGGGCAACCACGTCTACCTCATCTTCTCGTTCCACACCGCGGACGCCGCGGGCCAGAACATGGTGACGCTCTGCACCGAGGCGATCTGCGCTACGATCGTCGAGGCGGCGCCGGTCAAGCCCACGTCGTGGTTTCTCGAGGCCAACATGTCGGGCGACAAGAAGGCCACGGTGCTGAGCTTTCTCGCCACGCGCGGGCGGCACGTGATCACCGAGGTGACGCTGCCGCGCACGCTCGTCGAGCGCGGGCTCCACACGACGCCCGAGCGCATGGCGCAGTACTGGATCATGAGCTTCGTGGGCGGTGCGGTGACGGGCTCGATCGGCGTGAGCGGGCACGTCGCGAACGGCATCGCGGCGCTGTTCGCCGCCTGCGGGCAGGACATCGCGTCGGTGAGCGAGTCGAGCATCGGCATCACGCGACTCGAGTGCACGGGCGCGGGCGACCTCTACTGCGCGCTCACGCTCCCGAACCTCATGGTGGGCACGGTGGGCGGCGGGACGCGGCTGCCGACCGCGCGCGAGTGCCTGCGCATCCTCCACTGCGAGGGGAGCGTCGAGGGGAAGGAGCAGTCCGCCAAGTTCGCCGAGATCTGCGCCGCGGTCTGCCTCGCGGGCGAGATCTCGATCGTGGGCTCGTTGTGCGCGGGAGATTTCGCCGACGCGCATCGACGGCTCGGCCGCCCGCAGGGGCCCTGAGCCGTGCACGCCGCCGGGCCGCCGGGGGGCGCGTCGCTGCCACGTCGATTGCTGGCCTACCAGGCCGAGCGATTCCCGCTCGCGGGGTTCGTCCCGCTCATTGCGCTCTTCACCGTCGCCTCGGCGTGCTTCTCGCGGATGGCCCGCCATGCAGGCGGGACCGTGAGCCCGGCGCTGCTCGTGGTGGGTTCGTTCACGTCGCTCGTGTGCTTCTTCCTGCTCCGCGTGCTCGACGAGCACAAGGACGCCGAGGACGACCGCCGCTTCCGGCCCGAGCTGCCGGTGCCGCGCGGGCTCGTCTCACTGCGCGAGCTCCGGCTAGTGGGCTCGGCGGCGGGGGCGGTCGCGGTGCTGCTGAACGCGCTCCTCATGCCGGTGCTGCTGCTGCCGCTCGCGTGCGTCGCGGCATGGGCCACGCTCATGACGCACGAGTTCTTCGTCCGCCGCTGGCTCCGCGCGCACATGGGCGCCTACCTCGTCACGCACATGGCGATCATGCCGTTGATCGATGCCTACACGACCGGGCTCGACTGGCTGCCGGCGGGCCGTCACCCGCCGGTGGGGGTGCTCTGGTTTCTCGCGGTGACGTTTGCGAACGGCGTGCTGATCGAGATCGGGCGAAAGCTCCGCGCCCCCGCGGACGAACGAACCGGCGTCGACACGTACACGCACGCGTGGGGGCCGCGCGTGGCGCCGCTCGCGTGGGTCGGCACGCTCGCGGCCTCGGCGTGGCTCTCCCTGCGGGCGTCGCAACACGTGGGCTGGCCGTCGCTCGGGGTGGCGCTCTTCGTGGCGGTCGCGGTGGCGGCGAGCGTGCCGGCATTCGTCTTCGTGCGCGGACCGAAGCGGGCGGGAGCGCTCACGATCGAGCGCGTGAGCCAGGCGTGGCCGGCGCTCACGTACGTCTCGCTCGGCGTCTTGCCGCTCGTCGCGCGCGCGGTGGGCCGATGAGCGAGCTGGCGCGCGCGCCGGAGACGGCGGCGGAGCTGCTCTACGTTCCGTGCGCGGGGCCGTTGCCGCCGGTCGATGAAATCGGCGGGAAGGGCCATCACCTGGCCCGGCTCGCTTCGCTCGCCGCCCCACACAGATTCTCCGTCCCGCCCTTCGTCGTGCTCCGCGTCGCGGCGTTCGCGCGGCACGCGCCGCCTCGAGCCGGGGGAGACGACACGGCGGCCTGGGCCGCGGACGTGCTGGCACTCGAATGTCCCGACGCGATTCGCGACGCGCTCCTCGCCGCGATCGCCGCGATGCCGCGCGACACGCTCCTCGCCGCGCGCTCCTCGGCGGTGGCCGAGGACGCGGCGGGGAAGTCGTTCGCGGGCCAGTTCACGACCGTGCTCGGCGTGCGGGCCACGATCGGCGACTGGACGCCGCTCTGGGACGCGGTGCGCCGCGTGTGGGCGTCGGCGGCGAGCGCGCACGCGGTGGCCTACGGCGGGGGAGAGCGCGGGCCGGGCGCGGCGATGGCGGTCGTGATCCAGGCCATGGTCGATGCCGAGGTCGCCGGGGTGGCGTTCACGCTCGACCCGGTCAACCACCGTCCGGACATCACGTTGGTGAGTGCGGTTCATGGACTGGGCGAGGGTCTGGTGAGCGGCGAGCTGGACGCCGACACATGGCGAGTCTCTTACAAAGAGCACGTCGCGCGCGTGCAGAGCGAGACGCTCGCGCACAAGGATCGCGCGCTGCGGCTCGATCCCTCGGGCTCGACGCGGATGGAAGCTGTGCCCGAGGCGATGCGCGACACGCCGGCGTTGAGCCGCGAGGAGCTCCTCGACCTGGTCGCCTGCGCCAATGCCATCGCCGCGGCATCGGACGGACCGCAGGACATCGAGTGGGCGCTCGCCGGCGCGGAGCGCCGGCTCTGCATCTTACAGACGCGACCCATCACGACGCTCGGCGGCGTCCCGGTTTCCGAGGTGGAGCCGAAGGGCGAGCGGCACGTCTGGGACAACAGCAATATCATCGAGAGCTACGGCGGCGTCACCACGCCGCTCACGTTCTCGTTCGCGCGCGCCGTCTACGAAGACGTCTATCGCCAGTTCTGCCGGCTCATGGGCACCTCCGACGCCTTGATCGCGAGCCACCAGCCGGTGTTCGCGAACATGCTCGGCCTGGTGCGTGGTCGCGTCTACTACGACCTCTTGAACTGGTATCGCACGCTCGCGCTCCTGCCGGGGTTCACGTGGAACCGGAAGTTCATGGAGAAGATGATGGGCGTGCGCGAGTCACTCGTCGACGCCCCTCCGACGCCCGGCACGGGCAGCCGCTTCCGCGACTTCTCGAGCCTCGTGCGCATGCTGTTCCGGCTCGTGCGCGAGGCGCGGCGGCTGCGCGTCGAGGTGCCCGCGTTCCACGCCCGGCTCGAGCGCGCGCTGGCCCCGCTCGCCTCGGAAGATCTCGAGCGCTGGCCGGCGGAGCGGGCCATCGCGCTCTACCACCGGCTCGAGGACCAGCTCCTGCGCCACTGGCGGACGCCGCTCGTGAACGACTTCTTCGCCATGATCTTCTTCGGCGTGCTCGGCCGGCTCACCGAGACGTGGCTCCCCGGCGCCGCGCCCACGCTGGTGAACGATCTCCTCTGCGGCGAGGGCGGGATCGTCTCGACCGAGCCCGCGCGCCGCATCATGGCCATGGCGCGGCGGGTGAGCGCCGATCCCGCGCTTTGCGCGCTGTTCGCTGCGCATCCGGACGACCGGGGGCTGCTCGACGCGCTCGAACGCGACCCGGTTGCCGCGGAGCTTCGCGCGGAGCTTCACGGCTACGTCGCGCGGTTCGGCGACCGCTGCATGGAGGAGCTGAAGCTCGAGACGATCACGCTGCGCGAGGACCCCACGTTCCTCGTTCACACGCTGCGCGCGTACGTGGCCGGCGGCACGCTCGACCCCGAGGCGGCGTGGGCGCGCGAACGGGCGATTCGTGACGCGGCGGAGCGTCTGGCGTTCTCGCGGCTCTCGTGGCCGCGTCGAGGCGTCTACCGGGCGGTGCTCGCGCGGGCGCGGCGCAGGGTGCGCGACCGCGAGAACCTTCGCTTCGAGCGGACGCGCGTCTTCGGCGTCGTTCGTAGAATCTTCCTGGCACTCGGCGCCGAGCTCACCCGGGACGGGCGACTCGAGGCCCCGCGCGACGTGTTCATGCTCACGCGCGAGGAGCTGTTCGCGGCGTTCGAGCCCGGCGGCGGACGCACCGAGTTGCGACCTCTCGTGCGAGCGCGGCAGCAAGAGTTCGCGGGCTACGCCCGCACGGCGCCACCGCCGGATCGCTTCGAGAGCATCGGACCGCCGACGGGGCGCGAGTGGGCGGGCGCGGCTTCACCCGACGCCAGCGTGAGCGGCGCCGAGCTCAACGGCACCGGCTGCTGCCCGGGCGTCGTGCGCGCGCGCGTCCGCGTCGTGCGCGATCCGCGCGAGGCGCGCGATCTCGCCGGTCGCATCATGGTGGCCGAGCGCACAGATCCCGGCTGGACCGTGCTGTTCCCGGCCGTGGCCGGGCTGCTCATCCAGCGCGGCAGCCTCCTGAGCCATTCCGCGATCGTGGCCCGCGAGATGGGGATCCCCTGCGTGGTGGGCATCGCGGGGCTCATGGCGACGATGCGTGACGGGGAAGAGGTGGAGATGGACGGCACCACCGGTCGCGTGCGCCGGCTCGAGGTCCCCGCGTGAAGGTCTCGACGGCCGAAACCGTGCGCGAGCGCGCCGCGTGGGATCTCGTGCGCTACGCGAGCGTATGGGAAGATGCCGACGTGCTCTGCGAAGCGCTCGCGCCGGTCGCCCCGGGCGGCCGGCTGCTGTCGATCGCCTCCGCGGGCGACAACGTGCTGGCACTCCTGACGCTCGATCCGGCCGAAGTGGTGGCGGTGGACCTGAGCGGCGCCCAGCTCGCCTGCCTCGAGCTGCGCCTCTCCGCGTTCCGGCACTTGGACCACGCGGGCGTGCTCGCGTTTCTCGGGATCACGCCCGACCCGAACCGGCGCGTCACCTACCGTGAGCTGCGTGGGGACCTCTCGACCGGGGCCCAACAGTTCTGGGACGGTCGCGCGGAGGACCTCGCGACCGGGCTCGTGCACGCGGGGCGGTTCGAGCACTACTTCCGGCTCTTCCGCCGCTGGGTCCTGCCCTGCATTCACGGCCGCGCCACGGTGCGCGCGCTTCGCGAGGCGCGCTCGCTCGAGGCGCAGCGCGAGTTCTACCGCACGCGCTGGGACACGGTGCGCTGGCGGCTCCTGTTCCGCGTGTTCTTCAGCCGCGCGGTGATGGGCCGCATGGGCCGCGACCCCGCGTTTTTCTCACACGTCGATGGGGCCGTGAGCGCGCGGATCCTCGAGCGCTCGCGGTACGCGCTCACCGAGATCCCGGTGGCGGAGAACCCGTATCTCGCCGGCGTCGTGACCGGCAACTTCCCGCCCGAGGCGCGGCCCCGCTACCTCAGGCCCGAGCACTTCGCCGCGATCCGCGAGCGCCTGGACCGCGTGCGGCTGGTCCGTGCGCCGGTGGACGACGCGGCCACGGGGCGGTTCGATGGCTTCAACCTCTCCGACCTCTTCGAGTACATGAGCCCGGCCGAGCACGCCGCCTGCTACGCGCGGCTCGTCGCGAGCGCGGCGCCGCGCGCCCGGCTCGTCTACTGGAATATGCTGGTCCCGCGCGGAATTCCGGATGGGGTCGCGGGGCGAGTTCACCCGTTGGAAGAGCTCGCCGCGTCGCTCCACGCCCGCGATCGGGCGTGGTTCTACAGCCGGCTGCACGTGGACGAGGTGGGCCCGTGATCGCGATCGTCGCGGGCGGGGGCTGGGGCGGCGAGGTGCTGCGCGCCGCGCTGCTCGGGCTGGGATTCGCGGGGGTGGTCGCGGGGACCGAGCTCTGGTACCGGCGCTACCAACCGCCGGTCGAGTGGACGCGGAAGACGCTGCACGTCGCGTTCGGCCTCGCCGCCGCGGCGCTCCCCTGGGTGCTCCGGAGCCACTGGACGTTTCTCGTACTGGCCGGGGTCATCGCGAGCGTCCTCGCGTGGGCGCGCCGGCGGCGACTGCTCCCGAGTCTCTTCGACGTCGAGCGGCAGTCGTACGGCGAGATCTACTTTCCGCTCGGGTTGTATTTGCTCTTCGTGGTGGCCTCCGGCCACCGGGTGTTCTACGTCGTCTCGCTCATCATGCTGGTGATCTGCGACGCGCTCGCGGCGGTGCTGGGGGAGTCCTACGGCCGCCATCGCTACACCGTCCACCGCGACCAGCGGAGCCTCGAGGGATCCGCCGTGTTCCTGTTCACGGCGTTCCTCGGCACCCACCTGCCGCTGCTGCTGTTCACGCACATCGACCGCGGCACGTCGGTCATGATCTCGCTCCAGTTGGCACTCCTCGTGACCGCGTTCGAGGCCATCAGCACCGGGGGCAGCGACAACCTGGTGCTGCCGCTCATCACTTACTTCCTGCTCCTCAAGCTCACCCCGCGCAGCTCGGCCGCGATCGGCGTTCAGCTCCTCGTGCAGATCGGCATCCTCGCCGCGATGCTCCTGCTCGCGCGGCGGACGCGATACCTGTCGTTCAGCGGCGCGGTGGCGGCGCACCTCGTGCTCTACGGCGCATTCAGCCTGGGCGGGCCGCCCTGGCTCGTCGCGCCGGTGCTGGCGCTCGCCGCGCTCGTGGCGCTGGATCGGAACGACCATCAGCGGCTCGCGGGTGCGGACAGCGGCTACGACGTGCAGGCGATCTTCTACGTGGCGATCGTGGCGGCACTGTGGCTCTTCGCGGACAACGGCTTCGCGACGTTCGTCCACGGGCCCGCCAAGCTGCGCACGGGTCACCCGTTCCACGTGATGTTCGTGGGAGCGCTCGCCGCCTCGCTCGCGGTGATCGCGTACTGGAACTTCGAGAACATGCCGCGGCTCAGGAGACGCTCGGCGGGATACCGCGGTCTCGTCGCGGCATCGCTCGGCTACGGCTCGGTGGCACTGCTCGGGCTGTGGGCGCTCCGCGGCGCGCGGCTCGGGATCGAGCTCGCCACCGCGGGTCTCGTGTGCGTGCTGGGGCTCGTGTTCCACCTGGCGCTCCGTCGCGTCGTCCGGCCGCCCGCGGGCGACGTGTGGACGCTGCGACTCCTCGCGCTCGGCGTGCTGCTCGCCACGCTCGCGGTGCTGCCGCTCCATCTCTGGACGCTCGGGATCGAGCCGTGGCGACCCGCGCGATGAGCGCGCCGCTCGTGGTGCGGGCTTTACGGTACGGCGAGGCGGAGACGCCGGCGTTCGAGGAGGTGCGTCGCGCGCTCCCGCTCTACGCGGGGCTGCCGCCCGAGTCGGCGCTGCCGGGGCTCGAGTGCCGGCTCGTGCTGGACGGCGAGCGGGCGCTCGCGCGCGCGAGCCTCGGGGTGGCGCCGGCGCTCCACGGGGTGGAGGGCGAGAGCGGGCTCGTTGGCCATTTCGAGGCACACGATCGCGAGTCGGCGGGACTGCTGTTGCAAGAGGCCTGCGCGGCGCTCGCCGCTCGCGGGGTGCGGCGTGTGCTCGGGCCGATGAACGGCAGCACCTGGCGGCGCTACCGGCTGGCGCTCGCCGGCGATGCCACGCCCACGTCGGAGCCGCGACCGTTCCTCGGGGAGCCCGTGAACCCGCCCGAGTACTCGGGCTGGTTCGAGGCGGCGGGATTCGAGATCGCGGCCCGGTACGAAAGCCGCGTGGACGACTCGCCGCACGAGCCGGCGCCGGACGCGCGCGTGCTCGCGGCGCGCGTCGCGGCGGCCGGGATCCGCATTCGAACGCTCGAGCTCTCACGCTTTGTCGACGAGCTGCGCGTGCTGCACGAGCTGAGCCTCGTCGCGTTTGGGGACAATCTCTATTACACACCCATTTCATGGGACGAGTTTCGCGCTCAGTACGAGGGGCTGCGCGAGCTGCTCAACCCGGAGCTCGTGCTGATCGCCGAGAATGCCGCAGGCCGGCCGGTGGCGTTTCAGTTTGCGTACATGGACCCACTGGCGGGCGCTGCGGGTTTGGCGGGGGCGGGCGGCGCTGCGAGCGCTGCGGGCGCTCCGCGCGCGATCGTGAAAACCGTGGCGACGCTGCCCGAAGCGCGGGGCATGGGGCTCGCGGGGCACATGCTCGACCTGCTTCGCGAACGGGCCGCGACGCTCGGGGCGCGCTCGATGATCCACGCGTTGATGCACGTGGCGAACTTCTCGATGCGCATGTCGTCGCGGCACCGCTCGCGCGTTTTCCGCCGCTACGCGCTCTACGAATGGCGGCCGTGAGCGCCAACCTGGCCGCGCGCCTGTCCGAGCGCGCCGCGCGGCACCCGGAGCGCGTGGCGATCGTGGAGACGCGCGGCGGGCGCACCCGGCGCGTCACGTTCGCGGAGCTGGACGCCCGCGTGGCGGCGTTTGCTGCGGTCCTGCTCGCGCGCGGCATCGGGCCGGGCGATCGGGTGCTGGTGTTCGTGCCGATGTCGATCGCGCTCTACACGGTGCTGCTCGGGACGCTCCGCATCGGGGCGGTGGCGGTGTTCGTGGACGCGTGGGCGGATCGCGGCCGGCTCGAGCGCGCCATCGCGCGAACCCAGCCACGCGCGTTCGTCGGGATCCTGCGCGCGCACCTCCTGCGGCTCACGAGCGCCGCGGTGCGGCGGATCCCGAACGCGATCGTCGTGGGCGGCGGCGTGCCGCGCGCGCGGCGTCCC